>JBBSXK010000036.1:0-12069 GCA_038045805.1 Nanobdellota archaeon | reverse complement strand
TTCAAATTCTCGCTCAGGTTCAGATATATCTGTTGTTGCTGGTGCTTTTACAATATGCTGTGCAACTACAGCTACTATTACAATTAGTAATATTACATACAAAATTGTCGCCATTAAATTTTCAAACTTCATTTTATCTTATCTTCAAATGATGTATTCTATGAATATTATAATTATGTTTTGGATTGATTTTCTTCTTTCCAAAATTAACTAAGTAATAAACACCGAAACCAGTCAAAGTAATAGCTATTCCTCCTAATATAATGTAATATTCAAACTGGAATATCATAAATATGCTCGCCATAGCGCCGAGAGCTGCTAAAACAGGAAAATTTCCTATATTTACAGGTGATTTAAAACCACGCTTCGTTTTTTTATCTTTATATCTTAGTGCTATCAAACTTAAATTCACAATTGCAAAAGTACCAAATAAAGCAAAATCTGTCAAAGATGCTACTTTTGCTATATCTCCAAGCAAAACAAATCCAACAGACAGCAGCCCAACAATTATAACTGATATCCAAGGAGTTTTTGTAACTTTATGCACTTGCTTGCAAATATTTGGCAGAGCGCCATCGCTCGCCATACCGTAAAGCATTCTTGAAGTTGATATGAGTGTAAATAAAACCGTACTCAATGTTGCGAACAAAGCTATTATAGATAAAAGAAAAAATGCTTTAGAGCCGAAAGCTGCGGCTGCGACATCTGCTAAAGGTGCATTACTCGTAACTAATCTTTCCCAGCCCAATACACTAACTGCTGATATAGCTACTAAAATATAAAGTATAGTTGTTATTATAATAGATAAAATTATAGCTTTAGGAATTACCTTTTTCGGATTTTTTGTTTCTTCACTAAGCCTAACCACTCCTTCAAATCCCAAAAATGCGAAGAAAATTAATGCCGCTCCTGAAATTAAACCTTGAAAACCTGTTGGTGGCAATTCTAAAATATTGACGTCGCCAAAAAAAGTAACGCTGAGTGCTATAATAAAAAGCAATCCCACAAGTTCCACGAATGTGGCAATTATACCAAACCAAGTTGCTTCTTTTATTCCCCAAAAATTAATAATTGTTAAAATTAATATTGCTACAATCGCTGTTAGAATTATTGGTGTTTTAAATAATGCATTGAAATAGCCAGCAAAACCTAAAGCTACAGCTGCCGAAGCTATAATTCCGCCGATGACTATAAGCCAGCCGACTAAAAAAGCTATGTGATTATTGAATGCCTTCTGAGCATAATAATGTTCTCCGCCGGCTGTAACAAACATAGAACTTAATTCGGCATAGCTCAGTCCCGTAAAGGTTGCAATAACTGCGCCAATTGCAAAAGCAGCCCAAACTGAATTGCCTGCTAAGCCCGCGGCTTTTCCTATTAAGACATATACGCCGGCGCCTAATACAACACCAACGCCATAAAGTGTAGTTTCAAATAAACCTAGGCTTTTTTTTAGTTTAGCGGCCATTGAAATAAATTAAGAATTTGCGTATTTATAAGTTTCTAGCCATTTTTGCCATTTCAGAGAAATTTACAAATTTATTCCAGATTTTTTTGACGATTTTGTTAGGTATATGGAAGTATCTTATGTCTTCTTTTCTGCCCCGTATAGCTGATGGTAATCGTTTATTATTAAGTCTTGAATCTATATTAATATTCCAAATAGTTACGAATTTTTTAAACATTTCTTCTGACATTTTATCAACTTGCGCAGGCATATAATTATATTTCGGATCAAGCATATCGCGCAAATGTCCAAGCTCATGATATATTATATTTTCAATTGCTCTTTTGCTGGACTTTTCAATAAAACGTAAATTTAAAGTCAATTCAACTTCTTTAGTTTTAGGGTATCTAAATAAATTAGAATAACCTTCTACATGGCCATGTCTAAATTTAACTGTAAATTGCGATATTTTATCAGTATTAATTTTAAGACGCATAATAGCTAACAAAATTATATTTTCGGTTTTAGTTATTATATGTGGTATTGTCCGTCTCGACATATACCTTTCAAAGCTCTCCTCAGAATAATGTATATTAAACTTCATATGTATTTACCCTATATCTTGAATTTTTTATATTATAATTAACATTATTAAATACTAAATAAGCTTCCGTACATCCATTAGCATCGTAATTCGCGCGTACTATTGAATAATCTATTTGTCTTCCATCTACAGATAAATCTAAATTATTGCACGATTTTAATCCGTTATTAAAAACCAAATGTTCAACAACTACTTCTTCAGCAGCAGGAACATTAATGAAAACCTCATTAGCTACATTTCTTGCTGAGACTGCAAAACCTGTTGGAGTTGTTATAGCTATAGTTCCTATAAGAATTGCTACAGCCGCTATAATTGCTATAATAATTAATGGCTGTACATAATCAAACTTTTTTATTTCTTCTTTTAGATTTTCAAGTTCTTCTTTAAAAATATGCACTTTAGCTTCCCTTTGTTTTATCCATTCTCTAACAGGCTTATCGCCCACATACTGAGAAATATAATCTTTATATTTAGCAGGATTTCTGAATTTTATTTCATAAAAATTCTTGCGCCATTCTTCGTAGTTGGCAATATATTCTTCTAATTCTTCTTTTCTATCACTATAGTCCCTAAGATTGCGCATAGCCACTATTTTTTTAGGTTTATAGTATTTATATAATTAGTTACATTTTTAAGACTAAGATTTTCCACTATTTTATGGAACATACGTTTGTTTTGATAAAACCAGATGGTATAGAAAAAAAACTTACTGGAGAAATAATATCGCGGTTTGAAAAAGCTGGTTTGGAAGTAATAGATATTAAAACTATTAATCCAACTGAAGATTTACTTGAGAGACATTACGCTCTTACTGACGATTGGGTTAAAAATTTAGCTTCCAAAACAAGAGAAGCTATGGCTACTAAAGGCGTTCAGATGACAGAATCAGATTTAGAAATTGCTAAACGAGTTCAATCTTGGTTAAAACAAAGTCTAAGTTCTGGAAAAGTTATTGCAATGATTTTGAGAGGTAATCACGCTGTTTCAATTGTACGAAAAATAATCGGAGCAACCGAGCCAAAATCATCTGCTACAGGTACTATTCGTGGAGATTTTTCATCCGATTCTTATGATTTAGCAGATAAAGAACAACGCTCTGTTAAAAATATAATTCACGCTTCCGGAACGGTTGATGAAGCAAAACGTGAAATAGAACTTTGGTTCGGTAAAATATAAGCAAGGAGCGAGGTTTTAAAAAACCAGACTTTAGAATTCTACTGTGATATGGCGAAATTTACAGTCGGGATTAACTTTCGCTAATCACTTTACTCATATGAGGTTCGCAAAATGATACGTCAGCCAATCATAACAGTTTTAGGTCATGTAGACCATGGCAAGACTTCGGTTCTTGACTACATTAGAGGCACCACTATTGCTGACAAAGAAGCTGGCAGAATAACGCAGCATATTGGCGCTACTGAAGTTCCTCTCAGCACACTTCAGAAAATCTGCGGTAATTTATTAGAGAAATTCAAACTTAAATTTACTATTCCGGGACTTTTATTTATAGATACTCCAGGTCACGAAGCTTTTACTAATCTAAGAAAACGCGGAGGTTCAGTAGCTGATTTGGCAATAGTTGTAATTGATATTACTCAAGGCATACAACCGCAGACTAAAGAAGCTATAGATATTTTGAAAACTTTCAAAGTTCCATTCGTAGTTGCAGCAAATAAAGTTGATTTAGTGCGAAACTGGAAAATGCACGATAAATTATTTGTTAAAAATTACGAAATGCAAACTCAGGATGTTAAAGATTATTTTGATAAATTATTTTATAAGTTAATGGGACAAATGTCAGAACAGGGTTTTAATTCTCATTTGTATAACAAAGTTGATGATTACCGAAAAACTATTTCTATCGTTCCTATATCTGCTAAAACAGGTGAAGGAATGCCCGAACTTCTTGCATTATTGACTGGTTTGAGTCAGAAATTTTTGGAAGAAAATTTAAGAATAGAATTAACTGGAGTTGCAAAAGGTTCTATTTTAGAAATAAAAGAAGTTCAAGGAATTGGCATAATAGCCGATGCCATAATATACGACGGTACGCTTAAAGTAAATGATACATTAGTTCTAGGTGGAAAGCACGAAATTATTCGTACTAAAATTAAAGCTTTATTAAAACCAGCGCCATTAGCTGAAATAAGAGTAGCTTCGAGAGACAAATGGACGCATTTGCAGGAAGTAAGCGCTGCTACTGGTGTAAGAATAGTTGCACACGATTTAGATAAATCAATAGCTGGTTCGCCACTTCAAAGCGCTAGAACCGATGAAGAAGAAGAACTTGCTATTAATTTTATTACTGCTGAATTAGAGAGCAGTCATATTGAAACACAGAATGCTGGCGTTATTTTAAAAACAGATACTCTTGGCAGCCTTGAGGCTATTGCAGAGCTTTTGAGGAAGAAACAATTTCCTATTTTGAAAGCCGAAATAGGTGATATAAACAGAAAAGATATTATGGAAGCTATTGCATCCCGCGAGCGCGATGAAATAAATACCGCAATCCTAGCGTTCAGCGTTAAAATAGATTCAGATGCTAAAGAATTAGCTGATAAAGAAAAAGTAATCATTATTTCTAAAGATGTAATTTATCATTTAATTGAAGATTATGAGGAATTAACAATGAGTAAAAAACAGGCGAAACATATGAAAACAGTCGAGAGTCTTAATTGGCCTGCTAAATTTAGAATTTTACCGAATCATACTTTTAGGATTTCCAAGCCAGCTATAGTTGGAATAACTCTGCTTACTGGGAAATTAAAAACTGGTGTAAAACTTATGGATTCTGAAGGCCACGAATTCGGAGAAATAAAATCTATTGAGCGCGAAGGCACAAAAGTAAAAGAGCTAAAAACCGGACAGGAGGCAGCAATAGCAATTGATGATGTCGTAGTGGGAAGACAAATACACGAAAAAGAAGTACTATATGGTGCTATGAATGAATCAAACTTCAGGGCTCTCAAGGAAAAAAAAGAATTATTGAATGCAGATGAAATTAAATTGATGCAAGAAATTGCTGAAATCAAACGCAGGATTCACAAAACGTGGGGTCTTTAGAAACTAATAAAAACATACCTAATCCTAAACTAATATGTCTGAAGATAAAAAATTTAGAATTGGAATTAGCATAGCTATAATATCTATATTTTATACGATTTTAGGTGCGACTGGTACCCGTTTAAGCTGGATGTTAGAGCATTAGCAGAAATTATAGGTTTAATTTTATTAGTATATATAACTTATTTAATATTCAAAAGTTTGGGTGTAATTTAAGCAGCTGGTACAACTTCTGCAGAAGCTTCTACTTTAACTTCTTTAGGTTTTATTCCAAAATGTTCCATTAAATCTATGCTGCCCCATTTAATTATCTTGCAGTTGACTTGAGTTGTTCTCTCGCTAATAGTATTTCCAGCTATACCTTTCTTTTGCCTTACGCCTTTGAATTTATTACTGGCTTTGAATCCAAAACCATTTGATAAAAGTAATTTTACTCTTCCAGCAGATTCAACGTGCTTTGCCATTGGGAAACCTGAATGATCTGAACCGCCCGTTATTTCAAATTCAAATCCTGTCAATCCTACAACTTCTCCCCTAAATTTATCGCCAATTTTTTTGTTATATAATTGGTCTTTGTTAGCACCTTCAAGTTCTTTCTTAAAAGTTCTTTTTAGTTTTGAATCTGCAATTACTATTCGTATATTCTTAGTTTTAACCATTATCTGCTTGCTTGAGCTTGTCTCTGAAGCTCAACTCCCTTTGCTACCGTATTAGATTTTGCATCACCTTCAGATGCCGCGATTATTTCTTCTGCTAGTGCTTCCCAAATTCTTTTTTTATTTTTTCTTGATTTTTGGAAAGCGCCCTGTGTCATCCATCTTAAAGCTAAATCAATTCTTCTCTGTGGCGACAAATCTGCAGATTTGTGATATCGTACTCCGCCATATTCAATTGAAGCAATGCCTTCAGTTGGCGAGCCTTTTTCAAGCGCTCTTACAAAAACCTCTAATGGATTTTTTTGGGTTTTCTTTTCAATTATTTCAAAAGTTTTTTTGACAATTTTATATTGCGTATTAATTTGTCCTGTCTGTACGCCAGATGTCCAATAATGTTTCTTTCCTTTATGTCCGGTAATCATTAATTTTCCCATCAATCTTTCGACAATAGATTTCTTGGATTTCCAGAACTGCTTTTTAATATTTCGGCCTGCAGAATAAGGAACCTGCATAAATGACAAGTTGATATATGGTTTCAAACCAACATCTAGAACTCCAACATTAGTATCCCACAATCCAAACAATTTCAAATTATTATCCATTTTAACGTCCAATTATCTTCTCTACCTTTCCTTTTACAAGCGATCTAAGAACTTGCTTATTTACTTTAATTACTTCCCATTTAACTCCAGCAAGATCTCCTTTCGGACCGCCTTGCTTTCCACCAATTCCTTGAACAATAACTTCGTCGTGTTCATTGATGAATGTAATAGCTTTATCTCTTGGAGCAAAAGCAGTTACCTGCTTTCCATTTTTAGTAAGCTGAACTCTTACGCACTTTCTCATACCAGAATTAGGCTGCTTAGCTTCTACTTGTCTTTTTGAAAGAACTATGCCTTTAGCTTGAGGTGCACCTTCTAATGGATCTACTTTTTCCTTTAATTTTAGAATCCTTTTTACAAAATATTTATTATTCCATCTAAATTTTGCACGTCGCTTTTTGAGCTTCTTTCCAGCAAACATACCTTTACTTTTTTTACCCATTTGTGTTCTCTTTTAGGTATGTAAAATGACTTTTAGACCGTTTATAAGTCTTGCCCATCTGTATTCTTAATTTATGGGCGAGACTCGCTGAACTTGTTCAGCTCTGCTTTGCTAATTCGTAAAATCTATCTATTGAAGAACCCTTAAATCTTTTATTTCTGGATGGTATCTGCTAACTATAGTTTTAAGCTGTTTTAGTTTCGTCTGGGTATTAGCAAGCAAAGTTCTCCTATCTCTTGGATATTTAAATTTTATTTCAACTATTCTTTTGCCATCTCTCTCTGATAAATTTACTGAGATTGGCTTAGCTGGAAAAACATAATTTTCCACTAATTTTTCAGCGACATCTGAAAATTCTATTATTTTGATTTGCTTTTTTAACTTATCTTTAAGTATGATTACATTCTGTCCATTCTTACCTATAGCTAAGCCTGCTTTACCTTCCGGAGCTACAAAAATAATTGATTCGCCAACTAAGAAACAATCTTTAGGATTTAATTTAGTAACTCTTGCAAAGTAATTCATATATCCTAAAATCTCCAAACCGTACGTTAGTGTAGTCATTTAGTAACCTTCGCGAGCAAAGTTGTTAGAACAATTTCTAATATATTGATTAATTTTTGTTTTTCCATATTATTGTTTCTGCGATTTAACTGCAACTATTGATACCGGAAATGTTTTTTTGCAGTGATTTGCCAGTTCGTAATTTGTCATATCTGTGGTATTTATTTTAATGCCGGCTATACTTAAAAGATTTGCTAAATCGGTTTTTTGAGAATGGAAAGTTTTTGAAACAAAAACACTATCAATTTCTTTTGCTAACAAAGAATCTCTAATAGTTTTTGAGCCTATAATTAAATTTTGATCTTTTGCGGCACGCTGTAAATTTTTAAGTTCGTCTAAAGGACTTATCAAGCCTTCACCTCTGTATCTTTTTGTACAGTAGGCTTTTTAGTACTTTTGGTTCTATCCATTTTTACAATCAGGTCTGGCATTCCCGTTCCGATAGGTATTGGCTGGTTTACCATTATATTTTCAACTACGCTATCAAGTTTATCTGTTTCGCCAATTACGCTTGCATAAATCAAATGCTGTAATGGAATTTCAAAACTTGCTCTTGCAAGCACTGAGCTCTTTTGCGATGTTACTCCATGTCTTGTAACCCCGAGTAAATATCCTGAAACACACATTAGATCTGCAACAAGTAAAATATGCCTAATATCTACTGGCATTCCCTGTTCCTCAAGAACTGAAATCAATTCATTAATTATTGCTTGTCTTGCTGCTTCAATTCCAAAAACTTTTGTTATTTCATAAAGATTATTTGTTGTCGTTTTTGTATAATCTACTTCATCAAGTTCAAAAACTCCTTTCAAATTTGAACCGAAAGTCTGTATAACATATATTTTATTTTCGCCCTCTTCTCTTACAACTGGAAGAGCGTGAGTAATACCTTTGATGCCGGAAATTATCAAGCCTTTTATTTTTTCTTTTAATTTATAGAGTTTCTTTATGTCGGTTTCTTTTGGTTTTACTATTATTCTTGAACCGTCTTTTGAAATTTCATTACCTTTAAGCTGAGGAAGTAAATTATCGAAAATTTGAGCAGGTGTTGAGCTGTATTTTCGCACTTCTTCGTTATCCAAAACTAAGATTATTTCTTGTTTAACTAAATCTAAATTTATTTCTTTAATGATTTTTGAAACTTCTACTTCAGTAATTTTATTTGCGACAGCTTCGGCGGCTTCTCTACTTCTGTTATGGCTGGATTTTAAAGCAATCATCATAGAAGGCGTCTTAGGCTCCTTTCTTACATCTAATATTTCAATAATTCTTGGCAGTCCAAGAGTAACATTAAGAGCGGAAACTCCTACAAAGTGGAAAGTTCTCATAGTCATCTGAGTACCAGGTTCACCTATAGATTGCGCTGAAACTATGCCAATTGCCTCGCCAGGCTCTAACTGCATTTGTGCATATCTTGCTTTTACTCTTTCTACAAATTCTTCTTTCTTTGCAACAGATAATTTTTTCGCCTTTGCTAATTGTTCTATTTCTTCAATTACTTTTTCTGGCAGATTACTTTTCAGCCAAGAATGATTTGACATTTAAACCTCCTTCATCTGATTTCGATACATCTATGCTATCATTTCCGAATTCAAACTGTACAATTCTTTGGTTTGCATCTCTTATAGTTGCATCATAATTTACTCTTAAATCTTGAAGTGCATTAATCAAACGTCTCTGCATATATCCAGATTTAGGCGTTCTCATAGCAGTATCCATAAGGCTGTCTCGTCCTACAATTGCATTAAAGAATGTCTCTACTGGGTCCATACCTTCTGCAAATCCTCTTCGTACAAAACCTCTTGCTTTTGCACTTAAATCACCTTTCTCAAATAAAGGCAATGTTCTGTTAGTATAACCAATATGAATTCTCTCTCCTCGCAAAGACATCTGTCCTGCAAAACCTGACATCAAAGATAAATTAAGCATACCTGCCATACCGCATTTCGATAAAAGTACAAGATTATTTTCTTCGTTCGCATCTTTCTTCAATAAATTTCCAACAGTTTCTCTTGCTTTATTAAGTGCGTAAAGAATCTTAGCTTCTGCAGTTTCTTCAACAGATTTTCCAGGTATTGGAGAAATTTTATCTTCTTGGCGTTTCTTAAGTATATCAAATACTTCAGCTTCGCCTTCCTCTATTGCAGATTTTATTTTTTCTGTTACTGTTTCAGGTAAATCCAAATCTGAGAATGACATTGTGTAAGCTCTATCTTTTACTACTTCAAGTCCAAGCCTATTTGCCATATTTATGAAATCTTTTGCAGCTTCATATCCATATTCATTATTTAATCTTTGTATTAATATTCCAGATTCTGGTCCAATAAATTTTTCTAAAACAGCGCCGTCGATAAGTTCGCCATTTTTTATTACAACTTTATCACGTTCAAAATTGAAATTTTTTGGTAAAAGCATACTAAATATTTGTCTTCCATTCCACGTTTCTTCAGCAGATTTTGGCAAATCAGCGTCTATTCCTGCTGCAATTGCTAAAGAACTTGCCTGCTCTCTTGTAAGATTCATATCTCCGCGTGTCAAAAGATATATTCCTATCAATGAATCTTCAACTTCTCCAATTATACTCAAACCATATCGTGGAGTTATGATATGCTTATCGATTAGTAAAAGATTTTCCGCTTCGGATCTTGCTTCTTCTGTCTGTGGTACATGTAAATTCATTTCGTCTCCATCAAAATCTGCATTATATGGCCGTGTGACAGATGGATTTATTCTGAATGTTTTTCCCGAAAGTAATCTTACTTTATGTCCCATTAAAGATAATCTGTGCAAGCTTGGCTGTCTATTAAACAAGACTACGTCGCCCTCGAGTAAATGTCTTTCAACAATCCATCCTGGAGTAAGCTCTTCTAAAATTTGTTCTTTAGTATCATCTGTTATTTTTTTTCTTTTTCCTTCTTCTGTAATTACATAGCGCGCGCCCGGGTAAGCTTCATTGTTCTTGATAAATGTCTTCAACCAGTCGGCATTCCATTCTGTTACTCTTTCTGGAATTGTCAAATCCTGTGCAACTGATACTGGCACTCCAACTTCGTTTATATTTATGAATGGATCTGGTGAAATTACAGAACGTGCGCAAAAGTTTACTCTCTTTCCAGCAAGATTATATCTAAAACGTCCTTCTTTTCCCTTAAGTCTTTCTGCTAAAGTTTTCAGTGGTCTATTAGATTTATGTCTTGCAGGTGGAATCTGTGAAATAGAATTATCAAAGTATGTTGTAATGTGATATTGGAGCAAATCCCATAAATCTTCTATAATAACTTGCGGAGCTCCTGCATTTATATTTTCAAATAGTCTTTGGTTTACTCGCACTATATCGGATAATTTATGAGTCAAATCGTCTTCACTTCTCTCTCCAGTTACAAGAGTTATAGATGGTCTCATTGTTATTGGCGGAACTAGAAGTAAAGTAATTATCATCCATTCAGGCCGTGAAACCTGCGGTTCCATTCCTATTACCATTAAATCTTCGTCTGGAATCTTTTCAAATTTCTCTCTTATTTCATTTGGCCAAAGTCGCTTATCGCCTTCGCTAAAGGTTGTTGGCTTTTCAAGTTTTATAATAACTTGTTTTTCGCTGCAATGCGGGCACTTTTTTTGTTTCTTTACTTGTAAAAGAACAGCAGATTTTATAGAATTTATTGTATCCGTATTGCCGATGCGTCTCGCATTTTTTACTCTCTGCTTGAATAATTTTATTTTATCTTCTGGGAGTTTTATTCTTCCGCAAGCACTACAAAATGCTTTCAAAACATTATGAACCTCACCAGCGTAAACAGCATGCATTATGGGTTTTGCCAATTGAATATTACCAAAGTGTCCCGGACAGGTTCTTAATCGTCCGCCACAGGTCTTACACCTTAGGCCAGGGTCAATTACACCCATGCTTAAATCCATAAGTCCTTTTTCTACTGGATAACCATCAGCATCGTATAATTCTGGACTTGCAATTGTAACAGTAGCTATTTTCTTTATTGCAGTTGGAGATACAACTCCAAAAGATATGCTATTTATTCTCTTTGTTACTATTATATTTGCTTCGTCCATTAGTATACATCTCCTAAATCTAACTTGGGTTTTAAGTGCAAGCTCTTCAGCTCGTCAAGGAATAATTTGAAAGCATATGACATTTCAATTGGATGGATATTTAATTTTTCTCCGCACAAGCAATAAGCTTTATTTCTATATGCATCGTGAACTGCGCTGTCTCCACATTTGCCACAAATCCAAATTATAGCTTTGTCAGAATCGAAACGTTCTTTCATAAGCAATGATGCACCGTGAGCTACAAAACTATCTTTCTCCATTTCTCCAAGTCTTAAACCACCTTCCTTAGCTTTACCTTCAGTTGGCTGTCTCGTAAGAAGTGTAACTGGGCCTCTTGCTCTTGCCTGTATTTTATCTGCGACTTGATGCTTTAATCTTAAATAATACATATTTCCGACAAATATTTTTGCTGCATATTGTTTTCCTGTTCGTCCATCATACATAGTTTCAGTTCCGTCATCTCTAAATCCTAATTCCAATAATTGTTCTCTCAAACTCTTTGAACTTTCGCTCTGGAAAGGTGTGCCATCGATTTTTCTGCCCGCTAATGCTCCAACTTTTCCGCCAAGTGCTTCAATTAATTGTGCAACTGTCATTCTCTTTGGAAGACCATTAGGTGAGAAACC
>JBBSXK010000035.1:0-9849 GCA_038045805.1 Nanobdellota archaeon | reverse complement strand
AAATCTTGGAATAATTTCTCTGCAGTTTTCTTTATTTCTTCAATATCATTTATAGTTCTGATTGCAAATGCAAAATTAGATATTCCAAATACGTTACTAAGTTTTTCTTTTATTTCGTCTAACTTAGAATCATCATTAAGATTTATAACCTGCCTGCCATAAAAAGTTTCTATATCAACATTCAATACAGATTTTATATTTCTAACCAACTGATTGATAAATCTGCCTTTATTTTCGCCTTTTGTTGACAACTCTGCATAGTGCACAACTACTGAATTAAACATAATTATTATTTCAAAAAGGCGTTTAAAAACTTAACATTAACAATGCTTATCAAGCTTGTCTGATTCGAGGGCTTCGATTGATTGTCTGCCTCCAAAACCTTCATCGATATGATGCCAATACATTATATCTTCCTCTCCGAGTTTCCAGCACAACATGATTTCTTTTCCTCTATGATGTGAACAGAAATCTACTAATCCAGATTCCAAATCTTTAACAATTGCACCATGCGTCATTAATTCTGCTAATTCTTTGTAAAATTTGTAAAGCAGTTTATGTTTTCTCCTGCTTCTAATTACATATTCTTGTAAAGTATAATAATTATCTTCATAAACTTGGTTCACAGAATCGAGCAGCGCTAAAGCATCGCGTAATTTTGACATTCTCTCCATACCATCTTCGACTAATGGAAGTAACGCTCTCGCTTCCTTAAGTGTCAGGAACTTCTTGGCCATTTATTATTTGTAATATGCTAACTTATATTTAATACTTGCTTTATTGCAACAAACAAATCAATATAAAAATCCGCGCGGTTCTAATTTAGAATTTATTTCTCCGGCAATATTTAGAAGCATAAATTTTTTTACTTCATCATAATTTTTTGTATGACCTAAAACCCAGCCAAGTTTTACCAAAGCTGTCTCGCTTAACATATCTTCTAAAAAAACAACTCCTGCTTCGTGAAGTTTTCTTGCACTCGAATAAACATAAGGATCAACTCTTCCATAAATTGTTTGTGAAGTAAAGCCAATAAAAACTTTTTTCTTTATTGCTTCTTTAATTGCTGGCAGCCAAGATTTATTTTTTTCTTCTGGATTTGTTGCAACTTGTCCGAGTCCTGTTGCTTCAACTATAATTCCCTTGTAATTTTTATTGACGAAATATTTCAAAATGTCGGGATCTGCACCGGGATAAAATTTTACAAGCGCAACTTTTTCTTCAAATTTAGTATCTGCAATTACTTTCTTATCGCTTCGTTTATTATATTTCTTATTTAGAACTTCTAATGTTCCATCTTTCCACATTCGTCCCAATGGAATTTCATTTATAGGCCGAAATGCATCTCTTCTTGACGAATGTAACTTTTTAACTTTTGTTCCTTTGTTAATTAAACAAAAATTATCTTCTGTTGTTCCATGCATTATTACTGCAACTTCTGCCATATCTGATTTTGCAAAATGTGCGCCGCAAATTAAATTTAATGCGCCGTCAAAACTCCCGCGGTCTGAACTTCTTTGCCCACCAACGACTGCTACTGGTTTAGATAAATTTCTCAGCATAAAACTTAATACGGCTGCTGTGTAGTGTAAAGTATCTGTACCATGTGTTACGATTACTCCCAAATTTCCTTTGTTTAATTCGTTTGCAACTTCTTTTGCAAGTCTCTGCCATTCTTTTGATGACATATCTTCAGAAAAGACTGTGAACGGCTGCGAAACTTTTGTGATGTTAACAATATTTGTAAGCTCTGGAACAAGTGCAAGCAATTCTTCCGGTTTTGAAATCGGAGAAACAGCTCCAGTTTTATAATCAACTTTTGATGCAATTGTTCCGCCGGTTGATATTACTGCAATCTTTGGCAAATCAGAATTTTGTTTTACTTCAATGTTTGAATTTATTTTTTGTTGGGTTTTTCCCAAAACTTTAACATTAGTTCCTTTTCCTAATTTCACTCCTAAACTATAACCGCTGTCTAAACGCAACAATAAATTTTTAGAGTTTGATTCTTGAGAAACGATGCCAGTGTAGGTCTCGCCTTTGGATTTTACTTGTACCTTATCGCCTGCTGAATACGCGGCCATAATTCTTACAAACTACAGCAGTATATAATTCTATTCACTGCCACATATTAACACTATTTCACGACTGAATAGGAAAATTATTTATTTACAATATAACGCTTCACAGGAAAACATAGTGTAAATACTTTTCTCTTGTCACTTATTTGCCATTACAAAAAATCGCACTGCTCTAGTGCTGTCCCCTTATTTCTACTGCAAAACTACTTCAAAATAACTACGTATGCGTATGCATTTCTTATGGAAAAATCGCACTCAAGAGCATTTGTTTACTCCAGTATACACTTCTATATATAATATATGCGTTCTCTAAATGGAACACCTTTACAAAAAGGGGGATTACTAGGCTTGTGTCTGACACAAATCTAGCAAAAGGCCATGGAATTTATTGTTAGCGATGCACTAAAAGCTTCTGCCTCACAGGCTGAAGAAGATTATACTATTGGCAATGCAAATATAAAAGTAATAGGATGTGGCGGTGGCGGAAATAACTCCGTTGACTGGCTATACAAAAAGGGCGTAACAGGCGCTCAAGTTATCGCAATTAATACTGATAAACTTCATCTCGACCACAGAGAAGCAGACCACAAAATTCTAATCGGAAAAGAAATTACAAGAGGATTAGGCGCAGGCGGT
This sequence comes from Nanobdellota archaeon, assembly GCA_038045805.1. Taxonomy (GTDB): domain Archaea; phylum Nanobdellota; class Nanobdellia; order UBA10117; family UBA10117; genus JAGVWH01. The sequence continues at coordinate 7,132 of JBBSXK010000035.1, read as the reverse complement.
ATGCCAAACAAAGGTTTGGAAGCTGCTAAAGAATCTGTATCTCAAATTAGAGAAGCTATTAGAGGCGCAGATATGGTTTTCGTATGTGCAGGTCTTGGAGGAGGTACCGGAAGCGGTGCTGCTCCATTAGTGTCTCAAGTAGCAAAAGAGACTGGTGCAATTGTTATCGGCGTAGTCACAATGCCTTTCAACATTGAAAAAGCTAGAATTGACAAAGCTGAATTTGCACTTAAGCAAATGAGACAATTTACAGATACTGTAATTGTAATCGACAACAACAAACTTTCAACAATTGCAGGAAATCTACCAATACAGCAGGCATTCGCAGTTGCAAATGAATTAATTGCAACAATGATAAAAGGAATTGTAGAAATAATCGCTGTACCAAGTTTAATCAATTTGGACTATGCAGATGTCAGAACAATAATGAGCTCTGGCGGATTATCTGTAATAGGAATTGGTGAATCTGATTCAGAAGGAAAAGTAGAAGAAGCAGTACACAGAGCGTTGTCAAATCCACTTTTGGAAGTTAAATATGATGGCGCACAGGGAGCTTTAATACACATAACTGGCGGACCAGACATGACTCTTGACGAAGCTGAGAGAGTTGGTGAATTGATCACTGGCGGCTTAGACGACGACGCATTAGTCATCTGGGGAGCGAGAATAGATCCAAAGTTCCAGGGTAAGATTCGAGTTATGACTATCGTAACTGGAGTACAAAGCCCATATGTACTTGGAAAGTACGATGCAGCAAAACCAAGCGAGAAATCAGTAGCATTCAATAGAGAGCTTGGCATCGAACTATTGTAAGACGGAATATTCCCAAAAGCACCTCCAAAGTTGTCTTCGGGTTCTGCGGTTCGTGGTGAGAGCATCACCCGACCGCACTATTATTTTTTTAAGAAATTTTATATATAGCTAAAACTTTCTTAGAAACTTATTCAAGATTTGCTCAATCCTTTTTGCACTTTTGTCATCAACTCTGTAAGTTACATCTATGATCGGCTTGTTAATTTTCAGCAGTTCTTTAAGCGGTGATGGGGACGCATTTAATACAACATCGCATTTAGAATTAATAATAGTTTGACGGAGTTCTTGCACTTGTTTCTTGCTATAACCTAGTGCTGGGAGTTCTTTTTGTATGTGTGAAAACTTTCTGAATGTTTCTTTAAACGAGCCTACTGCATATTTTTTCGCATCGATGATTGTTATTTTATATTTCTTAGCTGCGACTGTGCCCGCACCAAAACCCATTCCGCCGTGAGTTAATGTCGGACCATCTCCTATAATTAATGCACGTTTGCCTGCTAAATTATCATTTGTGTTTAAACTTACAAGCGACGCAGTTTTCAGAACTTTAGTGTGTGGTTTGTATTTTTTAATATTATGTTCTATTTCTTTAATGCCTTTTTTCGAGGCAGTGTTTACTTTGTTTATCACTAATACGTCCGCCATTAGAAAATTAGCCTCGCCCGGGTATGATTTTATTTCCTGACCTGCTCTGAAAGGGTCTGTTACAACAAAAAGCAAGTCTGGATGAAAAAATGGGAAATCGTTATTTCCGCCGTCCCACAAAATTATATCTGCTTCTTTTTCTATCTTTTTTAGTATGGCTGCATAATCAACACCGGCATAAATTACAAAACCGCGCTTTACATAATTATAATATTCTTCCTGCTCTTCTATTGTTGCATTGTATTTTTTAAAATCTGAAAGTTTTTCGTATTTTTGAACCAGATTTTTACTTAAGTCTCCATAAGGCATCGGATGTCTTACAGCAGCTATTTTACATTTCTTTTTCTTTAATATTTCCATAATTTTTATAGATAGCGGAGATTTTCCAGCTCCGGTTCGCACTCCACAGACTGCTATTACTGGTTTCTTTGACTGGAGCATAGTTTCTTTTGGTCCGAGCAATCCAAAACTTGCGCCGGTGGACAAAACAAGGGACGCTTTTTGCATAACTGCATCGTGGCTTAAATCAGAATAGCATAGAAATACTTCATCAATTTTGTATTTCTTAACTAGCTCTGAAAGTTTTTGCTCTGGATAAAATGGAATTGATTCGCTGTAAGCTTTTCCTGCAAGTTTCTTTGGAAACTTCCGTTTTTCAATTCCCGGAATCTGTGCCTGGGTAAACGCGATAATTTTGTAATTTTTATTTCCTTTAAAATAAGAAAGAAAATTATGGTAATCTCTTCCAGCGGCACCCATAATTATTGCACGTTTCATATTAAATTTAATAACATAGCAATAATATATGTTTTGTTTTAGCATAACTTTTATATAGTGCCTCGACTTAAAGTTATACAATTTAGGAGGCTAAATGGCTAAAAATCTACTACAAAACACTGTTAGTGTTGCTGCTATTCTTGCTGTTGCAGTTTTGGCAATTTCACTTTTTGCAAATGTCGGAACTGGAGCATACGTAAGCAAAGTTAATATTTGTAAGGATACTGATGGCGGCGTAAACACTCAAGCCACAGGCACGTGTTCAGGAACTGGAGGAACATTTACTGACACTTGCGGTGGTACAGGCGCAACTGTATTTGAATATTCATGTTTGGGTAACCAACGCGAATGTACATTTAAAGAATTAAATTGTGCACCTGGTAAAGCTTGCATTGACGGTCAGTGCGTATAAGAATTTCTTTTTTACTTATTTTATAGCTCTTTAGAGCTAATTTTAAACTATCTAGCTGACTAAAATTTTATTATTTTCTTCTCTTAGATAAAGTTTTGCGCTTGGCTTTTTTAACTGCTGATTCAAATACATCTATCAACGGAAAAAGTGGAGAGTTTTTCTTTATTCTATTATTCCAAGTGTCAAAAAATATAACTGCAGATAAATCTGCTTTGCTCGGCATCTCAATTTGCCTTTTAGGATAGCCTAATAATACTAATCCACATATATCTATATTTTCAGGAATTTTTAATGAAATTCTAATTGCATTTTGTTTATTAACCCCACATAAACAAGAAGCTACATTAAATTCATGTGCTGCAAGTATCATATTTTGCATTGCTGCAGTTGCATTTTGTATGGCATAGATTTCGCCATTTTTTCCAAATTCCTTTTTTAATCCTTTAGAATCAGAGCATACTACGATTATAACAGGAGCGCGCCTGACAAATTCTTGCTCATAAGAAGCTTCTGAAAGTAATGCCTTGTCCTCTGGATTTTTAACTACTATAAATCTCCAATTATACAGGCCGCCGGCTGCCGGAGCGTAATTTGCGGCATCTAAAATTTTGAAAAGTACTTTATCATTAATATCTTGTCTCGCAAATTCTCGTATGCTTCTTCTCGTTTTTATTGCTGATATTATATCCATGTAAACCTTTTATAATCTAAATATAAAAGCCTAATGTATGAAATATCGGGTTCTGGCAGAAACGTATGAGGAGCTACAAGCTACACCTAGCAAACTCGCTAAAGCTGAAATCGTTGCAAAACTCTTGAAAAAAACTCCTGCCGAATTACTAGAGAAAGTAACTTTGTTAGTCTCTGGACACGTATTTCCAGAATGGAGTGACGAGAAACTTGGTATTGCGGACAAATTAGTAATTAAAGCAATTTCAAAAGCTACTGGCGCTAGCATTCAGGACATTACAACAGAATCTAACAAGACAGGAGATTTAGGATTAACTGCTGAAAATTTGATTGGGAAAAAGAAGCAACGAACTCTTGGACAGCGAGATACAACTATTGAATTAGTTTTTAGTAATTTACGAAAAATTGCACAGCAAGAAGGCTCAGGAAGCCAGGAAAAAAAGACTGATTTAATTGCAGAATTATTGAGCGGTGCAGATCATCTTGAAGCGCGCTATATAGTAAGAACTGCTCTTGAGCAAATGAGAATCGGCGTTGCAAAAGGAATAATTAGGGATGCAATTGCGCTGGCATTTGAAGTTGATAAGAAAGATGTTGAAGCAGCATTACATACTACTCCAAATTATGGTTTGGTTGCAAAAATTGCCAGTGAGAAAGGAGAAAAAGGGCTTAAAAAAATGTCTCTTACTCTGGGAGAACCATTTCAAGTAATTCTTGCTGAAAAAATTCCGAGCATCAAAGAAGCTATTGAAAAATTTAGCAGTATTATTTTAGAATATAAGTACGACGGGATGCGAACTTTAATACACAAAAAGGGTGATAAAGTTTGGATATTTACAAGAAATCTGGAAGATATAACAAAAGCATTTCCAGACATTGTTGAACTAGTAAGAAAAAATGTCGAAGCAAAAGACTGTATTCTTGATGGCGAAACTATTGGACTGACAGACAAAGGAAAGTCTATACCCTTTCAAAAATTATCAACAAGAATAAAACGAAAACACGATGTTGAACAACATAGTAAAAATATCCCAATACAAGTTAATTTATTTGATATAATTTATTTAGAAGGAAATATACTAACGGATTTAAGTTTGAAAGAAAGAAGAGAAATTCTTGCAAAAACAATTAGAATTCAAAAGGGGAAATTTCAGCTTGCGGAATTCTTGATTCCAAAAAATCTAACAGAAGCTGAAAAATTCTATAATAAAGCGCTGAAACTCGGACACGAAGGATTAATTGCGAAAAATCTTGATGCAAAATACATACCGGGCAGAAGAGTTGCTGGTGGCTGGCTCAAGATTAAACCCGTAATGGAAAATCTTGATGTTGTCATAATAGGTGGAGTTTGGGGAACTGGAAAAAGAGCTGGCGCATTAGGTTCGTTAATTCTTGGACTAAGAGACAATGGAAAATTCCTTGCCTGTGGAAAATTAGGAACAGGATTAAAAGAAAAAGAGCAAGAGGAAGGCACAACGTTATCTGAAATTACAAAACTGCTTAAGCCCTATATAATTAGCGAGCACGGAAATGAAGTAAAAATTAAACCTAAGATTGTCATAGAAGTGGCTTACGAAGAAATACAAAAAAGCCCGCAGTACGAATCTGGATTTGCATTAAGATTTCCGAGATTTATAAGATTGCGCGATGATAAGAATCCAGAGCAAGCAGATGATATTAACAGAGTAAATATTTTGTATAAGCAGCAAAAAGGAAAAAGATAAATTAAGAATTCATAGAGAATAGCTTTTTTATTTTAAGAACATCAAAATAGCTCCTTTTCTTGCTTTTATCCAAGTTTAAATTATCTAAGTATTCATATATTATTTCGTCAATAATTATTATATCGCCAACATTCTTTACACGTTTATACTTAATAATTATTCCTTTCGCTTTAAAATTATATTTTCTATCTATATCGATTTTCAAACCTTCGATTTTATTTCCACTTATTATAACATCACTTATTCCACCGATATAATTTCCACCTTCAGAATAAACTTTCTTATTCATTAAACCAAAGATGCTATTTGAAGGGTATTTGATAGGATTATTTATTCTTGATAAATATTCAATCACTAAACCAATGAGATTATTTGAATGGTATCTGGCATGATCACTTATTCTTGATAAATGTTTGATAGGTTCTTTGCTAGTTAAAACAAGCTTCTTTCTTAATATAATTAACAAAGCAATAGCTAATATTATTACTAATAGTATTAGCATCAATTCTAAAGATGGTAAGCTAATGCCCGCTATCAAATTAAATTTATGCTGAATTGCTGTCAGAAATTCTCTTATATTTTTAACAATATTTCCAAATATATCTATATTTACTTTTCCATCTTCTACTTTAAAATCCTGTTCGGCAAATGCTCTTTGCAAGTTTCCGTAAAGAACATCAACTCTTAATGTATAATCTCCATTTTGGAGTTCTATATCGGTTATTTCTTTTTCATAAAATAAACTGCCTTTTATTGATAGTGTTTCTATCTGATTGAAAATATCGTTATTATTGCTATCTGTAAGAGTGTATTTTACGTGAACATCTACTTTTTCTTTTCCAAATGTTTCTTTTAAGCTAATGCCGAACTTCAATGTTTTATCCGGAGTTAATTCTATTTTCTTAAGTTTTAGAACAATGTCTAATAGTAATTCAGAACAGCTTACTTCTTCTTTCGGTTTTTCTCCTCCGCCTTCGCAAGTGCCAATATTCTTACACTCTCTTGTTTGTTTTCCATCTGAACAAAAACTCCAAGGTGTGCAATCCCAATTATATTCGCATGTTTGTAGCAGCGTTATAGTTTTACTCTTACTTTCTCCGCTGCTTTCTTCTGCTGCCGGAGAAGTTGATAGAGTTGTAGTTGTCTCCCCAAATACAGTGCTGCTTCCAATTCCTATGTCAGCTGTAAAGTCAGCACTTTCCGCAGAACCTCCTGAATTACCAGTTCCAACGCTCCCTTCAAAACTATCTGAATCTATATTTGATGCTGTTATTCCAGTCGCAAAAGTTGTGACAGAATAGTCAGTAGACTCGGCTGTTATTGCATAAGCAGGTGATGTATATAAAATAAATGCAATTATCAAGAATGTAAAAATTATATTTGATTTTTTATTAATATTAAACATTATACTCCGTAATGTCAAACAGTTCGCACATACTTCCTCTCTTGAGTGTTGATGCAGATGTAGCTACCTCGCTGGCAATTGTAAGATTGACATTTCCGGCCGCAGTAGTTCTGAAATCGGCAATTAATTTATGTAGTTTTATTACTCCAGCACCGCTACCAGTTCCAGTTAAATTAGTAAATGATGTAGCAGAGAATCCAACACTTGCTGTTGCTGAGCTCCAAGTATTATATGATAGTGTAACATCTGCTGTAAGTGCAGTTGATGTAAAGTTTACTCTCATTCCGGTTGTTGCAGCTGCTCCGGTGTAAAGAAGATTGCAATTTATAGTATAGTTACGTCCACTTTTAACTGGGAAATTCAAACTTGTGGCATTATAAACAAGAATGCTTACTGATGCAATATCTCTTCTCTGTACTTTGATAATAGATCTGTCCGCATATAAATTATCAGATAATGTCTGATTAAATGATGCATTTCCGGATGCAGCAGCATAAGTTGCATTGAAAGTGCTTAACCAAGCACTGTTATTACCATTCACAAGAGCTAAACTTGCATAAATAAGATTAGCCATGGATTGATTCCAAGATGCATTACCTGCACTTGCAGAAGCATACAATGCATTTGTTAATGTCTGATTGAATGTTACATTTTCTGTTACAAGTG
>JBBSXK010000034.1:11339-13241 GCA_038045805.1 Nanobdellota archaeon | reverse complement strand
TATATCCTGATACATCATAAGCTCTTTTAACAGCTATACCTGGATAATGTGGCATAAATCCATAAGGTTTTGTTGCTGCTGCATCTATTACTTCTTTGATATCTATTCCAACTTCATCGCAAAACTTTGCTAATTCGTTAGCAAAACCTATATTCAGCGCTCTGAAACTATTTTCCAGCATCTTTACCATTTCTGCCGTATCTAATGATGAAACTGGAACTACTTTTTTGATAAACGAACTATAAAATAATACGGCTAGTCGCGTACTCTCTTCAGTTATACCGCCCACAACCTTAGGTATATCAAGCAAACTAATTGGATTTCCTGGATCAATTCTTTCGGGAGATGCAACAACAAAAAAATCTGTTCCTGCTGTTAATCCAGATTCGCTTTCCAAAACAGAGCATAATATCTTACGCGTCATTCCCGGGCCGACTGTACTTTCATTAATAATAAGATCGCCACGCTTTACGTGTTTTCCGATGTATTTTGCTACAGAGCGCACATGAGTCAAATCTGGAGATTTATTCCTGCTAGGTGTAGGGACACATATTATTTTTATATCAGATTTTTGTGCCGCATTTTCCGGCGAATCAAAACTAATAATTTTTTTCTCGACTAATCTTGGAAAAAGCTGGTCCAATGTCATATCGCTAAGTGGATTTATTCCCGCACTTAATAATTCTAATTTCTTAGGATCTATATCGGCGCCTATCGTAGTAAAACCTGATTTAGCTATCTCTACAGCTAATGGCAGACCGACATACCCTAAACCAAAAACTGCTACTCTGGCTTCTTTCAATTTTATTATGCTTTCGAATTGTTTTGCATCCATTCCCAAGTCCTAGTTAAACCTTCTTCTAATTTTACCTTAGGTGTCCAGCCAAGCAAGCGTCCTGCTTTCCCGCTGTCTCCGCATCTTCTTCGTGAATCATAGCTTCGCGCAGTTTCATGTATGATAGGTATATCTTTTCCTGAAATTTTCTTTACTAAATTTGCTAATTCCAACATAGTTGTTTCGCGTTCAGTTCCTATATTGAAATAATCCCCTTTTGTTTTTGTATTTATAGCTAAAAGATTTGCATCGCAGACATCTTGCACATATGTAAATGCTCGCGTTTGATGCCCATCTCCAAAAATTGTCAGTGGTTTATTCTCAAATGCATTACGTAAAAATATACCCGCTACAAAACCATAAGGCGAAGACAATTGGCGAGGGCCGTATATGTTAAAGTATCTAAAAGAACAAGTATCAATTCCATAATTTTCGTACATAACTTTGCAAGCACTCTCCGCTAGTTTTTTTGCGATCCCATAAGCTGTTACTCTATAATCAATATAATCTGTTTCTCCAGTTCTCTTTTTGTCCGACGTCTCAAGAGGTTCGCCATAAACTTCAGAAGATGATGCAAAAATAAGTTTCTTTGTTGAACTATTCAAAACTTGTTCAAAAAATATATGATTATCGTGCGCATTTATTTGGAATACTTTCCACGGATTTTTAACTACATTTACTACTCCTAAAAACGCTGCGTTGTGAAGAACTATATCTACATCTTGCAATGCTCTACGAACTACTTCTCTATCTCCTATAGAACCTCTAAATATTTTTATTTTATCGTTTATATCATTTAAATTACTCAACGCGCCTGTAGAAAAATCATCGAGAACTGAAATGTCAAATCCTCTATCAAGGAAATATTTTGCTTGATTAGAACCTATAAATCCTGCACCGCCAGTAATTAATATACGCATTTATTGGCCGAACTCGCTTAAGCTTAAAAGAGTTTCTAAATAAAGTCTTGCATGGAGTTAAATGATTTTAAAAAATTCTTGAAATTAGCTACTTTACGTAAACGCACTGTAGAAGACTACTTTTTATTTCAGAGATTTCAGGCGAGC
>JBBSXK010000034.1:0-11329 GCA_038045805.1 Nanobdellota archaeon | reverse complement strand
GCGAGCCTGATAATAAAAGATTTAGAACGTTACAATATACGCGCTGCAAAGAGATTTCTCGATATCGGTAGCGGTATTGGAGGATACATATACGAATTCGCTGAGAGATATCCAAACACGTTGTTTGTAAGTCTTGATCTAAATCCATTGCCTTTTGCTCAAGAGAAATACAAAAACAAAAACATATTTACGATAAGAGGTGATGCATCGCAGTCTCCGATTAAAAATAAAAGTTTTGACTTTGTGTTTGCATCAAGCGTAATAGAACATGTAAACAATCAAAGTGATTTCTTAAAATCAATCTCGAACATAACATCTTCAATAGCATACATAAGTTTTCCGCCATTTTATTCTCCTGTGGGCGGACATAGCATTAGTCCGTTGCATTACCTTCCAGGTGAATTACCATTTAAAATCTATAGTAAATTTTACAAGCAAAAATATAGTTCATTCAAAAACTATGGTCTTGTAAAAACAACTTTGGAAAGTATGGAAAATCTTGTAAAATCTCATTTCCAAATTTTAGAAATTAAGCCCAGATTTTTCAACACGTTAAAACCTCTAATTAAAATTCCGTTGTTAAGAGAATATGTTTGTCCTCATATAGAATTCTTCCTGAAAGTTAATTGAATCTTTTAATATCAGCTAGGAAGCCGAATAAAATAATTTGTAGTCCTGATATTATTAACAGCATAGATAAAATTGCTGTATTCGGATGTCCTACTCTACCCGTATCAAAATATATTGTAAAAAGCCATAATCCTAGTAGAAGTCCAATCGCCATTGCACTACTACCGAAATATCCAAAGAATTTTAGCGGTTCATAATCTCTATATATTCTAAATATATTTACCCACGCTTTTGCTGCGTATTCAAAAGGATGGAATATTGGATGCGACTTCATAAGGCGACTGCGCCTTGTTTTTTTAGCTTGGATTGGAATTTCTACTATTTTAAATTTATTACGCGCGGTTCTAATAATTTGTTCCTGCGTATATGTATGATTTGAAATTGTACCAAGTTGCGCCACATCTCGCGTAAAAGCTCTAAAACCAGTAGTAGAATCTGTTATTTTATGTTTTATTAATGAACTTAAAGTAGCGGCAAAAAGCCTATTAGTAATATCTTTTACGAAAGAATCAGCATGTTTACCTTCCAAAAATCTACTACCAAGAACTAAATCTGCTCCATTTTCAATTTCTTCAATTAGCTTGGGAATTTTTTCTGCAGGATATTGGCCATCTGCATCTGTATGCACTATTATGTCTGCTTTTTGTTTAATACATTCGGCAATTTCTGTTTTGAAAGTCTCTGCCAAACCATAATTACGCGGATGTGAAATTACTATAGCTCCATTTTGTCTTGCTAATTCTGCTGTTTTATCTGTAGAACCATCATCTACAACTAAGAATTTATAATTGTATTTTCCTGTAAGATTTGTTTTAATATTTTTCAAAACATCTACTATGTTTTTTTCTTCATTATATGCAGGTATAGTAACTACAATTCTTGTCATAAGAGTTACGTTTGAAAAAGGCTTAAAATACGTTCGCTCGATGCGATTTACTATACTATACCTAACTTCCTAGCTGCTCTTTTACTGGCTCTTAAAGCATCGATTGCTTGTAGTTCTAGAGGAAATTTATAAAAATTACTTTTATATCGCATTATAGCCATTGGATGTAAAATACTATACAATGGTGGAAGGAAATCTTTCATCGTCGTAAACGCATAAACACTTACTCTATGCATAGTTTCCAATTCTTTGTTATCTGCCCAAGGTAAATGACATGTTGCTCTGTTAAATTTAGCCCATTCCTCATTTGTTGTTGGAGGTTTGAAGCCTAATTTAAGTGATTCTGTATATAGCGGCGTTCCTGGATACGGAGTATAAACTTTAACTGTTGCATTAACTCGTGGATTTATTTTTTGCAGTTCGGCTATAGTTGAAAAGGTCTGTCCACGTTCTTCTTTTGTTTCATTTGGAAAACCAAGTATAAAGCTCATATCGAGAGTTATATCGCTTCCCGCTAAATTTCTTGCTGCACTAAATAAATCTTCACGTTTAATATTCTTAGAAATGTAATCTAGCATTCTTTGACTTCCTGATTCAGCGCCAACAAAAGCCATTTTACATTGATTTTGTTTCATCCATTCGGCAACATCTTGTGTTATTACATTGGCTCTAACTTCGGCGGACCATGGTAACTTTACGGCTTCAACAATTTGCTTTGCACGTTTTACTTCTGTAAAGAAATTATCATCGTGGAAAAATATACCATCCATTCCATGTTCGGTTTTCAAATATTCAACAATTTCTTTTACTTTATCTACACTATGCGTACTCCATCGCATATTATTGACAGCTAGATTGTAGCAAAACGCGCACCTAAATGGACAGCCCCGGCTCGTAATTACTGGAAGAACTTTCTTTAAGCCAAATAAATTCATAAAATATTTTTTAACGTCAATCAAATCAAAAGCCGGCTCATAATTATCTAACTCTTGCAAGAATTCACGTTTCTGATTAACAAATATCTTATCGTCCTCTCTAAATACCAAGCCTTTTATTTTTTTGAAGTTTTTTGATCCTTTCTTCTCCAATTCACTTAGTAATTCTGTAATAGGAATTTCGCCATCTCCTTGTATTCCGAAGTCCAACGATGGTTCTGCTAGCGCTATTTCCGGAAGCACAGACGTATGCATTCCACCCCAAATAGTTGTATAACCTAGCGCTTTTACTTTCCTCGTAGCTTCTATAGTTGGAATCAACGGCGGAGCAGTCGAAACAGAAAAACATACAGCAAACGGATTTAATCTCTTCAAAGAATCGTAAATTTTATCTAATTCATTTTCAAAAATGTGCAAAAACTCTACTTCATAGCCTTTTTGTCTAAGAGCATTAGCCGTATAAAGCATACCATAAGGCATATACAAATGAGTTTGTGTTTCAATCTTTACTAATAGAATTGTCTTAACCATCACATAAAAACTGGGACTTAAACTTTTAATGCTTTCTCAAGTTGTTTTCATATGAGAATTTTATATTCAGCCCCAGACGTTGCTATTTCGGGCGGGCACGGCGGTTCTGCACACATAAAAGGGGCAATTGAATCGTTTGAACGACTTAAGCATACTATTACTTTAATAGAAAAGAAAAACAACCTATCTTCATTTGCTAACGTACTTTATTGTTTCTTTTGGCCACTCGTCTATACTACGTATTTATGCTTATTTGGTAAAATCGATATCGTATACGAAAGAGCGCGTATTTTTAGTGGCGGCGCCATATTAGCAGGCAAATTATTTGGAAAGAAAACTATACTTGAATATATTGAGCCCTGTATAGAACTTCCAATACTAAGTGGACAAATTAAACAGCCGTTTTCTACCATATTAAGATTTCATTCTAAAATTATAAACAAATGCAGCGACGTCATAACTATTACGCATACCAGTATGACTCTTGGACTGCCAGAAGAAAAGTGTCTTCTAATAACAACTGGAGCAGATCCAGAACGCTTTCAGCCGAAAGAAGACGACGGCAAAACAATCCTATATATTGGAAGCTTCGCACCTTGGCATGCATGTGAAAATATGATAAAAGCTATGCAACTAGTTTGTGAGAAAAAACCGAAAGCTAAATTTATATTCGTAGGTGAGGGTGAAAAATTAGATGCCTGTAAAAAACTGGTTGCTGAATTAAATCTCGGACAAAATGTTAGATTTACAAACAAAATTCCGCAAGAACAAGTTCCAGCTATTATCAAAACCGCGACAATATGTCTTGCAGTATTTGACAGAAATTATTTACCATTTCAGAAATTTGATTATTATTATTCTCCTATAAAAGTTCATGAATACAAAGCATGCGGCAAACCAATAATTGCTAGCAACATTGGTAATCTAAAAGAGCTTGTAAAAAATAATGTTAATGGTTTACTTGTAGACGAATCCAACATTAATGAAATTTCATCTGCTATAATAAAACTTCTAAGAAGTAAAAAACTCAGAGATAAAATAGGAAGCACAAACAGAAAAGAAGTTTTAGAAACATATAACTGGGGTTATGTAAACACACAAATATTAAGCAGACTTATAGATAAAAGTGCCGTCTAATTCATATATTTTTTCAAGAGTCAGAACATCGCGGGTTATAATATAATTTGCAGGAACTTCATTAGGATTTCCTATCTTTATTTCGTCGTTTATCCAAAATCCAATTAAAGATGATTTATTTTTTTTCGAACATAGAGTATCTGTATTTCTAAAATCGAACTCATTGCAATATTTATCATCTATCAGAATTATACCATCTATATTTTCATTTATCCATAGTCCTAATTGTCCATCGCTTGAGTTATGCCACTCATTAGAATTTATACTTATTGCAACTATATTTGCTAAACTTAAAGCTGTGAAAAATATAATCATTAGTAATACTAATTTATTTGGATTAATTTTCTTTAGCAACATCGTAGACACAAAAATAGCGCTAACTAAAATAACTGAATAAATAACAGTTAAAACATAAATATTATTTGTTAATGTTTTTGTTAAATAACTAATAGCGCCGAGCCAAAACAAAGACATATTGTTAACTGGATATAGATTGAAAAAAAACAATTGCGATGCTAAAATTGTGATAAATATCAAACTAATTATTAATTTATTTGAAACTTTCTTACTTTGCAGACTAGCAAAACCACCAATAATTGCTAATGGTGCTAAAACATCTATGTATCGGGCGCTTGGACGCCCAGTCAATTCTAACAACGTATCAACTTTGAATAGTGCACTGCCTGCGGTTCTTTCTGCTAGCATAATCAAAACTGCGATTACAACTGAAAAAAACAACAAATAAAACATACGGTATTTTCTAAAATTTTCCCTGATATTTGAAAATATAGATATAATAAAAATAAATCCTGTTGATATAATTAACATAGCGAAATTCAAAATAGTCCATATAGCTAAAGATAGCGGAGTAAATGTTACAGGATATCCATCTCTGATATATGTACCAAGCATTCCACCCATATCAAAGCCAAACAAATAGCCGTTTCTAAATAGCCACGCTCCAAAAGCTAATCCCGCTATTACAAATATAATAAATTTATTTGTTCGTTTCTTTGCTATAAAAATCTCGTACAATAATACTATGCCAACCGGAACTAAAAGTGCTAAACCTAAATATCTAGTAAGTATTGTAAGTCCAATAAAAATTCCTGCGAAGGCATCATAGATTAAATTATCCTCTTTGAATGATTTATATATAAAATAAGATGCAGTCAAAAATAAAACATAAAACAAATTTTCTGCCATAACATAGCCAGAAAAAACTAAGTTCATAGGTAAAACAGATATCAAAATTGATACTAACAGAGCTTTTTTCTCATTTAATAATTCTTTAGCTAGGAAAAATGCTGGAAAAATAATTAAAGAAGATACTATAGCATTTATTATTTTAATAAATGTATATACATTAGTCATATCTTTAAAATAATATGCTGCTGATATAAGAACCGAATAAATTGGTGGATATGTTTGGAAGAAGTCTCCATGAACGCTAAATTCCCTAAAGTTGAAATAGCTCTGTGCCATTTTCGAATAAAAATATTCGTCTGCAAAAATAGTTGGGGATACTATAAAAAAAGTAGATATTATTTTAAGTCCAGCTAGTATTAAAAAAGCTATCAAAACCAGCCTAAAGAGCTTATCCATGCGCAAATTGAGATGAAAAAGTCTTAAAAAACGTACTACGCGGTCAATACTTGTTTCTTTTTTGCTTTCCTTAATTGTCTCCAAACAAAAGCGCCTGGTTTATGTATAACTGCCCTTAGTGGCTTGATTTGCCAGGCCTGATAAGCCATAGTTCCTGCAAGTTTACCAAATTCTTTTACCATAATTTTACGCATCATTAGTTTTTGCCCCATTTTCAAAGCCTTCTTTCGCTCTTCTACTGTGAATTCTGGAGTTGCAAAAATTGGCTCTTCCGAGAACGTCTTTGAGCTATCGTTCAAATAACGATCTGGCTCAAACCTCAGTAAGTTTCGTTCTACTAATTCCAGATAAAGTTCGGTTCCTGGAAATGGTATTGGGTTATAAAATCTAACTTCTTCAAATGGTGTAGCTTTTGCAAACTCATAACTTTTCATAAATTTCTCAAAAGTATCATCCAATAAACCTATGATGAAAAAGCCACCGAAAGGTATTCCAACTTTCTCTGCCATCTTAACAGCTTCGTAGACTACTTCAACTTTCAAATTCTTTTTCATCTTATCAAGAACATGCTGATCCATAGATTCTATTCCAAATGCAAAATAAAAACATCCTGAATCTTTCATCTTCTGCAGTAAGCGTTCATTAACTCTATCGGCTCTTATACCATTTCTCAAATCCCATTTGATTTTCATTCCACTATTAATTATCGCATCGCACAGAACTTCTGCCCTTGCCATATCTAATGTAAAATTATCATCAACAAAATGAAACTGTCTGAAGCCCTGATCGTACCAGTGCTTTATTTCTGCCACAATATTTTCGGGCGTTCTCGGTCTCCATGCCACACCCATGGATTTTTTCATAGCGCAGAATGTGCATTGATATGGACAGCCTCTGCTTGTGACTATTGGAATCTTTGCATCTACATATTCTCTTATTGGAAATAAATCATAAGCTGGAAATGGCAGAGAACTAACATCAAAATTAAACTGTCTTAATGGATTCTTCTTTATCTCTCCATCTTTCATATAAACTAAACCTTGAACTTCTTCCAAAGGCCAGCCTTCTAGCAATTCAACTAATGCGAGCTCCCCTTCTCTTGTTATTACATAATCAACTTTAGCATCACGTATGACTTGCTCTTCAAACGTTGAGCCTCCTGCACCTCCAGCTACTATTTTTATATTTGGAAACTCTTTTTTTAGTACTGCTATAAACTCATAAACTGGCTTAAATTCCATAGCCATAAAACTTAGACCTATCATATCTGGATTGAATTGTTTTATCTTTGCAAACAGATTTTCCACACCTCTGTCTACTCTCATATCTATTGCTTCAACTTTATGTCCTATATGTCTAACATATCCTGCGACATATGCAACTCCTGGCAATGGGGCGGTAGCTCCGCCTTTATCTCCAACGATATCTGGCACTACAAACAAAACTCTTTTCGGGTTCTGAGTCTTAATAATATGCTGATCTAAATTCCTAGAAACTCCGTTAGTCTTAGTAATTACTTTAGATTTTGCTGCCATAGTGGTATTAGTGCGTTTATCCATTTATAATAGTTTTCAAATACTAAGTCTTAAATTAGTTTTGTTGCAAAAAGTTCTATGAAACTATTATTTTTAACTACAAGCTATCCAGCTTACGCTGGACACCACCAAAGCCCATTCATTCATAACTTAGCTAAAACTCTTGTTAAATTAGGAAACGATGTTAGAGTTATTGCGCCGAACTATAACGAAAGTAAATCTCTTTATGAAGAAATTGACGGTGTTAAAGTAAACAGATTTTCGGGTTTTGAAAATTTAGTTGATGGCGGCGGAATTGCCAGCAACGTGAAAAATGCGTTTGATATTATAAGGTATTTTCCGAAGTTTGTTTTTGCAATGAAAAACGAAGCTGAGAAATTTATTTCGGAGTATGAAATTATACACGCACAATGGATTTTATCAGGTCTAGCTGGAGTTTTACTTAAACGAAACAAGCCTTTGATTTTAACCACGCGGGGCGCCGATATGGAAAACAGAGGTTTTGTTACAAATCAAATTGTTAGGTATGTTTTGAGAAACTGCAATTACATTACTCCAAATAATGAGCACCAAGTTAAACCAATCAGTGAAATTGTTTCAAAACCCATTATTGAAACTGTTCCAAATGGAGTTGATATAGAAACATTCAGACTAATTGGCAGAAACAAAAGGACACAATCTAGTAAAGAGCTAAATCTACCTGAGAAAAAAACTATCTTGTTTGTTGGTTGGCTCATTCCAAGAAAAGATCCTGAAACTTTGATTCGTGCTTTTGCGCAGCTGAAAGGCGAATTAACAAAAACACAGCTAGTTATGGTTGGCTCGGGCGTTCAAGAAGAAGAACTGAAAAGATTGGCAGTAGAATTAAATGTAAAAGATTCTGTTATTTTTGCTGGCTCTAAATCTCCAGAAGAAATGCATAAATGGTACAAAGCTGCCAATGTATTTGTTTTACCAAGCTTATCGGAAGGCAGACCTAACGTTATTTTAGAGGCGATGGCTGCAAAACTGCCAATAATTGCAACAAATATTGGCGGTACAAATGAAGTAATTCAAGATGGTAAAAATGGATTATTAATTCCCGTTAAAGATGTTATCGCGCTTACAGAAGCTTTAACAAGAGTATTAACAGATAGCAAATTATCATTAAAACTTTCTGATTCTGCTGAAGAATTCATAACAAATAGTGGCTACACTTGGGAAAGCTGTGCTAAAAAATATATCGGCATTTATGAGAAATTGATTTAACCGATTACAATTTAAAGATATCATCAAACCGCTAATAAATGTACTTAGTTACTGGGTGTGCTGGTTTCATAGGATCGCACTTAACAGAAAAACTTCTTGAGCAAGGCCATAGAGTTATAGGTGTTGATTGTTTTACAGATTATTACTCTAAAGACTTAAAAGAAAAAAATATTAAGAAGTTTATAAATCATAAAAATTTTACATTTATTAGAAAATCAATTGAAGATATCACAAGCGACGATTTGGTTTTTAATAATCTGAAAGACATAGAAGCTATTTTTCACTTGGCTGCACAAGCTGGCGTAAGGGCGAGCTGGGGTGATGATTTTAGACATTATACTATTCACACATTCGAAGCTACGCAAAAAATGTTAGAAGTTGCAAGGAAATTAAATGTAAAGAAATTTGTTTTTGCGAGCTCAAGTTCAGTATATGGAGATGTTGAAATATTTCCGATTTTAGAAAATTCTGGTGAACTTAATCCCAAATCTCCTTATGGAGTAACTAAACTCGCAAGTGAAAAATTATGCCACTTATATCACAAAACATTTGGTCTGCCAATTATTTGCTTAAGATATTTCACTGTTTATGGTCCAAGACAGCGACCTGATATGGGTTTTACCAAATTTATAACTGCGATCGAAACTAACAACTCAATTAACGTATATGGTGACGGAACGCAAACCAGAGATTTCACTTACGTGTCTGATGTTGTAGATGCGACTATATCCGCCGCAAATTGCAAATCAAATTTCGCAATCATTAATATTGCTGGCGGTTCAAGAGTTGATTTAAATTCCGTAATAGCTACTCTTAGAACAATATCTGGTAAGCAATTTGAAGTAAAAAATATTCAAAACCAATTAGGAGATGTTAAACATACGCACGCTTCTATAGATTTAGCTAAATCTTTGTTAAATTATAATCCAAAAGTAAAACTAGAGGAAGGTTTAGCTAATCAATATAAATGGTATAAAGATGAGTTTTTAAGAATTTAAACAATATCTTCTTCAGCTATTACTACAAAATCACCTGTTGCAACAACTGAACTGAAAGGAACCATATGTGCACCATCCTTTGTTTTCTCTAAATCCATACCAGATGCGTGCGGAGTAGATTGCTTCATTACTAAATACAAGAGCTCTCCTGTTCTAGTTTCAAAAATTAGATCGCCAACTAAGCCAAACTTTTGACCAGATTTACTTACTATAGTCTTGCCAACAAGTTGTCTTGAATAGCGTCTTTCATCAGCCATAATTATCTACTCAGCTGAAGCTTTATTTATACTTTTCTATACGAGCGAACATAAATTTAATTCCCTAAGGACTTAGTAAATTCATCTTTGTAATCTTCTGCATACAGCATAAGATCGACTGCCTTTTGAACGAAATCGTCCAAACTTACGAATCTACCTAGCTTAACGAATTTTTCTATACGTTCCTGCCTATCTTTTGTTATTTCAACGCCTACCATGTAATATTTTAGCTAATATGTGCTCTTTGCCCTTCCAAACAAGCGCATATTTTAATACCTGAGCTATATTTTCAACAGGTATTAATTTAATTTTTACGTTTTTTGATAAAACTATATCCTCTAAATTTGCTTTTGGAACTATTACTTCTTCTAATCCCGCTTCTATCGCTGCCTCTACTTTCTGAGTTATACCACCAACTGGCAAAACTTCTCCTCTAATCGAAAGTGAGCCTGTTAAAGCTATATTTTGTTTTATAGGAATTTTATTTAGTGCTGATATTATAGCTGTTGCAACCGCAATCGATGCCGAATCGCCCTCTACACCTTCAAAAGTTTGTAGGAATTGAACATATACGTCGTATTTTTTTAAGTCTGCATTGAATGCGTGTTTAATTATAGCGCTTACATTTGTTATCGCTTCTTTTGCGATCTGTCCGAGTTTTCCTGTTGCTTGGATTTTCTTTCTTTCATCTCCTACTGGAGTGACTTCCGCTTCTATTGGTAAAACGACTCCTGAAAATACGTTACCTGAACCTATAACTGCTAGACCATTAACTCTTCCAATTTCTTTTCCTGAAATACGTATTACTTCGTAAGCTTTCTTATGTTCTATATATCTGTCAGCAACTTGCTGCTCAAGAGTTCTAGCAATAATTTTAGCTCGTGAAACATGTATAATATCAACAATAGGAGCGCGCTCTTCTAATGCGAGATCGCCTGCAGCTCTTACTAAACCTCCGAGATCTCTTAAAGCCAATGTCAAATGTCCTTTTCTATTTGCTCTTTTTCTAGCTTCGAATATTATTTCATCAACAGCTGACTTTGTAAAATGCGGAATTCTGCCGTCTTTTACAACTTCCTGCGCAATAAAACGCGCAAGTTTAAGTCTATTGTCTGGTGTATCTTCCATCGTATCGTTCATATAAACTTCATAACCATACCCTCTAATTCTAGAGCGTAATGCTGGATGCATATTCTGAACATTAGTTAAATTTCCTGCTGCTGCCAAAATGAAATCGCACGGCACAGGCTGAGTTCTTACCATAGCTCCGGCAGATCTTTCAGATTGTCCTGTAATCGGATAACGTTTTTCTTGCATCGCTGTCAGAAGTTCTTGCTGACTATGTGGTGTTAAGGCCGCGATTTCATCTATAAATAATACTCCTCCGCTCGCCTTATGTATAGCGCCGGCTAAAACTCGCAGATGTGCTGGCGTTCCAAGACCGCCAGATTGTAATGGATCATGAAGTACATCACCAAGTAATGCTCCTGCGTGTGCACCAGTTGCATCGTAAAAAGGTGCTTTCTGCACTTTACTTTGATCAACAATTAATTTAGGCTCAATTACT
>JBBSXK010000033.1:0-8860 GCA_038045805.1 Nanobdellota archaeon | reverse complement strand
TTATTGTAAATTTTATCAAGAAACTTTTTCCAAGACATACCGCCAACATCATTAATTATTCCGACTCCAGCAAGCCAATCTAAATGTGAAATATCGACTACAAGAGAGCAAATATCAAATGTTAATTTAGCTCCGCAATATCTTGAGCCTTCCAATTCTTTTTGGAATAAATCTGGATGAACGTGCAGAATTCTGTATTCATTCAAATTATTGGCAATTTTATGATGATCGAATACCGCAATTTTAGATCTTTTGCTCCAGCGTAAAACTTCTTTTAAATTCTGATCTGCTGCCAAGTCAGTAAAAATAATATATTCATAAAAAGCTGGAATTCTTACTAAATCCAACTTACCAGGATTTGCATAAATTATTTTTGCTGGACGTTCTCCAAAATACTTTTCAAAAGTTCTAATCAAAATTGCTGCCGCAGAAATTCCGTCACCGCATCCTTTGTGATAAACTATTGCTGTCTTTTGAGGTTTGCAATTCCTAATAAAATCTGCGCCTTGGTTCAACATAATAACATTAGTCATAGGAAAAACTAAAGCCCATATTAAAAAAGCTTTTCTTACTGCGGCGATGATTCTAATGAACCTGATAACTTTATAAACTGATAAATTATGTTTATGTTGTAAGAGACAACGGTTCTCGAAGTTAATGCCTCTCTTTTGAGAGGGCAGCGCAATCGGGTGTAAACCTAATATGTGCACTCGATAATTGTTTTCTTTATCAATAGAAATACGAAAAATGAAATTTCAAGATTTGGGTTTAGACCCGCAATTAGTAAAAGCAGTAGAAGAAATCGGCTATGAAGAGCCTACAGATATACAAGCGACAGCTATACCTTTGATTAAAGAGGGACGAGATATTTTTGGACAATCTAGTACTGGCTCCGGCAAAACCGCTGCATTTGGACTTCCGATTTTAGAAAAAATTAATCATCAAGGGCGTGTTCAAGTATTAGTATTAGTACCAACTCGTGAGTTATGCGAGCAAGTAGCTAGCGAGTTTGTTAAGTTTGCTAAGTATAAACCTACCAAAATACTCGCAGTTTATGGTGGTGTTAGCATATCAAAGCAAATTAATAACTTAAGGAACACAGATGTAGTTATAGGAACACCTGGAAGAGTTTTAGATCACATAGCTAGAAGAACTTTAGATTTAAAGAATGTAAAATTCCTAGTTTTAGATGAAGCCGACAAAATGTTTGATATGGGTTTTGTTAAAGCTATCAAAAGAATAATACAATACGTACCAAATGATAGACAAACATTATTGTTTAGCGCAACAATTTCTTCAGAAATTATTCATTTAGCTAAGAGTTATATGAGAAATCCAGAAAAAATAAAGACTGATTCATATATACAAAAAGGACAATTAGCACAAACATATCACAACGTAACAGTAAGCGATAAATTTTCACTGTTAGTACATTTATTAGCGCTGGAAAAGCCAACTGTAGCTGTTGTTTTCTGTGCAACTAGAAAGCGCGTAAATTCAGTAGAGAAAAACTTGAAGAAATATATGAATGTGCTCGCCATACACGGAGGCTTAACGCAATCCAAGAGAACTAGTATTATGGATTTAGTAAAGAAAGGCGAAGTAAATGTTCTTGTAGCAACTGATGTTGCTGCGCGAGGTATTGATATTAAAACTGTAACACATGTTTTCAACTATGATGTTCCAAAAACATCAAAAGATTACGTACATAGAATTGGAAGGACTGCAAGAGCTGGCGAGACTGGCAAAGCAATAACATTACTATGCCCAGAAGATCACGAAAATTTTAGACATGTATTAGTTGATAGCGAAATTGATGTTGCTGAAAATCAGGATTTTCCAAGATTGCAATTTGAAGTTATACGTACTGATAGACAAAGATTTAATCATAGACGATTTTCTGGTAACCGAAACTCTTCTAATGGCAGAGGCTCATCAAGACATAGTAACAGCGGTCAAAGACGTTGGCGCTAAAATAATCGAAACATATAAATCTACAACTTAATTTAATCTACTTATTTCTATAATATAAGTGCTCCCGGCGAGATTTGAACTCGCGTCGAAAGCTTGAAAGGCTTTCATCCTTGACCGGGCTAGACGACAGGAGCACATGGGCCCAGCAAGACTTTCAACCGAAAGTCCGCAAAGATATTTCTTTGCAACTTTGCGATATTTGAACTTGCGACCTATCGCTGTCTCAGCTTCTTGCCTAACGGCAAGTGTCATATAAGACGATCGCTCCACCGGACTAAGCTATGGGCCCATTACTCTTTAGGTTAACTTAGTCAGCGCCCGAGAAAGGATTTGAACCTTTGACCTATCGATTACTCTCGCCGTATCTTTATTAGACTTAGCGTTAACAGTCGATCGCTCCACCGGGCTAAGCTACTCGGGCATGTAATAAGATTAAGAAATCTGTTTAAAAAGGTTTTAGTTAAACAAGCCACTCTTTTTTCTTGATTTTTTCGGGAACATACTTCTCTGTTATGAATTTAAAATCTTTAGCACTTAGAGCTTCAAGCTCGAGCTTTACGCCTTTTTCTACCATATGTTTCAACTCATCTTGCCATTGTTTTTTCTTAAACCACGGATAAGCTAATACTTCTGAGATTCTTTTCCTATCTATATCCTTAAGTTTCAATGTAACATTGTCAGGCAGCTTGTATTTCTCCTGATCAAATGAGCTCAAACCAAGAAATCGAGCTTCGGGTATAGCCATTCTTTCAGATTCAAATGCTAAATTTATAGAACCCTGTTTAATAACAGAATAAATATACAATCCATAAACATCATTGTCTACTAAAACGTAAACTGGCAGTTTTAATTCATCGTGCATTCGTCTCACTAATCTTCTAACTCCGCGAGGAGGTTGTCCTCCGCCGTGCATAATTATGCAATTATTTTTCTTCCAAAATTTATCTTCGTTAAATCTGCTCCAGATAGTATCTTTCTCAATAAATAAAATATAGTCTGCTTCGCACTCTTTGAATTTTATAATATCTTTTTCTACAATAGATGGAATTGACCATCCGCCAGAACCCATTTTTCGCAAATCAATTGTGTCGCCGGCATCTATTATTGTTAGATTTCCAACCATAGAACCTTTCTGTCCAGCTCTTACGTGTAATTCTTCTCTCAAAGAGCCGAGTGTAATTTCCAAATCTTCAATTATAGGGTCAGATTCAGATTGATCTTCCCAAGTTTCTTCTGATGTATCTCCGATAGTATGTTTAGTATTATAGTAAATAGATCTAATAGGAGCAGTAATATTTTCTTTAACTAATTCTTTTATTACTCTAGCAACTAAAAATGTCTGCATGAACTTTTTAGCTTGACCAACGTTGAAGAAATTTCTCGTCTGTGTTTTATCTCCGAGTTTAACCATCTTCATAGTTTCATCGAAGTAAACATTGCTCAAACCTCTAAGTGGGAATGTTATATCTGGATTACTGCCTGCTTCAATTGACTTTATCGTATCTTTTGCTAAATCATCAATTTTTTCTGCTACATTTTTATCATCTTGTTTCTTATTCATAATCATCTCCGTCCTCGTCCTTATCTTTCTTGAAAGCACCTACTTTTCTCTTTTCTATTTGTGCTAATTGCGCTTCTTCCTCTTCTGGTTTCAATTGTCCAGATTTGTACATCTCTTGTGCAATTTCTAAAAGTTTAGCAAGCAATTTCTTTTCGTCTTGGTTAGTTAGTTTTGACAATTCTCTTGCTAATTCAATTGAATAGTTCTTAAACATCTCTTTTTTTTTCGCTGCAAGGTGGCTTCTATTTTTCTTTCCAATAAATACGCTAAGTAGTCTACCACATTCCTGCAATGCTAATTTTGTTTCTTTTACAATTTCTGGAATACTTGCAACTGCATCTTTACTTTCGGATGTAAATGGTGCCCAAACGCTTGCAACATGAACTATTACTATCAATGGCCCTGTTGGCATATTGCTTCCAGACTGCGAAATTCCGTAATTTTTCCACGATGTTGTTGTAGCTGCTTTTGTCAAAGCGCAAGCGCCTTGCTGATATAATAATGGAACTCTATTTGCAAATCTGAATAAACTTATTGGCCCTTCTATATCTAATTCGCCACCATAGCCTAATGCAACTTCAACTACGAATGCATTGCCTTTGTAAACGCTGGGAGTTCTCGTTACAGAACATGCAAAATCTAATTTGTATTCTGACTCAAGAGATTTTTTTAAAATATCTGCTCCAATTGGCGAAAGTCCGCTTGTAGAAGGTGATTGGATTTTCGCGCCGTGCATAGCTTTTACTAATTTATCGGCTTGCTCTATTGTTACGAAATGCGGCCCAATTTTTGGATCAAGTCCTGCAGCTTTCAAAATTTCTGTTGCGGTTGTGCTGCCAACTTTATCAAATTCGGTTGTTAAAAATGAGCTTAATACTCTGGCATTTGTTGCTTTCAGTAATCTTTCTAATGTTCCAAGTTCCATACCATACGGATGTGGTTTCATCTTTTCGGATTTTTTAGGTAGTTCATCTGTAACGCGCTTGAAAACTTCCCTATTTCCTTTTGGATCTACGAATTTTATAGAAGCATGAGGATTTACAATTGCTGTTTCTTTTAAATATTCGCTAACGGATGCTTTCTTTTCAACATATTTAGCTTCGAGTTCAACTTCAACTCTTGTTCCATGTTCATTCTTCCAATCTATCGTAGTTTGACTTAAAATTATTGGTTCATTTTTCATTACATCTATTTTTACTTCTACAACTGTTGCCTGTTTTGCTGATTTTGTTTTTGTAATAATTCGAGCTGGCTTGCCGGTTGTATTTTGAGCGTACAAAACTACAGCAGATATACCAATACCTTGCTGCCCTCTTCCTTGCTTTCCACCGAAAGTTTGGAATTTTGAACCGAATAATAATTTGGCAAAAACTTCTCCTATTTTATTTGGTATTATACCAGGACCATTATCTTCAACAATCATTTTGTATCTGTTTAGTTCTATTTGCTGCAGCTGTACAGAAATTTCAGGAAGAATATCCGCTTCTTCGCAGGCGTCTAAACTATTGTCAACAGCCTCTTTTACAGACGTTAATAACGCTCGTGTAAGATTATCAAAACCAAGTAAATGCTTGTTTTTCTCGAAGAATTGGGCTACAGAAATTGCATGCATCTCTGCGCCTAATTTTTTAGCGTAATCTTCACTCGCCATTTGTTTGCTCCTTTTTCCTCTCTAAAAAGTGGTACACGCTACCATGCTTTGAACCAGTTAAAAACATTTCTACGGCTTTTCTGGCGTTTTGAACAGTATCTATTGAGCCTATAATTGACACGGTTTTTCCATAAACACATATATCTGTACCAGTAACTCGCTCAAGCATTCGTTTAGTTTTTCCCTGATCGCCTATTACTAAACCCTTAACTTGTATTTTTCTTGCTTTAGTTTTGGCACCGAAATCAACTATATTTACTATTTCCAAACCGTAATCTTCCTTGAATAATTTTATTGCTATAGTAGGATTAAACCCTCTGCCAATTGCTTCTATAACATTTTTAACAATTGCAAGCTCAAGTGCATCATTACTTTTGATTGTAACTTCGCCGTCTGCTTGCACAAATAGTTGTACTGCTCCTTTTTGTTCTATTTTTCTCTTAACGCTTCCACCTTTGCCTACTAAAATAGATACACGAACTTTTGGTATCAAAATATTATCTTCGAAAATATTGAAACTCTGCGGAGTTTCAGAACTAGAAAAATCTATATTTTTCTTTGGCATCAGAATTCCTGCTGTTCAAACGCTTTCAAGTAGCCTTTCTTGCGAAGCCAATCAGCTTGATTATTTTGGTATTTGTAAACTATATCTCCTTTTATATCGCCTTCGTATTCCCAAGGTTTTACAATTACTATATTATCTGGTCTAACCCAAAGTTTTCTCTTCAGATGACCAGGCACTCTACATATTCTCGTTTTGCCGTCTGCACAAATAACTCTTGATTTACCAAATCCTAATCTTATGTCAACTATTCCTAAAAGTTCGTCTTTCTTTGGCAGCTTTACACGTATAACTGCTTCTTCGCTTTGCTGTCCTTGAGAGCTTTCTTCAAAATGTTCTTCTTCACCCATAATATACTCTTAAATCCGAGCTTTATAAAGCCTTACTCATAAAAATCGCTACTAAGCGCCTCATTTAGAATTTTTGTATTTTTTATGAAGTATAGTTACGTTTTTGTCGCATACGTAGTCATGATGACGGAATCCGCCGCCAAAACTCTTTGGCACATGCATTAATTCATGAATTAATGTCTTCTCTTTTTCATCTTCTGATAACTTATCGTACTTCTCTGATAAAACTTCTATAATATAATGTGCTTTTGTATTCAAAGTTTTTTGCCAAATTGTCGAAAGAGCGTGACAGCGCGCAATTGTATTGTTACTAGCTGAACCGAAACTTCTGAAACAAGCAACTCTATTCATATCTACGTGCTTGAAATCAAGTTTACTGCATATGTGTAAAACTTTTGATTTAATTTCGGGCGCATACTCATATTTAATCATCTTGTTTCATTAACATATTAATTCGTGTTCTCGGTCTGTTTCTACTTTTATCCCAGCTATATTGCCTATGGCTTGTACCTATATATGAAAATTTAAATCTCTTTCTTAAATCATTAGAAAGCTGTTTTGTAGATTCTTTTGATACTAAATAAATATCAAATCCATTTTTCTGGTCTTCTATTTTTATTATAGTTGTTTTGTAATCTTTAGTAAAATCTAATATTTTTGTTGCGTCTTTCTTGCTTCTAACCTGTATGATTCCCTTATGATCTTCCGAAATCATATTTCCGCAATCTTGGCATCTCGAATCTTTTATGTAAATATCAGACGACATAGTTTCTTCAAATTTTCTGCCATCTATGTCTAAAATAACATCGACTTTTCCTTTTCGGCCCATTTTTGTTATTTCTAATTTCTTTATAATTGCACTTTGCGGTAATATTGCGCTTTGTTCAAGAGCCATAGTTAGATAATATTCAGGAGATTCGTCTGTCTTTACCCAAAGTCCTTTCCAATTTACAGCTTTGCAGTCTCTACAGACTCGTACAACTACTTTCTCTGGTAATTTTGGCTCGTGCTGTTTAAATTTGCAGTTGGCGCACAATCCCTCTACGAAATTAACGTTGGAACCGCATCGCGGACAAAATTTAGATTTAATTCCCATACAAATTAATAGCTGAAACTCTAATTAAAAGCCTATCTTACAAGTAAATTTTGTTGTAATACATTATTTTGCTCGTTATTTTCTACGATGTAATCAATGTAATCGATTTGAACCTTAACTATATAATCGCCTTTTGATAAAGTCATTTGCCGCAAATCTAAAGCTACTACTTTGCTGGCAGGTAATGCTACATCAAGAAATATTTTTTCGTATACTGTTTTTAATCTAGCGCCATCTTTTGTTAATACTTCGAATTTTACATCTACTCCAATTGAACCTGCTACACCTATATTTGATACAGTAACTAATGGGTAAAAACTATAGCCGTCTTTAGGAGTAATTGAATATTTTATTGAATCAATTTTAAAATCTGGAAGAGACGTTACAGTAAGAACCGATGTTGATCTTTCTCCTTGCTCTATCAAATATCCATCATTATCTTTATCGACGCAGGCCGTTATAGAGTAAGTTTTTGGATGGCCTTTGTAAAAAATTGTTTTTGTATTGCAATCAGGTCTATTGCAAATATAACTTTTAACTATTTGTCCATTGCATAAATCACTGCCTTCTTTAAGAATTATTTTTTGTCCTAAGCAGTTACTCAAACCACTTACTTTAGCAGTAATAGGCTCATTAACTTGTACTTGAGATGGGGTTAATTCCAGAACTGAATTGCCTGAACATCCTGCTGCTGCAAAGCCAGTTTGTCCTGAAAATGTTGAAAAGAATACATATCCGAGTACTAATATTAAAACTATCAATGGTATATTAGGTAAACGAACCATATACGTAACTGAAAATACGACTATATAAATTTAGCTAAGTTTATCTACTGGTATGATTATATTACTCAAACTTCATATTTTCAAGTTTCTCTACTCTTGATTCCATAGTTGGATGGGTTTGAAAGAAACTCAAAAGTATGCTCGGTTTCAACGGATTTGTTATAAATAAATGAGCTGTAGATTCTGTTGCAAATGGTATAAAATTTCTTTTGGAATTAGTATGTAGTTTTCTCAGAGCCGAAGCTAATGGTTTTCCATCGCCAAGCAGTTTTGCTCCTGAAGCATCTGCTTCATATTCTCTGCTCCTTGAAACTGCTAATTGTATAAGCATAGCTATGAATGGAGTAAGTATTGCCATAATGAGTAAGTGCATTGCATTTCCGCTATTCTCGTCTCGTGCACCTCCAAATATTGCTCCGAATCTAGCGATATATGCAACAAAAGAAATTGCTCCAGCAATTGTCGCAACAATTGACATAATTAATATATCTCTATTATTAACGTGTGAGATTTCGTGAGCTAAAACTCCTTTCAATTCTTCTTTAGTCATAATTTTCATAATACCTTCTGTGCACGCAACAACTGCGTGCTCTGGATCTCTTCCAGTTGCAAATGCATTTGCGGATTCATCCGGAATTATGTAAATTTTAGGTTTTGGAATATTTGCCCGCTTGGCTAAATCTTCAACTATATCGTGCAGAAATTTATACTCGCGCTCATCAGCTAATTTAGCTCTATAAAGTCTGAGAACAATTTTATCAGAGAAAAAATACGAACCTAAGTTCATAGCAGCCGCAAGTCCGAGAGCTATTAGCATTCCGAGCTGGCCTCCAAATAAACCTCCTACGTAGAGCAATATGCCTGTAAGTATTCCTAAAAAT
>JBBSXK010000032.1:0-14468 GCA_038045805.1 Nanobdellota archaeon | reverse complement strand
CTGCCATTCGTATTTCTTGGTTCATTCGCCAGAAGTTTAGTAGATTTTGATAAACTACCTTATTCATTCTGGACTGTTTCTCCAGGAATTTATTTAACAATTGCTGGAATATTTCTAGCAGTATTAGCACTTTCAATTTTTCTGCAAAAAACAATTAACATTTGGTATTGGCAAATTAGTTTAATTATTGGAAGTATAATATTAGTAGGGTTGGTTAGTTATGTTTTTCTGTTAATCAAACTGCATAATTTATTATTTGGTGGCGCCGTCATAGGATTAGCAATATTAGCTAGTGCTATTCTATATTTTATTTTCAAAAAGTTAAAACTTGCATGGGCACAAGGACTTTCGTTTATTATGTTTCCGGCGCATATGCTTGATGCAAGTTCAACATTCATAGCAGTAGATTTTCTTAATGCTGTTGAGAAGCATCCGCTCCCTGTATTAGTTAATACGCTCGCAAATACTGCAGCTATAATGTATATCTTAAAATTAATTGTATTAATTCCAGTTGCATATATTCTTTACAAAGATATAGAAGATAAGAATATGCGCAACTTTTTCATAATAACAATCGCAGTTTTAGGACTTGCAGAAGGACTGAGGAATTTAATTTCTATTTTAATTGTTTAAATTTTCGTAGCTTGAAAATCACATTAGATTTTCAAGAATTTAAACTTCTTGAAAATAGCCGGCTTACCGCACTCTTCGCATAAAAATTTCTCTTTCTTCAAATACAAGTGAGTATGATCTCCACATAATTCGCATTTGCCAAATGCAGTTTTCTCTTCTTTCAATTCACCTTTTATTTTAGCCTGCTCTAAAAGAGTTTCCATAAATTCACTGGAATTCTGAAGAACATCTCTATTGGTTACGATTCCTGCGAGCCGTTCTTTATGATCTAAAATAGGAAGTCTTGTAACATCAAATTTAGCCATTTTCTCTGCCAAGACCGATAAATCATCATGTACATGTGCGATTGCAACAGGCGGAGAAGTCATTACATCTCTAACTAAAGTTAAACTTGGCTGCAAATTTATTGCTATTACTCTTCTCATAATATCTCTTTCAGTAATAACTCCTACCAATCTTCCATCAGAAACAACTGGCAAACCACCAAGTCTAAATCTATTTAGCAGTTCGGCAACTTCAACAATATTCATTTCTGGATAAGCTATTACTATTTCTGTCGTCATTATATCGATAGCTCTTATACCAGAATCCGCCATATATTCTATAAGCGTGATAGTTTTTTAACCACTACTCTTATACAAAGCCTTATAATTCTATAATTTATGATATAACATATTGGAGATTGCGATGGGTAAATATGATGTACTTGAAAGCATAGCTAACAAAGTAAAAGCCTTAGATAATCCAGTAAAACTAAAAATTCTTGCACACTTAATAGAAGAAGGCTCTAAATCTATTACGGATATCTCAAGAGACCTTAGTATAAATTTCTCGACTACCCATAAATATCTTGAGCAGCTGGGAGCAGCTGGTTTAGTTACAAGCAAACAAGTTTCAGAAAACAGGCTAAAGAGATTATTTTACATTAGTGATTTTGATGTGCAGTTAAGTCCAAGCGGAATTGCTAATTTAATTTCCAGTTCAAGCAAGATGCCTCAAAAAGCTAAAACGTTTAAAGTAATAAATGATAGTGGAGAATTTGTAGATTTTGATGAAAAACTTTTCTCGCTAAAGTATTTGAAGCGTGGAATGCCTCGCGGTTTAATTTCCAATGCGCTTACATCTGTTTTGGAAAAATCTTATGATGGAATTACAGTTATAGAACTTAGAGAACTTTTCAAAGACGAGTTAAATAAAAAGATGCAAAATATAATAGAAGTTTCAAAACAAGTAACACTCGCGGAAGGTCATAAAAGAACATATAAGACAATTATGCAATTTGCTCATCCAGAAGCCCTAGCACAACATGCAGATGGAACTATATTTATAAAGAATTTAGACTCTCCAAAATTACTAAATTTCGTACATGATATTAGAGGTATTGCAATTCACGGTGTAGATGGCAAGAAACCTAAAACTATTAATGATTTGTTTGAACAAATATTATCCGTAATAAATTTTACTTTAAATTTTGCATCTAATGAGCAATCTTTAGATACATTTAATTACTCAATAGCTCCATTTGTAGATAAAATAAATACTGCAACACTTTATTCAATTTTGAGTAAATTTTTTGAAGCTTTAAATAAAAATAATATAAAAGCCTATATTTGTTTAGAGATTGGTGTTCCGGATTTTGTGAAGAATTTACCTATAGGGTTCTTAACAGAAAAAACAACGGGCATTTATGAAGATTATATAGAAACAGCCAATATTATAACTAAAATAACAAAAGACCTTTTTGAAAAGAATAACTATGAAAATTTAAAATTGATTGTGAAAATATGGAATAAAAATGTTGATTTAGACTGGCCAAAAGGTTCATACGTAGTACATATGTTTCACAAATGGCAGCAGCCAAATGCTGGTTTTGTATCGTATACAAGATTAAATCCTAAGTGGAAAAATTGGCTCGGTACCAATAGATCTGGAGAAATTCAGGAAATAGTAATTAATATTCCACGAATTGCACAAAATTCTGTATCTTTCGAAGACTTTGAAAAAAATACAGAAAAATTAATCATAAAATGCTGCGATTATATAGAAAATATGGCAGAACTTACTTTAGGAGAATTCTTGAGAAAAAAGAATGTTCAGCTGGAATCTGTACAAAGAATTAGATGGAATTATGCCGTGCCTGAAGATTTTATCTACTCTATATCTCTTACGGGTGTTAAAGACGCTATAAATATAATTAACAAAAAAGATGCTGAAAAAAATCCTTACGAAAAACTATTGAAAACCTGTTCTAAAACTGTAGAGAAAAAAATAAGAGCGCCTATAAGAGTATTGCTAAAAGAGAATTCATCTCAAGACATAAGTAACAGATTTCATAAATTGGATTCTAAAAACAATTCAAAATTGAAGACTTATACGCCAGGACTTGGTTTGGATATTAAAGATTTAGATTTGCAAAATTATCTTTGGGGCGGATATTGCGCAAATATTAAAAAAACTGATTTGAAGTCTTTGAAAGACTTTGGTATGATAAGAATTACGGATTAAAACTCTTGCCTCTTATTTCTGTAAATAACTTTTTAGGCAATCCAAAAGGATGTCCATCTGCTACCCTTCTGATTAATGCTTTAGCGCACGCTTTTGTAGCTAATGTCTCACCTTTACGTGCAATATCTGTTATAACAGGTACTAATGTACCTAAATTAATATACGCTGAAGACAAATCTATATTATCTGGGCCAGGCATAAGCCTTCCTTGTCTAACATCGCTGCCATTATACCTTCCTTCTATTGCTAAAGTAGACATACGATTATTAAAAATATCTATAATAGATTTATCAATATTGTCCATTTTTGCTAACGAATAATACATTTGTCCAATATTATATTCTATGCGTCCTGAAAATGCTCTACGTACCATATCTTCATAATTATTTATTCCTAACTTGTTTTTCCATGTGTTTATTTGCAATGGGAAATAACCTTGATCTATAAACATAATCGTTTCTTTGGGGTTACCATTAGTTATTTTTATAAAATTCTCTATAATTGGATCGCTTGCTACCCATGTTGATATTTCATCTCCCCTAATATGTGTTTTCATATCGCTGATAGCGGTATTTACTAAATCCACCCAATAATTTGTTTGTCCTTGCTGTTCTAGGCTTTGACTAGTTAATAACTCATCAAGCATTTTAGCGCCAACTAAATCTATGTGTGAGTTTATATTCTCTGAAGGTCCATGATGATCTTGATTCAAACTATAAGATCCTAAAAAATCTAATATATTATTTAATGTTCTAGGCTGAGGATCTGTATCATCAAGAGTATCTTTAGACGTCTTAAAATCCGCGGTAGTAAAAGTATCTCCCTGAAGCATTACTATATATAATGGTTTTATTAAATCTGGACCATAACCTATACCAGCACCATATCCGCTCTCTTTTTTCAATCTTAAAAACTCTAAATGCTGTATATTTTGTTCAATCGATAATAAATTATTAAAACCCTTCAACCTCAAAGTATAATTACTATTTTCTGGTTTAACTAATGTATAATATGTATGAGTAGACCCTGTTTGCGTTGGAGACTTTACTACTTTTCCGAATCGTGAACTGATAAGAATTGCTATCTCTTCCAATCTTATTTTACTTATATTTGAACTAGTTAGCTCTTCTCTAAAAGCGGCATCTTCATCTTTAAATTCATCAAAAATATGTATAACTCTTTTTCTACGATCAAGCACAGTCTCTGGATTCAAGATCTCTTCTAATTTTGCTTCTATTTGTTCAGCTACCATTGTGCGTACTACTAAGTACATATCTGCGTCCAAAGGAGCTTTTTAAGTCTAATCCCTAAAGATTTGTTAATATTGCTATCGCAGTACAAAGTTAATTATTATAGAATAAGCCTCTATTTAGTAAGTTATGATGATATTATCTCTATTGTTAACTAAAAAGAAATACTTGGCTTAGTAAAGAACTAAGCCACATTTTCGACAGAACATTTCACCGCTAAAATAATTAGTGGATATCTCTGTGCTATTACAAGCTGGACATTCCTCAATGCCCCAGGTTTTTCTTGCGTTTTTGTCTTCGCGTTTCTGTTCGAGTTTAGTAGTCGTATCCATGTACAACCACCTCCGCTAAAATGAGTCAAATCGTTTTAAAATATCTTTCTTCGTGATATATGGTATCATAATAAAGAAAACTTTACAAATTGTAACACGTAGCCTTTTAAATCAAGTGAACTGCTGTCTCTTTTAGCTTTTGTATATCTTCTGAAGATAAGCAATAATTAGTACAATATGTTTGGCATAATCGTCCATCATTTGTTTTCGAACGTTCTATTTCACATTCATTTGTGCAAATAATATTTGTATTAACCGGACAACCAAGCTCTGCTATCATATAATCAGAGCCGTCTGAACAATGAACACCATCAAATGTATAAGTGCAAGTAAAAACTGCTGAACCAGTTACTGGACCGAAGCTATTGTAGCTGCTCGCAGTTATTTCAGAGAAAAAAAATAGTAAATTAACACCCACTAATAAAAGCACAGATATGCCAATAAGCCAAATTACATTATGAGACTTATCTATATTCTTCTTAATCATAATTTTTAATTATTTATTTGGGATTTAAATGTTGCGATAAGCTTTTTGAACTAGTTTAAGGTATTAATTCTATGTTAATTGGTATAGTAGGCAAGCCATCTGTTGGCAAAAGTACATTCTTCAAAGCTGCAACACTTGCAGAAGTTGAGATTAGTTCCCGACCTTTCACTACAATAAATCCAAATGAAGGTATTGGTTTTATTAGAGTACCTTGTCCAGAAACATATTTCAAAGTCAAATGCAATCCAAACAAAGGCTTTTGCATCGATGGAGAAAGATTTGTTCCTGTAAAATTATTAGATGTAGCTGGCTTAGTTCCAGGTGCGCACGAAGGCAAAGGCTTAGGAAATAAATTCCTGTCTGATTTAATTCAAGCAGATGTATTAATCCATATTATCGACGCGAGCGGCAGTATAAATGAAACTGGAGAACCTGTAGAAGCGGGTAGTTATGATCCAATTAAAGATATAGAATTTCTGGATAAAGAATTAGATTATTGGTTTTCTTCTATGTTAAAAGAAAATTGGAATAAATTCGTAAGGCAAAGCTTGCAAAAAGCATCGGATAAAGCTCTTGCAGAACAGTTTTATGGTTTCAAAATAACACTAACTCAAATTACAGATGCTTTAAAAAAATCTGGATTAAAAGAAAAGAAATTAGCTGATTGGAGTGATGATGATATTTTCAAATTCGCCGGCATAGTTAGAAAATTATCTAAACCTACTATTATTGCTGCCAATAAAATTGATTTACCGACAGCAAAAAAGAATATTGAAACGCTGAGAGAGAAATTTCCAGACCATTTAATAATACCTTGCTCTGCTGAATCCGAATTAGCTCTTAGAGAAGCCGCTAAAAATAACCTTATAAAATATATTCCAGGCGACGGCGGTTTTGAAATTCTTAGAACAGATAAATTGTCAGATAAGCAAAAAGAAGCTCTGCAATTCATTAGAGATAAAATACTGCATATTTGGGATAATACTGGCGTACAAAAATGCCTAAATTCCGCGGTCTTAGATTTCTTACATCATATTGTAATATTTCCAGGAGGAACAAAAAAATTAGGAGATTCTAAAGGTAATATACTTCCAGACGCTTTTATATTTTCACCGCATTCAACTGCTTTTGATTTCGCTAAAAAAATTCATACAGATTTAGCAGATAATTTTGTAGCTGCTATTGATGTCAAAACAAGGCAAAAAATAGGGCGAGATAAAGAGCTAAAGCACTTAGATATAATAGAAATTATAACAAGCAAATAAGCTAGAAAGACTTATAAAACGCCTACAGTTGCTTAAATTATGGGAAGAGTAAGAGCAGGATTTGTAACAAGGCAAGCCGATAAACTTATGCAGAAATACGATTTAATTTTTAAGGCAAGTTTCAGTCAAAATAAATTACTTTTAGCTCAGTTAGCCGAAATACCTACTAAAAAACTAAGAAATTTATTAGCCGGCTACATAACTAAGAAAATCAAAATATCAAAGGAATAATATGGATTTTAGTTTATACATAGGCGGAAAGCCAATAATGAGTTATGTAACTAACGTAGTGATGTATTTCACTACGCAGGGCGCCGAAAGTGTCATAATAAAGAGTAGAGGAAAATTCATTAGTTCTGCTGTTGAAGTTGCAGAAGTTATCCAAAAACAATTTTTGAAAGATAAGGTAAAAATTGGGGATGTAAAAATTGACAGCCAAGAACTTACAGCTAAAGATGGTAAAAAAGTAAGGGTATCGACAATGGAAATAACTCTTACTAAAGCTCAATAATTATTAAAAAGCTGAATTTCTAAGTTTAATCATGCCATCAATCGAAATAAGCAAAACTGATTTACAAAATCTTATAGGGAAAAAATTACCTAATGATTTAGAAGAACTTAATGATTTAATGAGTTATGCTAAAGGTGAAGTTGAAGGATTAGATGGCGATACTCTGAAATTAAATCTTGAGGATTCTAATCGTCCAGATTTATGGTCTGCCGAAGGATTAGCGAGACATTTTAGAACATTTTTAGGTGTTGCACAAATTTCTTATAAAGTTGAGTCTTCAGATTACAAAGTTTTTGTAACAGACAATATGAAAAATGTAAGGCCATTTATTGCCTGCGCTGTTGTTAAAGGCGTGAAACTTAATTCTAATATAATTAAACAGCTTATGCAACAGCAGGAAAAAATAGATGTAACTTATGGTAGAAATAGAGCTAAAACTTCTATTGGTTTGTATAAATTAGATAAATTAAAATGGCCTTTGAAATATACTTTAAGTAATCCTACTGAAAATGCGTTCGTGCCTCTTGGTTTTAATGATGAAATGACACCAAAAGATATTTTGCGCGAACATCCTAAAGGACTACAATATGGAGCTATACTAAAAGGACACGATAAGTATCCAATTTTTATTGATGCAGAAAATAAAATTCTATCTATGCCTCCAATAATAAATTCAAACACTCTCGGACAAATAGATGAATCTACTACCAATGTTTTAATTGAGGTTACCGGCACAAATCACAAAACAGTAAATAATGTATTGAAAATTTTAGCTTTAAGTTTAGCGGACAGAAATGGCAAAATCTACAGCGTTGCAATTGATTATACTTATAGATCTCTTGAGCGCACTCCAAATTTTGAACCAACAGAAGTGCGGATAAAAATAGCTGATGCAAACAAACTTCTTGGAGTAAAATTAAGTGCTAATGAAATTTCAGATTTGCTTAAAAAAATGGGTTATGAAACTAGAATATGTTCGGAAACAGAAATAGAAATAAAAATTCCTAGTTACAGATTAGATATAATGCATCCAGTTGATATAATTGAAGATATCGCTATAGCCCGCGGATATAATAGATTCGAACGGCAAGTATTAGGTTTACCCGTATCTGGTAGTTTATCTGATGATGAAATCTTAACAGATAAAATAAGAGAATTGTGCATTGGATTAGGTGGTCAAGAAATAATGAATTTTAATCTTACGGCTAAAGAAAGTTTATTTCAAAAGAGTAATATGCCTGAAGAAGATATAATTGAAATAGAAAATCCAATTGTGCAAACTCATTCCGTATTGAGAAATAATATTATTTCTTCCACTTTGGAATTTTTATCCAAAAATACAATGCAGGAATTTCCACAGAAAGTGTTTGAAGTCGGTGATGTTACTCATTTGAAAACTGGAGCTGAAACTGGAGTAAAGAATACTAAACGAATTTGCTTCGCAATTACTCATTCAAATGCAAATTACACAGAAATAAAACAGCATCTCGAGAATTTATTTGCAAACCTCGGCTGGGATTTAAAAATTACAGAGAAAGAACATCCTGGTTTTATAATTGGCAGATGTGCAGCTATAGAAACTCCAGAAGGAATTATTGGCTTGCTTGGAGAAGTGCATCCGCAAGTATTAAACAATTGGAATATTGAACAACCAGTTGTGCTATTTGAATTTAAACTTTAGAAAATAATTTACTAACTTTATCCTTGCCTATTGCTAATATAAACGGAGCTAATCTTGGTCCATTCTCTTTTGATACTAATATACGATACGCTGCTTCAAAAAAGTTTTTTCTCTCTATACTGTGCTTATCAGCTAGATTTCCAAACTCTACAAAAAGACTTTCAGCAGTATAGTGTTTTTTCAAAAGCAATTCTCCTAATTCTATTATAGCTTCCCGCTCGCTTTTTCCTAATTTTATTTTAGGTGTTTTATCATTAACAGAAAATTTGTACTTTTCCGGCGCATATTTTTCCAGCCAATTTTTTGCGCATTCCAAAATAGTCTTAGTTCTTTTATCTTTACCCACTTGTTTTTGTGCTTCTCCAACGCTTTTATAAATATTAATTAATTCAATTGCTTGCCTAAAACTGAATTGTGTTTGAATTTTCTTGCTTGGCTTACCAACACAACTCATTTCATAAACTCTATCATAATGTTTCTTTCTCTGTCCAGTAAGTTTTGTTTTATTATAATAAATTCTTTCAGTTTCGTAATAATCTTCATACACTTTTATTACTTCTTCATCAAACGGAATTGTAAATTCTGTTACTGGCTTTCCCGTAAATAAGAAACGTATTATTTCTGGCAAATATATATTCAGACACTCGCTTAAAGTCACAACATTGCCGGCGGATGACGATATTTTACCTCCGGATTTTAATATTACAAAATCATACATCTGATAAACTGGTGGCTCTTCTTTCCACACTTCTTTCACAATTTCAACAGCTGTAGTTCTTGAGCCTCCTGGAGTTGAATGATCTTTTCCTCCTGGTTCAAAGTCAACGTGTTCGTAAGCCCATCTCATCGGCCAGTCAGCACGCCAATTTAATTTCACATTTCCTTGCTTTTTGAAATTAGTAATTTTTGTTTTGTTGTCGCATCTGCAAACATAAGTCAAAGTATAATTGTTATCGTAATCAGTTACTTTTGTTTCATCAGTATTGCAAGTTTCACAAAATATTCCAACAGGATACCAGTGTTCTGGCAAAGGTTCTTTTCTGTATTTATTTAGTATAGCTGATATTTTTTTTCTGTCTAGTAGAGCTTCTCTAATCTGTTCTGCATATTTCTTAGATCTATACATTTTATTCTGATAAATAAAATATGGCTTGATTCCAACCTTCGGAAGATATTTTTCAAATTCCTTCTCTAAATGCTCTGCATAATTTTTGTACTTTCCAGTTGTATCTGGCACATCTACTACTGGCTGAAATAAATATTTCTTTAATAAATTAGGATTTGGCATATTTGCAGGAACTTTTCTAAATCTATCATAATCATCCCAAGAATAAATAAAACGCACATCTTTGCCTTTGCTTTTCAATGCTCTTACAACCAAGTCGACTGTGATGACTTCACGGAAATTACCGATATGAATAGTTCCAGAAGGAGTGATACCTGCTGCACACGTATATTTCTTTTTATTACCGCGCTCTTTTATTACGCGATCAGCAACTTGATCTGCCCAGTACAAGCTATCTGTCATATTATAGTAAAATTATAGTAGTATAAAAGCATTAAGTGGGCCCGGAGGGATTCGAACCCTCGACATTTCGGTGTCTTCAGCTAAGTATAGTAACCTAACAGCGTTTCCCGCTTATTTAAAAGCCGAACGCTCTAACCAGGCTGAGCTACGAGCCCATAATATAAAGGTCGTTAGATTGTTTAAAAACATATCGAACTTTTGGTTCGATTATGCAGCTGATTTAATCAGTTTATGTTATTAAGTGTATAACGATAGATTTTTTAGTATCAAATGTCTATGAAGTGTATGGATTTTGACCAAATTAGCTATAATCTTTCTATTCACTGCAAAGCTGCTTCTGACATATCTGGACACAGAATGCTCTATAAAGATCCTGAGGTAATCCTTACAATGTTAAAGCGCATTGGTCCGCAAATAATAGAGCACAAAGGCAAGCGAGTTTATCTATTTGAAAACGAAACCAGACCTGAAGTTTTTGCTCTTATCGATAGCCAAAGTGGACTACCTGAAAATGAGATATATGATGCTGTTTTTAGAGAAAAAGATTCAACTATTGGCGTATATGTAAGGGAAGTAATTGGTTTAGATGAGACGATACCTAATTTATTATATCTTCTAACAAACACTAATAAGCGATTAAATGCATAAGATTTATAAATCATATAAAACGAAAGCTTTATATACTAATTTAACGTTACTATATAGTAATATATGATGGCTATTGGCGATGAGCTATAGCTGTCGACGACGAAAACTATGGAAAACAAATGCCCAAACTGTGACAGCGCAAGAGTAGAAGTAGACTCTCGTAGAGGCGAAACTATTTGCAGAAAATGCGGTTATATTCTTGAAGATAATGCTATTGATTTCACTGCTGAATGGGTTGCTTCTGAAGACTCTGAAGATAAAATTAGAGCAGGTGCACCACTACAGCTATCTAGAGCTGACTCTGGTATTAGAACAATGATTGGTTCTAGATCCGACCTATCTAAATTAGGCGGAAAAGCAAGAACTTATCAAAGATTACAGAAACAGGATATTAGAGCTTCTACAAAAACTGAAAGAAATTTGAAATATGCTTTTGATGATCTACATAGATTCGTTTCTCTATTACACTTATCAAAATCAGTTGAAGAGGAATCTGCAAGAATTTACAGACAGGCTCTCGACAAGAACTTAATTAGAGGTAGAACTGTTGAAGCAGTTGTTGCTGTATCTATTTATTTAGCCTGCAAAGCATATGGAATTCCAAAATCATTTAGAGAGCTTTGCGAAGTTTCTAAAGTAAATCCAAAAGATTTTGGCAAAACTCTTAGATTTGTATCTAGAAAATTGAAATTAAAAATGGCTCCATCTAATCCTACTGATTTTATTCCGAAATTTGCATCTGTAATTGGATTAAAACCAGTTACACAGGCAAAAGCAGTTGAGATTTTAAAGAAAGCTCAGAAAGCAGAGATTGACAACGGTAGAGGTCCTCTTGGACTTGTAGCTGCTGCTCTTTACATTGCTGCCCAGCTTACTGGCGCATATTTAACTCAGAAACAGGTTGCAGACGCAACTGAAGTCACAGAAGTAACAATACGAAATAGGTATAAAGAAATTGTTACTAAGTTAAATCTGAAACCAATGGTTGCTTAAAATGACTAACAAAAATTATACAACTGATGACATGCTTGAACAATTAAATGAAGCTTTTATAGAGCTAGATAGAAAGAGCTCGAGGCCAGTAGCTAATAGAAGTTATAAATCAGAGGAAGAAATAAAGCGCTTGAGGCCAGTAGCTAATGCTTACGTAGAGAACTTAGAGGAAGAAAGAGTAAAAAGATTAAGTCTACAAGAGCGAACTCTCTTACATACTATTAGAGGTTACTAAAGAAAATGACAAATGATAGTTTCACAGATTCGGAAAAAGCTGAAATTGTTACTTCTTTAGATGCTATTTTTAGAGAATATAATGCGGCTGCAAAAGTTATTACTATTGATGATATGACTAATCTTAGTCCTGAAATTTTAAAACAGCTTGGCAGTCAATTAGATTTGAGAATGAAATTAATAGGAAGTTTAGATTATTTAAAAAGCAGAGGTATAATTGATGATAAATATTATGATGAGCTTTTAGCTACATTTGATGAAAAATCTAAAGTAGTTTATGACGATACAAATTATGTACAAAGCAATATATTAGGATTAATTAATCCGCTAGGAGATAGCGAATGAACGACCCCAAATCATATTACGATACATTAATGGATGTT
Source organism: Nanobdellota archaeon (assembly GCA_038045805.1). Taxonomy (GTDB): domain Archaea; phylum Nanobdellota; class Nanobdellia; order UBA10117; family UBA10117; genus JAGVWH01. The sequence continues at coordinate 2,018 of JBBSXK010000032.1, read as the reverse complement.
TTTAAGCAAGATGACTACGAAACTTTACCAGAGTATAAAACTTTACTAAATTTAGATAGTCCTACTAAAAAAAGTTGTTGGTAAAATGGCAAGATTTCTTGGAGTTAAAAAACCACTTGGACTTGCAGAATCTTTGCTTTTAAACTACTACTATGAACATAGAAAAACTAGTATGAATGAAACACCAATATTAACATATAATACGAAAACTGCTTTATTAGACTTGGACGAAATAACTTTACCTGAAGATCTAGCTTTACAATTTGAAGCTCACCGAGCAGAAAAGGGTATATACGGAAGTTCTATGTCTGACAGAGCGGAAAGTTTAAGAAACAGATTTTTTGAATCACAATAATGAAAGTTATAGGTATTGATGCGGTAATTAAAGGCTATGGCGATAGGCCTAGATATATTTCTATGAACTTAAAGTATGATATATACAGAGATAATATAACTATAAAAGATTTAGTTGCGATGTGTGTCAAAGGTGTATCAGGTTTAAAATTAGATGATATATTATGTAAAGCGGAATTAGAAATCAATAACGATATTATAGAAATGTCTGAATGGGATGATGGATTAAAACAATATATAGACAAAGCTGAAAAAGATTCTTTAGGTATACCGCAAATAAAATTAGATATTCAAAAACCTATTTTTTATACCACAAAGAAAAACTAGTTTGTAATTATTTTTTCTGTCTCTGCATTAACTTTCTTGTGCCAATTCGAGTTTTTCTAATCCAATTATAGCCTCTCAACCTAGCTTCTGGAAAACCACAGCGCGAACATCTTCCGTGCTGCTTATGATAAGAATTACTTCCGCAGCGTCTGCACTTAATGTGATTGCGGTCGCCGCTTCTTCGTCCTTTTGATACGTTACCTTTTGTCATCGTAGTACCTTATAATTGTCTAAAATTTGACTTTAAAAGTTTATTCGCTTGGACTTACTAAGACTATCATATCGCCTCTTAAGAAAACGTTGCCTAAATTTCTTGCCATTTCGCCGTTTTCATCTCGCTCTTCTGCCTGCTCTAAAACTAAATTAATATGAATATCAAAAGCTTTCAAAATACCTGATATTCTTTTTTTATTTTTTAATTCTACTAATACTCTTTTTCCTCGAGCCATATTCAAAGCATCGAGTGGTCGTTCGGTTTCCATAAGCTTGGCATCTGTAGTACATTTATAAACATTTGTATGAGTTTAAAATATATGGCGCTATTAGAAGATCTATTAGAAAGAATTGCAAAGCACGATAAAAAACAGACAGAAGCAGTAGATATTTGGTATGATGAGAAAGAAACGGGACGAAATACAAACAACAAAATTATAGCTTGGACTAAAGAACTAGAAACTGAATTATACGAATTAATGGTTCCAATACGCCTCGGAAAAACTAGCGGTGATAACCTCGTAGATTACGTAATTCGCACTGAATTAAAAATACCCAACAGAGATATAGTAGCAACTTGTAAAAAATTAATAAATTTTCGAACTGGTCTTGAAATCTATAAAGGCAAATATATACTATATGTTCAACCAAGAATGCACCAAACACATATGTTAGGTAAAATTAATATAACTCCAGTAATTATAATTGAAGAAAATAGTTTAAGCATAAACACTAATAACCGTTATGCGAAACATAAATATGTAGATGGCGACCATCATATAGACTTATATAAGAAAAATATGCCTTTATTTACCGATGAACTTGATTATTATGCTCCAACAAAAGATGGGCTAAAAATACAAAATTCTACCTGGAAAAGCCTTATAAAGTGTCTAAATAAAGCCTAAATATAATATGGCAATTTGGAAATCAGGACGACAAGGAAAGAAAGCTAGCGGAGCTAGATACTGGCCTTTTAGAAAAAAGCGAATCTACGAGATAGGCAGCGATCCTATTAATACGAGAATTAGCGACAAATAATTAAAAAAGAAAAAGAGGCTTCGAGGTGTCAATAAAATAACTCAATTACTTACAGCTACACATGCTAATTTGCAAATAGCTGT
>JBBSXK010000031.1:0-8858 GCA_038045805.1 Nanobdellota archaeon | reverse complement strand
TAAAATGATCTTTTTCTCCACTGGATTTTGTATTAGTTATATCAATTTCAGCATCGTGTGAATTTAATATTACAAAATGGGCTTCAACAGGTAATAAAGAATAACCTTCTTCATAACAATCAGTCTCAAGTAATTTTTTATTATCCTCTGTAATCAAACCTGAAGTGTAAAGTGTATTTGTACAAGTAAAGTCTTCTAATGCGCCCGCTTCACACTGCGCTTGTACATCGCATTTAACTATAGGCCCTAATTCTTTATGACATGCGTTGAGTTCCATATGATTTTAACCATCCTTTCAATATATTCTGTGCAGAATCATCCGCTTCTGCTTGATTAGTCATACCCGCATTTGCTAGCGGTCCTTTGTCATCTCCAATATCATAAATTTTAAAATCTTCAATAAATCTTTCATCTATTATAGAGCGAACGTAAGAAGTCTTTTTCGCAAACAAATTTGCAGGTTTTCCAAAACACGAGAGTATCGTTTCAAGACTTCGGCGCATAATTTGGCGATTTATATGCGTCGTGTATCTTAGTTCATACATATCTTCTTTTATTTCTTCTTCCGTCAATTTCTTGTATCTAGCTTGCTTCGCTTTTACAGAATTAGAATAGGAGAAAATCAAATCCGAAAATTCGGTCATACCTTTTATTTCTTCACTTTGCCCAAGAAATTTTAATTTGTAAGTAGATTTCAATGGTTTCTTTTTTGTATCTTTTAGAATTTCATTAACTTCTAGATATATATCTGGAAAGGCATAGTGCAAAGCTAAATCTCCTCTGTTTAATCTCATAATATCGCCTGGGAAAAAGAAAGGACTTACTGGAATTATGAGCAAATTTTCTAGGAAATCTGCTACGTTATATTTTTGATCTATATGATTTATACTTTCTAATATTTCAGTTGTAAGTTTGAATCTATCAGAGAAAATATCGTGTCCAATATAACTTACTTTCCATTTGCTGTTATCTGGCGATATACCTGGGATAAGTAAAACGTCTTTATGCTTTAAACTTGATAATTTTTTTAGACTTAATTCATGCTGGAGTTTATAGGAATCGAGCATCTTAACAGCTAAGGGATGATGTTCGATAAAAGCTTCTGCCAAAAGAAAATAGTTCTTAATTTCATTTCTTTTTAATCCGCTAGCGGCTTGAGGCTCCCAGTCTTTAGGTAAAAATGGCTTCAATAAATGATACAGCCGCCCTACTTTTTTAGGGTCAGAAAGCTTCTTACAGGTATCAACATAGACCATACTTTTTGATTTTATAAAAGGCTTTTAAGACTTTCACAAGTCCGATATATATGACTAAAGTCGTTACTGATGTAGTAGTACAAAATGCTCAGAAAGGACAAAACGTGAGAGTGTTTTACAGAGAAAATGGCAAATCTGATTTTATAGATACGGAAATCCCAAGACTTTTTACGTCAAGAAGATTGCACCAAAAAGAAGTTAGTAGAATTGTTGAAGAGCTTGAAAACGATATAAAATTGAAGAAAAGGAATGTTAGCATAGAAGTAAAAAATTCTGGAATCAAGAAAGTCTTATGGTTAAGAGGTCCAAGAGATGTAAAACAATTCCTGTCGCGCGATATTTTTCCAAACCCAGGTACGTCAGACCAAATGTTAAATTATGTTGATATTCCGCTTTATTCAGATATAACGCTTGAGGATGGCAGAGTAATAGTTGTTGGCGAATCAAATCCGATGAAACTTTTGCACGAGAAGTTACTTTGTTTTGATTTAGAAACTGATCAAGAAGGAAGACGCGATGGAAAATATACTCGTATTAATACAGCTGCAATAAAAAGTAATACTTTAGAAGATGTACTTTCTATAATGGGAGAACAGAGTAAAGTTATTCAAGATCATAGGGAACTTGCTTTCCGTATTTCTGAATCAATTTTAAATGACGATTCAAGTATACTGGGAAATCATAATTTGTATTACGATGTTTCTAAATTCAGTGAAGTCGCAAAGCGAACGAAAACTGAAGAAATTTTTCCAATTGGTGTTGACGAAACTGATCCTTATACGCACGCTTATCTCGGATTTTATAAAATGCCGCGCATTAATGGTAGACTACTCATAGATAGTATGGCTTTCTCGCAGAATTGGGGCTGGTCAAAGAATAATAAACTTGAAACAGTATGCGAATTTTTTGGAATTCAGTATACTAAAAGTCTTGATTATGGACAACTTGAAGATTTGGTTGAGAGATGGGGAAAAGAAGGCGATAAAGACGCAGCTTCGTTGATAATAAAATACGCACAGCAAGATGTTGAAAGCACATTGAAACTTCTTGAAACTATAAAGTCAGATATATTTGATTTAGCGTGGCTTTTTGAAGCTAGAATAGATGAAATTTCATGGGTATCAAAATCTACATTAGCACATGGTTTGCGCGACAGAAGGCGATTCGAAACTCTTAATGATATAAGAGGAAGCAGACGAAAGGAATTAGAATATTTTGATGTAAATCAAGCTAAAATTAATAAATTAAAAGAAAATGAATTTCCTTTGCGAGCAAAACGCGGTTATTATTCTGAAGGCGATGTATATGTAGTTTACAATTCTATATTGGCTCAAGCTCTTAAACCAATAATAAAGCAAGATAAAACATTCAAGTATGTTTACAGTTTAATAGCTAATAAAGAACGGCGGGAGAGCAAGATTTTTTTGCAGCAGGCTATTGATGCTTTCTGCGAAGAAATTCTATTAGATTTGGAATCGGAAAGTGATTTCAGTAAAAATAATTTTGATTCAATTTACAAAGTTACAAAAAATCAAGTAAATTTTTATTTATCTGAAACAATTGAAACCTTAGAAACTCTGTTTAGACAAGAAGATATAGAATTGATAAATTTTACTCCCAAGTTTTTCTTTTTAAGAGCCAAGACGCCAAAGAAAAATATCGAAAAAATTCTGGACAGTTGCCCTATGCTAGAGCTTTATGGGCGAGCTGATAAAGTTTTATCTGGAACAAGCGCAAATGTAATCGCGCTTATGGAAAATGGAGTTTTGATAACACCTGGAACAATTGATATGGATGCTAAAACGAGAAAAGGTCATAGAACTCCATTTGAGCGTGAAACAATGGAGAAATTTGGCTTGTTTTTAATGCAGGAAGATTATAGAACTGCATTAGAATATTTAGAAAAAAGATGCAGAGATTTAGCAGAAGGAAATATTATAAAAAGTGATTTATTATTTACACTTACGTCAAGAAAAGATGCTATGAGCTATGGAGAAAAATATCAAGATTCGGAACGAGGCGAAGCAATACAACAACTTAGACCGGAAAAAGACAAAACAATTTATTATGGAAAAACTATTGCTGCAAGAATGATGGCTAATGATTTTATAAATAGTAAAACTGAAGTTGATATAACTTGGTATCAAAATAAATTCTTCGGTGATTTAATTAACGGGTCTAGAGTTTTAAGCAAAGGCACAATAAGTGATATGGCTATGTCAGCATTACCAGAGCAGTCTTCAAATTACAAATTAGTTTTGCAAAAAGTTCTTGAAGGCAGTGCAACAACCAACGATATAACATATTTAATAAAAGGAAATAAAATTAAAAATACAACTCAGATGGGGTTAGAGGAATATGTCTAAATTAAAATCAACAAAAGCTAAAAGTTATTCTAGTATAAAGGATTTGGATCAGTCCTGGATTGATTATTTCGTTGGTAAATTTAATGGCGATAAAGTTGTAAGGAATATATTTGAATTAGATTTTTTGGCAGCCAGAATAGTAAGAGTTGATGGAATGAATATTCTTCCGGCTACAATTTATGCAGCAAGTGTTTATTCTGGATCGCATCCAGTGGATGCAATTGCAGATCTTCGGGAATTTCTGGAATGCAGTGAAGAAAGCGCATATAAGAATTTAGAAGCGAGTCAGAAAATAAGACTATATTGCTTTGACCAATTAGCCAGAAAAGCTAGGATATAGTATAGTAATCTTTATTTACTACATGTGATTTTCTATGTTATGGCTATTGTTAATGCCAAAGAGTTTCTTTTACAAATAGGTAAACCTATTGAACATACTGCTCCGGAAGAGTTGGAAAAACTACTAGCGTCTGAAGTTATAGCATTTGCAGACGAGGAAGACCAAATACATTTATGGAATTCCGAAGAATACTATGTACTTTGCTTGATAACTAATAATCATATCCAAAATAATCCAAAGAAATATAGGTGGGGAGTTCTACCAAGCCCAATAGAAAACACTTCAAGACTGAGAAGAGAATACAAATCTCCAAGCAAGTTAGGTATTTCACAAAATGTGTTTGTCGTTGATCCGCTTTTTATTGGATATGTTCATAAAGAACATTTACAAGATATTTTAATTGGAGAGGCGAATGAGAAAGCGCAGAGCTCGGTTATGTATAATGGAAAATATATGACTGATAAAGACAAGCAGCTTATGGTAAATCCTTTTTATGATAGTACTTAATGTTTACCTTAAACGTATTTAATAGCCCCAACCGGATTCGAACCGATGCCAAGAGGTCCAAAGCCTCCTATCCTTAACCACTAGACGATGGGGCTATAAGCTGTTAATTAGAATTGTGTTTAAAAACATTTAGCCAAGTAATGCTCTTTGTCTGTATAGCCAAGCTTTCTATAATATTCCTTTACACCAACTCCGCTTAATACGAGAACTTCTTTTCTGCCAGAATCCTTGGCTATAGATTCTGCTTCCATCAAGAGTTTTTTTCCAAAACCTTTATGCTGAACTTCTCCGCTTTCTCCCAAAGGAATTGATTGGCCATATACGTGCAGTTCTCTAATAAATGCGTGTTCTGTATCCTTCGGAAGTCTTAATCTGATAAATCCTAAAATTGAATCTGATTCCTTGTCATCAAAACTAATAAAATATTCTTTTCCGCCACTTGCATCGTATTCAATTATGTTCAATTCGGGATTAACCTTAGCGACATTTCTATGGCCAACTTCCCTGCATCTAATACATCTGCATTGCACTCCTCTGTCAGCAAGCATTTGTCTGATGTTGAGATATTTGTAGCCAGCTTCAATATGATTTGATGGTATATCTCTCATAATTCTTTTTATTCTAACGTACGGCGGAATATATTTTGGTTTAATTGTTTCAAGAACTTCCAAAATATAATTATCATTTATAGGTTCATACTCTCCCGCTTTCCAAATATTATAAAGTTCAGAGCCTTTGATTACACCGCACGGATATATCTTTAAGCCGTCTGGCCGCAAATCAGGATCTTCAAATAAAATTCTGAACATATCTATATCTAGTTCTTTGGAACTGCCAGGAAGTCCGAGCATCATATGCAAATCAACTTTGAATCCAGCATCTTTTAATTCTCTTATTGCTCTTTTTGCTTCGTCTAAATTATGTCCGCGTTTTATTTTGTCCAGCACATAGTCATAAGTGGATTGTAATCCTAATTCGCATCTTGTTGCACCCAACTCAAGCATTTTTTGAATATGATCTTGTTTGCACCAATCCGGTCTTGTTTCTATCACTAAAGCAACAACTCTATGATTAGAAGTTTCATTAATTCTTTTTGCCTCCTCTAAATTAGTTGCATCAACATCATTAAAGGCATCGTATGCGCGTTTGATAAAATTATATTGATAATCCCAAGGCATCCAAGTAAATGTTCCGCCTTGTATAATTACTTCGTTTTTATCGGTTGGATGGCCGACTTTTTTTAATTGAGATAGTCTATTTTTTACAATTAAGTAAGAATCAAAATTATTTCTTCTCGCTCTCATAGAACTTGGCTCATACCCATTATAAGATTTTGGAGCTAAACTAGATGTAGGACAATATGTACATCTTCCAACACATCCAGCAGGCTTTGTCATAATTGCAATAACAGAAACTCCGGATAAAGTTCTTGTAGGTTTAGTAGTTAGGAAATCTCTGAATTTAAGCTTCTGTTGAGCAGTCATAGAATTATAAATATCAGAATTCAACGGGGCTTGTATAGTCCGCTGTTTAGCCCAATTATTTTTTATTAATTCTATTTTATTTCTGTTTAAGTTTTCAGCAGATTCCAGCTGTCGTATTAAATCATCCATAAATTTAGAACCTTAATTTCCATTAAAAACCTTGCTCCTTAGCAACCTTTATAACTATCTGCTCTATGATATGATTATGGCCCGAAGGAAATTGGAGGTGCGGAAGAAATTATCTTTATCTGTTCCATTTATCAAATTACCTCACCGCAATTACTTGCTTTCTGCAGCTATAATTATAATTTTGTTGGTTGGAGGATTTGCAGTTATGCAACTGCATTTGTTTAGCAATGGCAACATTACTAAACCAGCAATTGCAGTCATTCCAATTTATGGCGAGATAGCTGTAAATGGAAATCATGAGCAGATAAAGGATTTAATTAAGGAAGCAAATTCTGATCCGATTATCAAAGCAATTATTTTGGAAATAAATTCTCCCGGCGGAACTGTTGTAGCATCGCAGGAAATTGCTCAAGAAGTTGAGGAAGCAAAAAAACCAACAGTTGCATTTATCAGGGAAGTTGGCGCAAGTGGTGCTTATTGGATTGCATCAGAAGCAGATATAATTGTTGCATCTGAAGCATCTATTACGGGAAGTATTGGCGTTACAAGTTCCTATCTTCAGTTTGCAGGATTATTTGAAGACTACGGCGTTACATATGAGAGATTAGTTTCGGGAAATTTGAAAGATGCAGGCTCGCCATACAAAGAGCTTACTCCTGCAGAACGGGATTATTTGCAGTCCAAAATAAATAAAATTCATAATTTATTTGTTTCAGAAGTTGCAGAAAATAGAAAAATGACAAAAACAAAAGTGGACAGCTTGGCGACAGGAGAAATATGGCTTGGTTTGGAGGCGAAAGAGATTGGTTTAGTTGATGAAGTGGGGGATAAAGATGCTGCGCAGAAAGCAGCAGAGAAATTAATTGGGGCGAAGGACTCGCGATTAGTTGAATATGAACCAGAGCAGTCTCTTTTCAGTTTATTGAGCATCAATACAGAAAAATTCGCCTTTTGGATGGGTAAGGGAATCGGACAAAGTTGGAGTCCAGTTTCTGATGCGAAAGAAGAGCTTACATTAAGGGCTCAGATTTATTAATCTTGGTTTTTCGGATTTTTGTATGGAACATATTGACGGTATGAAGGATATAGAGCTATGGAGCGGCAGACGCCCTTCACAAATTTCTAAACTCAATGTTGCTGATTTCAGCAAACATAGAGAAATTACACCACAGGATTTAGTTGGTTTAATTATTGATTTGGAGCACGACACAGCTCTAAAATTTGACAGGCATCAAGTTATGCCATTTGAAGAAAATCCTCACAGCTTTAAAAAATATTATTCTATTTTGCGAATAACTCCAGCAAGACCGACAAGAGCGCAAGCAATTGAAGAAAGATATAATCCTAAAGAACTTATAGAAAATACATTTTTAAATAATTCTTCAGTGCACAAAGGTTATGGATGGAGAGGAGCTAGAGAAAATAATACGCGATGGCTTCAATTATTGCACGCCGTACACGGTGCGGAATTATTTGCGTTAGTGCCAGGTGAAATAGAAATTAAACAATATGCACAGAAGCTCCACGTTAAAGTGCCGTCAAGACATAAAGAAGATTTCAAAAATTATAGTTTTAATATTGGCGGAATTCCGTTTGCAAATTTGGGAGAGCAAGCTTATGCTGAATGGCTCGAATTGCGAGCTTGGACATTATCAGGATTGCAAGAGTGGTATGGTTTAGGAGGCGGACAGCGAGTAATTGATGATATGATTTTCCCGCCACAAATGATTGCAACATATCACGCAGCATTCGCAAAGTTTTCAGAGACTGAAAATAGAATATTATATAATCCATTTGTAGTGCCTACACAATTAACAGTAGATTTCTCAAACAATTTGAGAAATAGAGTATTCAGATATTACACTACAGAGTCGGGACATAAGACTAAAGAGAATCTAAACGGTTCGGAAATGGAATTCTTGCTTTGGCATCTAACATTGGAGAAAGGTTTTGATAAAACGTGGATAGCGGATAACACCAAAACAGCAATAACAAAAGCTAAGTCGTATTTAATAAAAAAAGAGTAGTTAGTTTTAAGAAGTATATCAAAGGTGTGTTTTTATGAATAATTATAAAAGAATAAAGTATGAACATAGCACGACTGCGGCATCGTTATATAGTATTATATTTATTACAGTAGGAGCGACATCATTGGCCGCAGGTTATGTACAAGGTGGAATTTTAGTAGCAGCAGGTATTTCAACAGGAACCTTGGCCATTTATTACAATAAAAAAATGCAGCAAAGTAAAGATTTGGAATCTAGAGTAAACGATAATTCTGAAGGTTTAGATAGAAATGAATGAAATTGATATGAGATGGTACGAAGAAGATTTAGTATTAAAACGTTATAGTGCTACATCTCCATATAGACAAGGTGAACCAACTATAAACGAGCTGAGAGAAGAGCTTGACAAATATGTAAATTCAGTTCCTAATCTTGTAACGCTTGCACAATTTGATGTTATTAGACAGCCTAAGCTCTAAGAATTATTTTTGTTTCCACGCTAAATCAAACATATTCTGCATTGCTCCTGCAAAATATGGCGTATTTACCCACATTCCAATATCATAAGTCGGATGAACCGCTTTATCATCCATCAGCATAAATAAAATCTGCTCGCCATCTATAATTGCAAATCTTGCAGCAATATTTTTTATATCTTTTATTTCTGCAATATCTTTCAATTTATCTAGAGATTCTTGAGTCTTCTCATTCATCGGAGCCATAATTCTAATTTTTACTCCTCTCTCTTTTGCTTTTTCAAACGTCGGCTT
>JBBSXK010000030.1:1375-5507 GCA_038045805.1 Nanobdellota archaeon | reverse complement strand
TTGGCTTTCAATTATTATTTTATGTTGCTTAAAATATTTATTATCATTTTTCATTTTTTCAGCATAAAAAATCACATAGTCAATGTCCTTAGCTGAAACTTTAACTTTCATATTTATCACCTCGAATAGCAAGCTCATATTCCTTAAATTTCTTTTCATCGCCTCCTCGCGCGAGAGTTCAAGATAAACTATTTAAAGTCCTATCTATTGGATTAATTAATGGCCATCAATACGAAGGTTATATTATTAATTCTACTGGCAGGAGTATTTCTTGTAAGCGGATGCGTAACGCCTCAAGCCGAAAAAAAAATCAGCGATTTCGGATTTTTGGGCGGAGATAATGCTTTAGAACTAAAATTCCTTCCTCAACAACCGCCAGATAAAATTCCTGAAACAGCACAATTTGATATAGCTCTTAGCGTTGAAAACGTCGGCGAACATACAATAGATTTAGGAAAATTAGTAATAGAAGGCTTGGATGCGACATCATATTCATTAATTGTTCCGAAGAATAATAAACTTGAGCCAGGAAGTTCTCAAGATATTTTGAATTTGGTAAAAGCTCAGAAGATAACTTCACCAGAAGGAGGCTCATCAATAGTGCCGGGCGGACAAGATATTATAATATTTGGTGCAACGGCACCTAAAGTTTTAGTTACTCAGCCAAGTCCCGCGACAATAAGAGCAACTGCGCTTTATGAATATGAAACTATTGCTGTTACAATAGTTTGCTTAAAAGAAAGTGTTTTGAGACAGACAATAGGAGATGAGCTTTGTAAAGTTTCAGAAAAGAAGCCAACTACAACAAGCGCTGGACCAATAAAAATAAATTCTGTTGAACAAACAATCAGCGGATTATTAATAGAAATACAAAATATTGGTGATGGAAATCCTTTCGTAAGAACAAGTCATATTTATGATGCAGATTTGCCAGGCAATATAGATTCATTCGGTGAATTAAATCATATTGATTTAGTGACAGCAGAAATTGGCTCGGGAAAAGCTAAGCTGGACTGTAAACTTATAAATGATGTAAGAACAATAAGATTAGGTCCTGAAGGTAAAGCGCAAATTTCCTGCACTACTGATTTCAAAGATGTAAAAGGTGAATTTACTGATACATTGATTTTGAAATTCAAATATGGATATAAGCAATCAATAACTACTCAGATTACTGTAACTGATGTTCCAGGACTTAACTGATATAATAAACTGGCTTTTCTCCAACAAATTTAATCTTTGGTGTTTTTTTAAGTATTGTTTTTTCTGATTGACTTTGTTTCGATTCAGTTTCGTCGGTAGCTTTCTCTAAGTTTTTTACATCAATTTTCAAATTAAGAATTTCATTTAGATTTTCAACTAAAACTTTCGCTTCATTAAAGCCAAGATGCATTTGATGTGCGTGTGTTTCTGCAAGAAGAGAGACACCATCTATTCCTCTTAGATTTCCAAGTCCTAATAATAGGCCGGTTGCGCCGACAATCGCTTCAATCTTTTGATTAATCTTGAAATCTATATTTTTGAATTTCTTATATTTCTTTAACGCATTTGCGCTCGTAACTGCTCCAAATATTTTTGGGTTCGTTATAAGATTAGGCATGCCAATTCCACCAAGAGTAATTATTTCCTTGCACCCAACTTTTTCTATAAAATTTAAAACTTCCTCGCAAAATTCATAGCTTGATACTTCGTCTAAAGGCTGGACATCTCCGCCTAATAATAATATATCGCGCTCTTTTCCTTCATATCTGTAAATTTTTACAGAAGGTAATTCGATTGTATTTTCTTCCGTGAGAAAAACTGAATGCGGAAAATTATGAGAATGTATTTGATAAATAAGTGTTGGCTTAACATTATCTATTATGTAATCAATTGCTATTTTACCGACATTTCCTATACCAGGAAGTCCTTCGATAAGAATAGGATTTCTCAACTTCAAAGGCTTGCTAAATTTTTCAAAAGTCAACCATTTGCTCATTTAATATTATATAGAAGACACTTTTATAAACTATTCCACACGTTTAAAGACAAAACTTCCTTTGTGGTGTTCCATATAGTTTGTCATAGTTTCAACTATTTCAGACAAACCTTCTTCAGCTCTTTTAAAATCACCAGCGACTAATTTCAATTGATATTTTGGAGCGCCAAGATAAATTATTTTTAAATCAACTTTTTTCTTTTTCGCGTGGTCAAATCCATTTTTTATAACATCTTTTATTATTTGCAATCCGTTCGGCTCGTGCGAACTCATAGTAATCAAACCTGATAATTCAGCTTTTGGAAGAGTAATTCTCTTTTTTATTAATTCGATTAATTTCTCGGCAAGAGATTTCTCAATTTTCAATTTCTTCACGATATCAATTTCGTCACGGGCAATATCTAATAATACAGGATATAGTAAACCATATTCCTCAAGAATTATATCTCCGAATTTATCGTATATTTGTTTTGTAGTCAAACCTATTTGTTTCGCAATTACTTCTAAAATATCGTTTGCCCTGTTTTCATTTGCCCATTCAGACATCTTATTTCGATGCTGACCCATTCCTACTCTTCGTAAAGAAAGCGTAACTAAATTTTCATTTGGAGAAACTTGCATAACTTTACAAACTAATTTTTTGCCTATTTTCATATAGGTTTTAAGATTTCTAACCCACTTTCTAGAAATTTCAGAAACGTGAATCATAGCTTCGATTTTATTATATTCATCGAGTGTAACGATAACAGAACTAGGAAGAAGTCTTTCTACTGTACAAACTACTAAATCTTCTTTTTCCGGATAGCCGATTTTATTATACATGAATTTGACATTATACCTGCTCCAGCTTCTTCTGTCTTACAGGTCGCTGTTTGAAATGCATTTTCTTGCATTCGCTACATTGGTATTTTATATTAGCCCTTCGGCTTGTTTTAGCTTTATCTCTTACGATTGGTCTTGGAGATGGAGTGTAACCGGCAGATATTTTTGCGTAATGCCTGATACCCCATTTCAGAGCACCTTTCTTTGTTTTAGGTCTCTGCCTAACTTTCTCAATCATAACTTTATGAATAACATGTTTATGACAGCTTGGACAATATCGTTTAACCTGTTTAGGTATTTTCATTTATTCACCTTAATCAACGACATCTGCTTTGTTTTGAGCAACCAATATCTTAACAAGTTCTTCAGGCAGCTCGGCAGTATCGTTTGCTTGGAACGGTCCGTGCTTATTTTCACGTAAATCAAGCAATTCTGGAACCGCTTCCCTGAACTTTAAGGTTCTGTGAGGCGCTTTTAAAGGCTTTGGTTGACTATCTAAAGACTGCTCAATTGTAGAATAGAAATTCTTTTGGCTTGAAATTAAAAGCTCGATTAATTGATTATAAATTATTTCTTCTTTCGGAAGCATATTTGTAGTATCTTTCAGTCTGAAGTCTGAACGCGCAGCGTAAATAGCTCTGTTAATTATTTTTTGTTCTCTTTTACTATACAAATCTTTTATTGCTCTCTCAGCATTTTCAATCTCCATTTGCAGTTTGAACCGCATATCTTTGTTAGTAGCTATATCAAGAAGCGCTTTTTTTGCATCAAGATACTGCTGAACTTTAGCGAGATATTCTTTCTTTAATTGCTGCAAATCTGATGAATATTTCTCCGAATGTAAAAGCTCTAAAATATCCTCATAGTTGTAATTTTCCACATTGCACCCCACTTATCCTCAAGTTGTCAAATTTAAGTAAATTTCGGTAGTAAACGCTTTTAAATCATGTACGTGATTTAAGATTATGGATGTGTATGTTAAACAGAATAGGAAAAGGATAGCCTATGAAAAATTAAGTGCACTTACAAAAATAGCTGAAGCTATATCTGGCTATTTAGTTGGCTTTTCTGATAATGATAATGATGCATACCAAGAAGCTATTTTTTATTTAAGCGTTGCAAATGTTATGGCTGAAGACGGAAGATACGATATGGTTGTACAGAATATTAAAAGAGCTAACCAACTATCTCCAATTGACTTAAAATCGCACCCAAAAACTGAACGATTAGTAGAACAATTTCCAAATTTAGTTACTATTATTGACACGTTTTAGTGAAAACCTTGGATAAGTTAGTGGATTTTTAATTCTCTTACAAATTTCATCTGGTTTG
>JBBSXK010000030.1:0-1365 GCA_038045805.1 Nanobdellota archaeon | reverse complement strand
TCTTCATAATATTCTTTGCAGTTTGGCGGCGGATAGGTTGATGTATGTCTTGTATAATAAGATATTTGTGCTTTAATGTAACCGTCTTTCAAAGGTTTAGGATTTATTTTGTTCCATTCGTAGATTTTTTGTTCTACTTCTATTGGCGTCCATTTGGCATTGCTCAAGAAATTTATCAAAGCAAAAAGCGCCCTTTTCTTTCCGTCTGTCATGCCTTTGAGAATTAATTTAATGCACGGCGGAAATTTGTCTTCAGGAACTTTATTTTCATATTCTATGATATTTTTTTCTTCAACTTTCCCGCTCTTTTTTTCAGATTCTTTTCTGTGCCACCAATCCCACGCTTCTATTACCAGCTGCGAAGCTTCTCCAACATTTACATTTTCGCTGTCAAGAAATTTTACTCCTGTAACTTTAACAATTTCTGGCTTTGCGGTAGCGGTATCGAAACTTTCCAAATCTTTTTCATTAATTGGCAGACTTACGAGCCAAGTTTTTTCATTTAGAGAATAAGGCATTCTAAGTAAATGCCGAGATGAAATTAAAATAGTATCAATTTCCAAAACAGAAAAAGGATTAAATTCACTTCCATCAAATAATTCTTCTCTTTTTTTGCCGGATTTTTCAACTATATTCTTTATATCGCCTTCTTTTCTTAAAATAGCTTCTGCTAAATCTTTCTTAATTAAAGTTTTCAAATAATGTGCAATTATTTGAGGTGTTTCGGGAAATGAAGTTGCAGTAAGTCCGAGCGACTCGTGAGGCAAGCCAATATGCCACCCCGTTCCGCCAGAGAATTTCAAACTAATAGAGTTAATTCCAAGTTGTTTCATATAATTAATTAAAATTCTCGCACAAATTTTCGACCAACTAATAGTTTTGCAATCTATATCTAAAACTAAATCAAATCCAGTTCTTAACCTATCTAAATCATTTTTAGATAAATCGGAATTAATTTCTAAAGGATTTAGCCATTTTTCTTCTGAACAATGAAAAGACGTTGCTCCATTGCGAACTTGTTTCTTAATGTCGTCTGGGAACTGCAAGATATCGGGACGCTTGCCAAATTGCTCTCCATATTTTACAGCAATTTCCCTATTAGGAGAAATCTTAATCATCTCTTTAGAAATATCCTGCCGTGAATAGTATGTTATTATTTCGCTTAATCTCATAGCAAAACTAAATTGTAAAAGAATTAAAGCCTTAGTTTTCTGAAGTATTTAGGTAGCTGATTTAGAGGTTTTGTATTTACAATATTGTTTGGAGTTGCCCAGCCTCTTCTTGCAGTTGCTACGCCGAATTCTAAGCCGTAGAAATGACTTATTGCGTGAGAATCTGTGTTTATTACAAAATTACAGCCGAAGT
>JBBSXK010000029.1:6244-14348 GCA_038045805.1 Nanobdellota archaeon | reverse complement strand
ATCTCCGCCGATATTTTTAACAGCGATATCTATTGTTGGCGGGAAGTTTGCGTGGAAATCTGCAGTTGGATTATTCTCAGATTTCAAGTTTATATCATCTGCATCCCAAGCTACAGCGCTAAAGACATAATTGCCAGGTTCGAAATCTTTTTCACTAATTATTTTTTCAAAGCTGTCGGTATTTGTAGTATTGTAATTCTTACCATCAAGTAAAATCTCTATTCCGCCAACACCAGTATCCTTGTCCGTAGCTGTTACAGATAATATATGCTCGCCTGGCTTGCCAGTCGGAGTTATCCTGACGGATGTAATTTCTGGTTTCTCATTAACCTGATCCGGCTTGTTGGTTACATTTGCCCAGAATGTTTGATAATCTTCCTTGCCTACTTTATCTTTTACACTTGCGTTTAACAAATAATTTCCTTCTTTGTCAAAACTTATTTCGAAAGCCCCAGTATCATTGCCACCTTTAGAGCTTTTAATTGCTAGTTTGGTATCTTCGTGCCTCAAAGTTCTGTCAATTTTATCTCCGTACTTTTCTATATCCGCATCTGCTACGTGCATTGGCACAAGTATAGTTTGTCCAGTAATTGCTGTTTTATCAGTAATATGATTTAAACTTGGAGCGATATCTGTTTTGTAAGTCCAATCAGGGAATGTTGGATCAATTGGTTTATCAGGATTATCTGGGCCAGGTTTCTGCGGTTCCTTTGGTTCCGGTTTTAATATTCCGCCGCCAAATAAAGCACCTAGTCCAAGTGTGGCGACAGTTCCAGCTACTCCGATATAAGTAATTAATTTATTGCGCTTTTTCCTTTTATCATTTTCAAATTCAATAATATTTGCTTTTTCTATTCTTTCTTCTAAACTTTCTTGTACTGGTTTTCCGAGACCTAAAGAATCTCTTTTTGTCTGCTCAACTTTATTTTTTTCGATTTCTGCTTCTGCTTCTTCACTAAGATAAGCTCCGCCAATACCTTGTTGTTGTTTTCGTCTCAATTCTTCTGAAGTTAATTCCTTGCCAGTTCTTGGATTATAATTCTCGCCTAAAGTAGAAGCAGGATTTTTAGATTTTGATATTCTTTCTGCGTAGCTCGCTCCATTATCTATATCTGATTTCTCTATGTCGTCTGGATTTACTTTTCCTGTCTCTAATTCACTAATAGTATTTTCTAATACTTTTTTAAATTCTTTTAGTTGTTCTTCATTTGCTGGTGCCCGAACATTGCCATAACTATCTTGCGGTATCAAATCTTCACGTACAGATTTCGGGGCTCTTGATGTTAATCTCAACTCTTCCGGTGTTGAACCAATTTCGCCTTCCTGTTGTCTGCCTTGGCCTCGTTTGGCCATTCCAATTATTGGCCAAGCTAATGCCATTGTTGTTGGAATTCCGGTAATATTATTCTGCGATACGTAATTATCAAAATTTACAGATGCGATTGCATTTCCATTTGGTTTAATTTTCTTTTTAACTATCTGCGGAATTGCACTTACTAACGTATGACCTTGGTAATCGCCCGCATTGTAAAGAAAAACGTCCCCTTCTCTACTAAGTTTATACACTAAGGCTTCGAGAACTGTTACTTTATCATTTCTTGCATCTATTGTATCTATAATACTATGATTTCCGTGCCAAACCAAATCCGCTGCTAAATCTCCAACATCTTTTGCTAATTTTTTAGGTTTGCCGATATGCTTTATTTGATAGCCAAATTTAGTTTTTTCAATAGAAAATTTATCTTTTAAGTCAGATTCTTTTATCGCGTTGGCTATTTCAGAAGCTAATCTTTGGACTGCATCAAGCCGTTCTAAAATACTATCAGTAGCTCTACTGTGCTGTTTATCCATATTGTAATTAATATACTTCCCTTTAAAAGGCTTACTTTAAACCTCTTATTAGGCAAACTATTTTAGGCGAATTATGATAAAAAACTTATGGTCACTCGCGGGCAGGCAAATATTATTGGCTTTTTGCTCATAGTAGCTATTTCTACTTCACTCATTGCAACGGTTTATTTATGGGCTTGGCCTAACATAGAAAAGGCGCAAAACGTAGATGAAGTTATGCGGATAGAAAACAGATTTTCTGAATTGCATTCGGCTATTAAAAAAGCAGCTAATGAACAAACTACAACTGCAACACCTTTCACCATTAAAAAAGGAACTATCTGGGTTGATGGTAATAATAGCATACATTACGAAGCTAATCTAAAACTAGATGTACCATTCCAACCCCAAACTATAATTGGAAATAAAACTGAATTTGGTATACTGGGAATAAATGACGTGGGTTATTTAGAAAGATCAGCATCAGTAAAATACAGATTACATTATATTGTATTGAGAAATCCTGATGTAGAGGATTTTAATAATCATACTATTGTTTTATTTAGTAACCAAACCCAACTTAGCGGCCAGATAGCTGCCGGTCCTGGAGATCATACAATCGTAGCGAGATGGTTAAAGGAAAATCGTTCATATACAGTTCCATTTAGTCTAGATGGCACTGGAGCTATAGTTAATATAAATACCATTGCACAATTTATAGAAATTGACATAATATGAGATCCGGCCAGCAAACAATATTGTACGCACTCATTGTTCTAATGGTTTCTTTCGTAATTATGATGAGTGCTTTCGGAGTTTCAGAAGTGCTAAAAGCTAATGCTGCTAAAAATATTGGTGGAAAAATAATCGATAATATTTTCGCACAAATAGAAAGTACGTTGATTGAATTTAGATTTTACAATACGTCTGCAAATCTAACTTCGGTTTCCAAAACTATAGGTATTCCGAAAAGACTTGGCGATCAAGAATATCTTATTTTCGTGAAAGGAAATAATACTATTATAATCAAGACAATAGGTCATACCCCTGTATTAAAAGAAGCTAATATGACAAACATATGGGATGTAAATTATGCAGGTAATGTGCATTCTATTTGCGGACAACTAATAATCGAATATGTAAATGGTTCGCGAAAAATAAATCTCAAGTGTAACCAAGATGAAAGTCTTGAACGTCCTAATTATAATTACACAACATAATTAGTTGGATAATCTTAAATACATCACTAAAATAGCGTAAAAGGGCCACTATGAGTATAATATTAAAGCGACTCTTGAACAGACTCAAGACAGACAACGAGAAAACTATTTTAGATGATAATACGCATATTAATATAAAACAGGAAACTGGTAAATTAATTCCATTGCCGCAGGCATATTCAGTTCCAACAAGTGCGCGGGAAGATTACTTATTAAACATAAGATCTGTTAAAGAAAGTTATCCATTAGTTACGACTAACGTAAATAATGTAAAACATATTGTTGCAAGTGCGCATATTTCATTCAATCCTTTAGTAAATCAATTGACTTACAATCTTTATGAACCGCAGCTGGATAATAATTTAAGCGCCTTAGTTGAAAAAACTATAACAGAATTGCACAATAGATTAGAAGTCGGACTTAGTCATCTCGGCGCGAAAAAGGAAGTATATAGTTACATAGATAAAAAAGTTGATGAAATATGGACAGAACTTAAAGTAAATATATCCGAGACAGATACAATAAAAGCTAAATATTTTATTTTTCGAGATACAGTTGGGCTTGGAAAAATTGAAGCGTTAATGCGCGATCCAAATCTTGAAGACATTTCGTGCGATGGTATTGGCTTACCAGTTTTTATATTTCATAGAAATCCTTTATATGGAGAGCTGCCGACAAATATTTCTTTTGACAGCAAAGACGAATTAGATTCATTCGTTATGAAACTTGCACAAAAAACTGGCCGAACTGTCTCTGTTGCTGCTCCTCTTTTGGATGCCGCGCTTCCTGACGGAAGCCGTATACAAATAACATATGGCACCGATATCGCGAGAAAAGGTTCAAATTTCAGTATTAGAAAATTCTTCAAAGTTCCTATGACTGCTACTGATTTAGTCGGATACGGCACTGCAGACCCAATGATGCTAGCATATCTTTGGCTGGCAATAGAAGAACAGCAATCTATTCTTGTTGCTGGAACAACCGCTGTTGGAAAAACAACTTTCCTAAATGCTATTGCTGAATTCATCTATCCTACGATGAAAATTGTTTCTATCGAAGATACTCCAGAATTACAATTAATGCATACTAATTGGACGCCGCAAGTAGCAAGAAATGGATTTGGCCCAAAGAAATATGGCGAAATTAGTATGTTTGATTTGTTAAAAGCGTCTATGAGACAGCGTCCCGATTACATAATAGTCGGCGAAGTAAGAGGTATCGAAGCTAACGTTATGTTTCAAGCTATGGCTACTGGTCATCCGTCTCTATCGACATTACATGCAGATAATATAAATGCGGTAATTGATAGGTTAACAACCCGCCCAATTAATTTACCTATGAGTTTACTCGAAAATCTTGACATAATAGTATTTATGGAGAAAGTTAAGATGCGCGGAAGGTTTAGCAGAAAAGTTGGACAGGTATTAGAAATAGAAAATTATGATAGAGAAACTAAGAAATTAAACACGAATGAAGCATTCAACTGGGATTCAGTAAATGATACATTTATTGCGCATAATTCATATGTTCTAACAAAAATTGCGAAGCGGCAAGGATGGGATATGAAACAAGTTCATAACGAACTTTTGAGGAGAGCAAATGTAATACGCTGGATGCAAAAGAAAAAAGTTAGTGGTTTCAGAAATGTTTCGAACGCAATTAGAATGTATTATTCCAATCCAGCAGAACTTGCAAAGCAAATGGAGGGATAATGGCGGATTTTTATTCCTTGGCTTTCGATTTATTTTCACCACTCGTTAAAAAATATTCTAAATATTTTGATAGACTTGAAATCGATTTACGAAGAGCGCGCATAACTGTAAGAAAAGACTATTGGGCGTCATTCATTATATTAGTTATGGTTTTGAGTTTTGTTACTACTTTTGGAATTGGTTTGCCGTTTGCATTGTTACTTGGTAATTTTCAACTCATGCCGATGATGATTTTTTTATCTGTTTTAATAGGAACAACTATAGGTGCTGGAATACTTACATATTTTTATCCAGCTGTAATAGCTGGAGAAAGACAGAAAAAAATAGATAACACTCTGCCTTTTTCGACAATTTATATGTCGACTATTGCGCGTTCTGGCTTTCCACCACAAGATATTTTCAAAATGATTTCTCGTTTCAAAGAATATGGCGAAATTTCTACCGAAGCTCAGCAAATATCGCGCGATATCGAAACACTCGGCTTGGATTTACCATCTGCGCTTACTCGCGCAATTAATCGTTCGCCGAGTCAATATTGGAGTGAACTTCTTGCTGGAATTAGAACAACTATCACTCTTGGCGGAGATTTAGGACAATTATTAACAGAAAAAACCAATGGTTTTGTTGCAGATTATAAAAGACGCTTGAATGAATTCAGTAATTTACTTTCATTGCTAATCGAGATATACATAACTATTGTTGTAGTCGGAGCTGTATTTTTTGTAGTTATAACATCTATTATGCTTGCTGTCGGCGGAGTTCCTGTTGCAACTGTAAAAGCATTAAATTATGCATTAGTATTGGTTGGGTTACCAGTATTAACTGCTGCATTTATACTATTAATGAAAGGATCATCCCCACTGGAGAGCTAATGAAATTTTATTTTAACGAACTGCTAGATAAAATTCCGGATACAGTATTTGGAGTTAAAATAACAAAACACAAAATAAAATTGATGCTTATGGTTCTTCCGTTACCATTCATAATAACTTCGTTTCTTATTTTATTAGAACAGCCGACTTCTCTCATAATTGGAATATTTCTGATAACTATGTTGATAGTATTTATGCCATACTTTTTAGCTGGATTTTTGGAATTTAGAGAGATTTCAGACGCTGAAAGCAATTATCCAGCATTTATTAGAGACTTAGCGCAGGGAATTAGTTCTGGAATGACTTTGCCAGCAGCTATAGAAACAACTACACATTCAAAATACGGGGCACTTACAATACACATTGCGAAATTACATAGCAGGGTATCTTGGGGCATTCCATTTCCGCAGGCTTGGAAAAAATTCTCGGAAGATCTAGCTGATTCGCAAATGATAAACAGAGTAAATGGTGTAATATTTGAAGCGTTTATGGCTGGCGGTGATGTCGGAAATATTCTTACATCTCTATCAACAGATGTAAATCTTTTGAGAAGACTGGAATCAGATAAAAAATCTCTGATGACGCAGCAGATTATGATTATGTATGTAATATTTTTCATATTTATGGGTATACTTGTAGCTCTTCATTCCATTCTAACGCCAATTTTATTTGTGCAAAAAGTTGGTGTATTTGGTGGAATCTCATTGAGGCCAACAGAAAATATTGGAACTGAATATTTCAAAACATTATTTTTACTTCTAACCATAGTACAGTCAGCAAGTATGGGTATAATGGCTGGACAAATAGCTGAAGAAAAACTAATTGCTGGATTTAAACACGTAATGATAATGTTGGCTATAGGTCTCTTCACGTTTTTTATTTTCATATTTCCAACTAATTTAGTATTAGATGTAGCAATATATCCGCCAGTAATTCCAAGTGAACAAGAAATAACTATAAGCGGATCTGTTTCTTTTGATGCCGCACCTGCCGGCGGAGCAAGAATAGATATAATCTTACCAGATAAAAATGTAATTTCAACGTTTGCTGATACGACTGGAGATTTTTCAACCGCATTTAACGCTCCGTTGTCGCCAGGAAATTATCCACTTGTAATTACAGCTACATACTCTGGCGAAAGTGAAACTAAAATAGAATATGTTCAAGTCATACTATAATGAAAACTTTAAGGAAAAAAGGCCAATCATATGCAGAATATGTAATAGCTGTTTTCTTATTCATAGGAATATTAATTTTCCTTTTCTCTTCGATTTTTGTAAGGACACAACAGGAATCGACTGCAATTGATGAACAAACAAATTGTGCAAAAGCAAACGCTATAGCTGATGCGCTTTTGAAATCCTGCGGAAATCCGCCTAATTGGGAGACTGTTGCAACAGTAACAAGAATTGGTTTAACAAATTGTACTGATTATATTGTACCGCAATACAAATGGGGCAAAGCTAAAAGCCAGCTAAAAGCCAATAATACATACATTGGCGTTCCTATTGGAAATGCAAGCTGGAGAATTAGTTACGAAGGGTATGCTTTCGGAAAGGTAAGCGATGCTGGCGGTGCTGATACTTGCGGCGATGTAAATGTTTTTAATAAAACAGGAGTTGTAATATGTAGAAGTGGAGGCAATACAACACAAATACATGTAAATTCAACATCTCCTGGTACTGCCTACTTGTTATTCTTTTTTCCAAATATAACTGCCGGTGCGGGTGGTATAACAGCAGCATCAGATGCTAGCGCATATACAGAAAGCAACGATCAAATTCTTGCTTTGAATACTGATAATGGTTCTTCATTTGAAGTAATATTGGAAACTGGTAAATCCGATAGGGATGCGCCTAAACTACATAGATTGACGGGAGGCTCTTTCCCAAAAACGTTTACATATCTTGAGAATTATTATTTCACATCAAAAACAAATAAGGATCTTCCATTTTATTTAGCTAATACTTCTCTTAGAGATTCAATCGGACCAAAGCCTCTCAATCCTTCTGGTTTATGCAAAGTGCAGCGCGGCGGCGAAATAGTAATGATGCGCGGGAATAATATAAGAGTAGATAATTTTCCAGTTAGATTTACAATTGAGGTATGGTCGTGATGAAACGCGGATATTTTTATTTCATTGAAATTATTTTGATTATACTGCTAGTAACATTAATCTGGGTTAACCTTCCTGTTAGCCAGCAAAGCTTCACTTATTTACAGGATCAGCAAAATCTAAAAGAGCAGGGCTTTCAAGTTCTAAGAGTTTTGGGAGAAACACACATACTTGAAACTAATTCAAGTAACCTTAGTGCAAATACTGTTGACTATAATAATTTACGGCTCGAAATTAGACACTCATTCCCGAAAACAGTTGATATGCGAATTGAATACGTTGTAAATGGAACATTTTGCCGTTCGGAATTTGGACAACAAACACCTTGTGGTGTTAATAACACTCCGAATAATG
>JBBSXK010000029.1:5214-6234 GCA_038045805.1 Nanobdellota archaeon | reverse complement strand
CAGTTACAGCGCAATACACCGTTACCAAGCAGCACCATCCTTATACTATAAAATTATATTTATGGAGGATATTCGATGCAAATAAGAAATAAATCAGGACAATTTTTCATAATAGCAATAGTATTGATATACTTAGCTATAATTTCTATTTTCTTTTACGTAAGAAGTTCTGAAGAAACATCTGTAAATTTCTTTATCGAAGATCGTTCATTAGATATGGAAAATATAATTAACGCAATACATCAGAGAAACAACTGGATGCAAGGCAGTACTATTTACGCTCATTGGTTTTTAGATCCCTCTTTTGAAAAACGTAAATTAGTTAGCGTAACTTGTAATGACGGCCTACATAGTAATCCATCACTAATAAAATACCCTCTAAATATTTGGCCAAATGATACGCGAAATTGTTCGAAAGAAGTGCGAGTTGTTTCTGTACAAAATACTGGTGGCGTAGGAAATGCTGGCGGAGATGTTCAATCAAGTGTAAATTCTTCAGTACCGCCTTGCACAGTATATTGGAATATTACGTGCGGCAGTCCACTTCCACATACACAGCACTTCTACCTTTACTGGGATAATAAATATACAGAGGCGCCGCCGCCAGCAGATTATAGCAGACATATTATAGATTTAAGTGGCGTAGGTGTTATAGGATCAAAAACAATAGAAGCTTACAATGTTGAAACCAGTCCAGCGATAAAATTATGTAATCATTTTGAAACTATTTATCCAGAAATGGGTTTGTGGATAAACTGCACAACTACATTTAATATTGATCCATACGACCTTACAGCCGCTGATATTTCATACTATAATGATTCTGGAAATATATCGGTAGTGCAATTAGAAGTACGAAGTCCTAACTTCTATTTTAATGGTTCAATTACTTAATTTGCAATGGCGAGGTTGATTAAACAGCGTATTAGGCTTTTCTTGCCGAAGCAAGATTGACTAATCATCAGATTAGGCTTTTCTTGCCGAAGCAAGATTGACTAATCATCAGATTAGGCTTTTCTT
>JBBSXK010000029.1:0-5114 GCA_038045805.1 Nanobdellota archaeon | reverse complement strand
GCAAAAACTAAAAAAGCGGTATGACCTAACATATTATGTTCAGGACGCGCAATATCGCCTTCAACTTTCCATTCCCGTTCCAGAACTTCGAGAACTCTGACTAATTTAAATCTTGAATTTTTTAATTCCTCTACGAATTTTACAACTTGTGTTACTTGTGGCAGATAGGCAACTAAAAATCCAGCATTCTTGAGTGCTTTTTCCGCTACTGGAAGAGCCTGCCACGAATCTTTAAAGTCGAGCGTAACCAAATCCAAATTCTTTTCAGATATTCCTAGAAGTATATCTTTATTTTTCAATTTAATATTTTCCAATCCTAATTTCTCGAAATTTTTCTTTGCTATATTTGCAAATTCTTCGCGCCTCTCGTAAGTTACTACTTTTCCTTTTGGACCAACTATGTAAGCCATATATGCTGCAAGCCATCCGCTGCCAGCTCCCGCATCAACAACTTTATCCCCTGGTTTTAAACCGGTGTAAAATACTATAGCTGCAAGATCTTTTGGCAATATGACTTGCGGCCCTCTTTTGAAACTTTTTAATGCGTCTTGAAAATTGTCCATCATATAGACTGCAATACATAACATTTAAAACTTATTCAAAATGGTGAGCTATATGAACTTCGACGCTATTGGCTCCTTTTGGGACAAGCACTACAAAAAGCTCATGATTATAACAATTATTTTACTTATAGCTTCAATCGGTATTCTCGGAGCTTCTAAAATAAATACTGGCGAATTCCTGCAAAAAGATTTTACCCTTAAGGGTGGTTTGCTAATAACCATACAAATAAATCCTACATTAAGTTTAGATGATTTGAAAACATCTCTTTCAAATGAAATTAATGAAGATGTAAATGTGAGAGAGCTAAGAAGTTTATCGTCTGGCGAGAGTAGCGGATATATAATTGAATTTGAGAGTTTGAATCAAGATTCGGCTCTGGCCGCAATAGAAAAAACGCTTGATATAAAATTACAAGATAATTATACGATAGAAGAAGTCAGCAGCCAGCTCGGAGAAAGTTTCCTGCAAAGTGCAATAAAAGCTATAATAGTTGCTTTTATTATTATGTCTATAGTAGTTTTTATTTATTTCCGCGAATTTATCCCATCCGTAGCTGTTCTGCTCGCTGGTTTTTCCAATCTAATAGAAACTATAGCTATAATGAATATTCTTGATATAAAATTATCAACGGCAGCTATAGCCGCCTTGCTTATGATAATTGGTTATTCTGTCGACACTGATATTTTACTATCTACAAAAGTTTTGAAGCGGACAGATTTGCCACTAAAAGAAAGGCTGTATAGTTCTTTCAAAACAGGATTGACTATGCAAATAACGGCCATAATTGCACTTGCTGTTCTATATGCATTAACACCGGCACTTCTTTTGAAACAAATTGCACTGATATTGATAATTGGTTTATTTTTTGATATGCTAAATACGTGGATACAAAATGCCGGAATACTCAGGCTTTACTTAGAAAATAAAGGTGGTAAACAATGAGTGTACTAGCTAAGGCCAAAGAAATATTTACGTCATGGCGAATATTATTACTGATAGCCATAATATTATTATCCGTATGGGCTATTAATCCGCGATTTGAAACAACAGGCGTAGTAATAACATCTGTTGCAACTAATACGAGTGCAGATATAAATGGATTGACTGCAAATATGGTTTTATACGATGTAAATGGAATGCAAATAAATTCTGTTGATGATTACTCTGCAGCCATACATAAAATAAAATCAAATGACATAGTAAAATTTGGAACGAGTGGTGGCAAATTTTCATTTATAGCGCAATTAAATGATGCCAAGGAGATTGACTTAGGCGTAACTATAGACAAAGTTCCCGAATCGAATTTAAAATTAGGTCTCGATCTTGTAGGTGGAGTGCGAGTTTTATTACAACCTGCTGAAGAGCTAACAAATCAAGAATTCCAAGATATAGTAGATATAACTCAACGACGTCTTAACGTTTATGGACTGAGCGACATAAATGTAAGACAGGTTAGTGACTTGGAAGGCCAGTCGTTCATATTAGTCGAGCTGGCCGGAACATCAAACAGAGATATTGTAAAAACATTAGTGCAGCAAGGAAAGTTTGAAGCCAAAATAGCTAATGAAACTGTTTTTGTTGGTGGTATAGATGTAAAATCTGTATGCAGATCTGCAGACTGTTCTGGCGTAAGAAGCTGTTCACAAGTATCTGATGGAAATTATGCATGTAATTTTGAATTTAGAGTTGACATAAGTCCTGAAGCGGCAAAAAGGCACGCAGATATTACTAAAGATTTGCCAACGCAATTTGTTGGTGGCAGTCAATATCTATCTGAACGGCTTGATTTATTTTTAGACGAAGAGCTGGTTGATAGTTTATTAATTTCGATTGGTTTGAAAGGCCAGGAAACAACAAGCTTTACTATACAAGGCCCGGGCAATGGACAGACGGAAGAAATAGCGAAAAATAATGCTCTTGATAATATGCGCGAACTGCAAACTGTTTTGATAACCGGATCTTTGCCGGTTAAATTAAATATCGTTAAAACAGATTTTGTATCTGGTACATTAGGGCAAGATTTTTTTAATACAGCTATTACTGCAATAATAATAGCTATTCTTGCAGTTGGTGCTGTAATTTTTGTACGTTACAGAAAATTAAAAGTAGCTTTGCCTCTATTAATTACTGGGCTTTCCGAAATTGTCATAATACTTGGATTTGCAGCGCTAGTAAAATGGAATTTAGATCTTGCCGCTCTTGCCGGCATATTGGCAGCAGTAGGCACGGGAGTTGATTCTCAAATAGTTATAACGGATGAAGTTTTGCACGGAATTAAAACAGTATCGACTTGGAAAGAACGGATGTCAAGAGCATTTTTCATAATATTTGGCTCCTATGCAACAGTTGTAGCCGCCATGTTACCATTATGGTTTATGGGTGCGGGTTTATTGAAGGGTTTCGCCATAGTAACAATACTTGGTGTAAGCATCGGTGTTTTCATAACGCGGCCGGCATACGCAAAAATAATAGAAGTTCTACTCAAGTAACACGAGCAAATTATAATTTCAGGAAAGTTTATAATATAGTTTAACTGATTAGAAAAGGTCATATGGTTTTAGAAGATATAATACCAGGAATAGTCGCAGAGAGAAAACCTTGGGAAATGTTACCTATAGCATTTCTCTATGCAACAGCGGCTATATTTCTCTCGCAATGGATATTTCCAGCTTATGCCGCAATAGTAGCTGTTTTTCTTACAACAATAGCAAGTCTTCCATTAATGATTAATGTTCTAAGTATAGAGAAGGACAAAGAAGAGGGCATCCATGCATATCTAAAAGATATGCTAGTGTCTATGTTTGATAAAAAAGGTGCGCATGGCAAAATCCTTGAATTTTTTGTATTTTTATTCTTAGGCTTAACTTTAGCAACTACTTTTTGGTTTGTAGTTCTGCCGCAAGATTTAGCTCAGAACTTATTCTATATTCAAATCAACACAATACGTGACATAAATATAGATTTATCCGGAGCAAGCATATTACAAGCATATTTTAGCAAGGTTATGTTAAATAATATAAAAGTTCTAACATTTACAATTTTATTCTCATTAATTTACGGTGCTGGAGCTATATTTATATTGGCCTGGAATGCTTCCGTAATAGGTGTAGCCATAGGCAGTTCAATTAAAAATGCAGCCGTACATTACACAGAACAAATTGGTCTGCCAAATATAGCTGGATATTCTACTGCTGTAACTGTCGGATTATCTAGATATCTGATACACGGAATTCCAGAAATAATGGCCTACTTCATAGGAGCTCTAGCTGGCGGAATGATATCTTTGGCCATAATTAAAAGAGAATACGAAAGTCCTAAATTCAAAGAGTCTTTAAAACACATAGTTGGATTGCTTATTTTCGCTATTGTTTTGCTCTTAGTGGCTGCTGTTATAGAAATAAATATATCACCACTTATACCTTTGTATAGATAAAAATACTTATATCACTTACTAATATCGATTCTATATGACTGAGAGCAAAATTACGCTGTCTAAATACGATTTAGCATTTGTTGGCATATTTGCATTTGCTGTTGCCATACGTTTGTATTTCTTTTACATTACTCAAGACCAAACTTTGTGGTGGGATGGTGCCGAATATATGAATATGGCGAAAGACTTTGCCGGAACATATAACGCTGAATGGTGGCCTGGCCGTCCAATTCTTATGTCTGTTATATTTGCAGGAATGCTAAAGCTTGGATTTGGTGAGTTGAGCTTGAAATTTATTGTTACACTTTTTTCGATAGCAGGAATATTTTTTACATATTTAATAATAAAAGATATGTATGATAAAAAAACAGCCGTAATTACTACTTTATTACTATCTGCATTTTGGATGCATCTATTTTATTCTGCTAGAATATTAGTAGATGTTCCATCATTAACTATGTGGACTATCACTTTGTATTTTTTCTGGAAAGCTGCAAACACACACCAGACAAAATATTATGCGCTTACAGGAATACTGATTGCACTCGGAACACTTCTAAGATTTCCAACTCTTATAATTGGCGCTGTCATATTGATTTATTTGCTTGCTACCGAACGCCATAAATTTTTACTAAATAAAAACTTCTGGATTATGGGCGCTGGAAGTATGATAATAATGATACCATATTTCATATGGTCTACTTTGAAGTTTGGAAATCCAGTATATCAATTCATATTCGGCGGAGGAGCAGCGGGACAAGCAATAGGAATACCTTCTCTTTTGACTTATCTAAATTTATTTCCATTCTATTTCCAAATACTCGGAATAGTACTTTTCATAATTGGATTATACATGTTCGCTGACGTAATAATGGGCTTGGATCTTTTAAACAAAGAATCTGGAACACAAATTCGTGCTAATTTTTTAATATTGCTTTGGTTTTTAATTCCATTATTTTATTTTGCTACTCAAACGCGGGCTGAAGAAAGGTATATTATGTTTATATTTCCGGCTGCGTTTTTGATTTTAACGAAAGGTTTGTTTTACATTGAAAATTTTGTCGAGAAATTAAACTTAAACATAGCTAAAATAGTAACTGTGGTATTAATTGTAATA
>JBBSXK010000028.1:14102-15814 GCA_038045805.1 Nanobdellota archaeon | reverse complement strand
ACATTTGCTGAGCTAAAATCATATGGCCTAAATGAAATTTTCCGGAAGGCATTAAGCCGGTCATCATCACAAATTTGTTTGCATTAACTATTGCACCAAAATCCCTGTGAGCAAAGATTATTTTTCTTCTAAACAATAAATTATCTCCAAACTTTTTCGGAAGCTCGTGCATTGGATGTATTCCAAACTCTTTGATTAATTTATCGTAATTAACATTGCCTGATACTTCCCAAGGCGTTACTTTGAAATTATCTTTAGTCATAATAAAACATCATTTAGGATTTATATAACTCTTATGTCTTTATAGAACTCTAATATCGAAAACGTAGCGCCACATATGGGGCGCATAAGAGCCTGCTTTAGTCCAGTCAAGTATTTCGATTGATTTTCCAATATCTTTTGCAGCATCTTCTATTTTCTTTATCGTTTCTTTTACTTTATCCTCTCTCGCGAAAGCATAGAAATGAATTACGCCTTGCGGAGCAGTAGTTTCAATAGCTAAGTTAAGAAAATCCCAATTCCTTTCCGGAAATGGCATTACGATTCTATCGAACAGAATGCCTAGTTTCGGAACTTCTTTCAAAACATCGCCTTTAATTACCGTTATATTTCCAGCCCTGTTAAGCCTGACATTTTCTTTCATAAGCTCAATAGCTATTGGATTTATTTCAACTGCCCAAATATGGCAGTTTGGCTGGAATTCCGAAATTATTAGTGCAGAAGGTCCGACGCCGGCAAACATTACTAAAACATTTTCTTCTGGTTTCGTTAATTTTGCAACTCTTAATCTTTCATTAGAGCTTTTTGGAGAGAAGTAGACATTGTCCAAATCTATTTTCATAGTTATGCCGTGCTCTTTGTGTGTTGTTGTAAGGCGCTGTTCGCCAGTAAGTATTTCTAATTTTGTTAACCTGTAGAGTTCATCTTTACTGCCGACTTTGCCTATTTTTCTTGCCACAACTTTTATGCTCAGCTGCGTGCGCTTTAATGCGTGGGCAATCTGCAGTTTGAAATTCTCAAGCTTTGGAGGAATCTGCAGAATTGCAATATCTCCAATAGTATCATAACTTTTTATTATATCGTCAACATACTGCTTTGGCACAACAGCGTTTAGAGTTTGTTTCAAATCTCCCAGCTTTTTAGGCGGAGCAGGAAGGGCTTTACTTTCTATTTTTGAGCCGGGAAATTGTTTCTCCAAAATGCTTGCTTTGAAGCCGTCATTTAATCCGAAAATCAAATAGCGCTGTGCTGTTCGCCCAACAAGTTTGGTTGTATCAAGCCAGCCTTTTTGCTGAAGAAATTGTTTGGCTTTCTCACCGTCTTCAATCCTGACTTTCAAAGTTTGTCCCATAGCGCTTAACCTTAAAAACGCCCTCGCTTCTAAAAGGTTATGTTGCGACAGCAACACTTCGCAAGTAAACTTGCGAGGCGAGAAAATCCTTTTTGGATTTTCTATGTAGACCAACAGAGTTAGGCATATGTTATACTTAATAGGGATAGGATTGAGCAAAGGAGATATTTCTCTCAAGGCAAAAGAAGCCATAGAGAAATGCGATAGCATATACGCAGAGAATTATACCTCAATTTATGATTCAGATTTGAGCGAGTTATTCGGAAAGAGCATTAAAATTCTAGGCAGAGATGAAACTGAAAGTCTGAACTTTTTAGAAGAAGCCAAAACCAAGAAATTAGCCTTCTTAGTAATTGGTGAT
>JBBSXK010000028.1:0-14092 GCA_038045805.1 Nanobdellota archaeon | reverse complement strand
GTGATCCATTATCAGCCACAACACATTTTGAAATAATTAGTGAATGCAGGAAGCGAGGCATAAAATATGAAATAATTCATTCAGCTTCAGTATTAACAGCGATTGCAGAAACGGGCTTAAGTTTATACAAATTTGGAAAAGTTACAAGCATTCCAAAACCACAAGAGAATTTCAAGCCAACGAGTTTTGTAAATACATTAAAACAAAATCAGAGTATTGAAGCCCATACGCTTTTCATATTAGAGCCGGAATTAAAGTTGGCAGAAGCGATTGGTATTTTACTTGAGGCTTCAAGTATAGTGACTCTGGAAACATTTGCAATTGGATGCGCAAGACTTGGCTATAAAGATGCAAAAATCGCATATAATAAATTAGCTGAGCTTAAAACAATGGATTTCGGAAGCACACCGCACTGCCTTGTTATCCCAGCGAAACTGGATTTCAAGGAAGAAGAATTTATTAATGAGTTTTAATTAATAATTTTATGGTCTTTGAAACTGCTAGCCGAGAATTTCTTGAAAATCGGAATAGAATGCTTAGAAAAAGTTTAGGCGAAGTTGGTCGTCTTGAAGCAGAAATAAAAATACTACAAACAAGAATAAACCTAGAAAAGAGAAGGGGAAATAAAACGCAGGCATCTTATTATGAAAGCAAATTAAGAGCGCGTAAAAAAGAATTGAATAAGGCGCGGATAAAGACTATATTTGCAGAGGGATTAAAGCGACAGTAAGGGAAATAGCAATAGAGGATATATGACACTAAAACTTATTAGAAAGAGATTAGCAGAACTGCAGGATAAGATATTGCAGATTCAGACACAAGCAGATATAGCACTTAGCAAGAAGAAATTTATTTCTTATAAAAGATTGCAAAATATTATGGACAAATTAAAGAGAGATTTCGACAAGATAGCAAACAAACTGGAAAAACTCAATCCAAAAATCAGCACAAAGCCGAGATAGTTTTAAATATACCTTTACTATGTATTATTTTATGGTCTTAAGGCGCGCAATTGCATCAATATTTCCATTCCTATTTAGTATTCTCGGAGTTGTTAGAGCACAGGAATTATCCGACCAATTAACTCCGTTTTTAGTTCCTTTTTTTGATGTAGTAACTTTAGTGCTCGGCAAAAGAGTAGATACAATTTCTATGTTTTATCTTCTAGTTATATTGAGTATATTCGTTTTTATGATTCTGTATACTGCTTTGAAAAAAAGCAATGTATTCGGAGACACATTTACAAGCAGTTCAGTAGAAGCTGGTTTGGCTATTCTAATAACATTATTAGTCATTAGATTTATGCCATTTGCATATTTCTTCTTTATGTTGTTGGCATTTTTGATTATTGCGGTTATATTATCTATACGCCTGCTTTATGGTTTGGTTGCAGATGAAGAACATAAATTTGGAGCTATATCGGGATTATTTGTTATTAGTATAGGAATAATGCTTCTTGGAAGTTTGATACTATTATTTGGCACCGAGATATCGAGCGCCGGAATTGAATTTCCTCCAGAAGTTAGAACAATAGCATCTGTTATAATTTTCATTGGAGTAATTTTCTTTATAATAACTATATTTTTAGGAATATATAGTGCAAGAGGCACTGTAAAATCGGCTTGGAAAGATATCAAGGCAGCTGAAAGGGAGGAGCAAGGTGAAGAAAGAGCCCGAGGCCGTAAAAGATTTAGATTCGCCGGAGCGGAAGTAAAAGAAATAAAAGCATCAATTAAAGCTTTAGTAATAGAAGCCAAACGATTGAAGAAACTGGCAGGAAAGTTTAATGGCAGAGGAGCGGCACAGTATGCGGAAAGAGCAGACCAGATAGCTGAGTATACTATAAGATTGGAAGAAAGCCTTATAGCCAAAATAAATCAGCGCAATTCGTTAAAGAGGCAAAATCCAGACAGAGATACAAAAAGTTTGGATGCTAATATAAGAAACTTGGAGCGGAAAATCGAAACATATCTTTCTGAAATAAGAATTATGGATGACCAATTACAACAGGCAAAACATCGGCGAGGAGTTTCTGCAAGAACGCGTCCGAAGAAAGCGAAAGCGAGAACGAGGACAAGGAAGACAACTAGAAGAACTGCCAGAAGACGCAGACGTTAATTATTTATACTAACTTAATGAGAATTAGATATGGTTACATTTTCGCTTCAGACTGGTTTTGAGGAAGCCACTAGCGCCGTAAGTATCGCGCCGCTTGACAATGCTCTTATATTATTGCAGCAATTCGGATTCTTTAGAGTAATATTGCCGTTCTTATTGATTTGGGGAATTTTTTATGCCATTTTATTAAAGACTAAAGTTTTAGGCGACCCTGCCGAACAGCAAGTTAAAAATATCGCCGGAGTAATTGCAACAGTAGCAGGCTTTTTGTTTATCACATATACGCCCGTTGTAGAAGCAATTGCAATTCTATTGCCGCAAGCGAGCTTTCTTTTAGTCGTGGCTTTGCTCGTACTTATGACACTCGCATTCATAATTCCAAACTGGGAAGAGAAAAGTAATGAGTTTGCGGGCTATCCTCTTGTTGCTTTAATAATATTCGTTCTATTGATTTTCGTGGGAATAGTTGGATTTGCGGTCGGAGAGAATGTTCCTATATTATATAATCTATCCGCACTCCTATCCGGCCAGATTGCATTTGCAATACCGGAAGAAGCTCTTAACACAATGATAGCTCTGGGGCTTATATTAGGAATACCTTTGGCAGTAATTTTCTTTATGGTTAGAGGCGCTAAGAAGGATGATAAAGATGAGAAGTATATTAGGCTTAAAGAAAAGTAACTAAAAATTTATATTGCCTATTAAACACATTTCTTTATGCCAACATTACTTGATGCTGTCGGTGTTTTGCAAGATGTGGGAATCTATTCAGTAGTTTTACCTTTCATACTTATATTTGCCTTGTCTTATGCTCTCCTTGATAAAACCAAAGTATTGGGAGAAAACAAATATGTCTATACAGCAATATCATTTGTAATAGCGTTTTTATTTATAAATTCTCTCGGAGCAGTAAAATTTTTATCGGCCTTTTTGCCATTAATATCGGTTCTGATACTTATAGCGTTATTCCTTATTCTGATATTCAGATTTGCAGGCATACAAGAGGGCGCAATTTCGGGTGTTTTAACGCAGGCTAGAGGCTATGGCCCGATTATTTTGGTTGTAATTCTTTTTGCATTGATAGCATTCTCGCAGGTATTTCCGGAAGGAGCCCTTGCAAGACGACCAGAATTAGGAGACCAATTCAATATTACTCAGCCTCCTTCAGAAGGTATAGAGGGCTTGCAGGCATTCTTGGGAGAAGAGCAAACGAGAATATTTTTCTCGCCCACTATATTATCTCTACTGGTTTTAGTTATTATATTTGGAGCAGCAACATATTACATAACAAGAGAGCCGAATCCAAATGGCTGATTATTTTTTATTCTCAATAATATCTCTCATTTGCCTAATATTATCTGTAAAAGTAGGCATAATGGAATCAAAAACTCTCTTGAGAGCTTTTAGCTCTACGCTAAGCTCTTCGACAGTTTGCTGATGGTCATCAACTTTTTCCTCAAAAGTTATTTGCAAGTTTTCTAAATGACTATTTAGCTTTTCAAATCGTTCATCCATTTGCTTGCTTAGATATCTTACATCGTCCCGGACTTTTTTTACTGCATCAAGTTCTTTGCCGAATTCGTTTAGTTTTTCACTTAGAACTTGCTCCATTATTCTCTGCAATTCTTCAGTTGAATGATGCGGATGATGGGTATGAATTGCGCGTTCCGGCAGTTCTATTTCGGGCTCCTCTTCGCGCTGCAGAAAAGCAATATGTGGCGATGGAGCTTCAGGTATTGGAGTTTGTTGGACTGGATTTCCGCTTAAGTCATTAGTTAATATTTCGGATTTAACTCCGCGTTCTTTCAAAATCTCCGGAGTTGGAAACCTTTCCTTTCTGCCTAGAAGTTTATGCAGCACCATTATTCACCTTTTTTCGACTGTTCCTTAATAATCTTTTGTACTAATGATTTTAATTCGTCCCGAGTAATGTAATTCAGCGGCTGCCACATTTCTATATAACGCTCCAGAACTTTTACTTCTTCCTTTGAGGAGAGGCTTTCAAGCCGCTTGATAGTTCGCTCAACCAAATCATTTAACTTAGCCATTTCAGTTCTCAATTCTCTTCCGTTGTCTTCAAGACTTCGCAATTCCTTTACAATCGTCTTGTGCTTATCAACCATAGAAGAGTCAATTAATTCCAAATGGCTTCTGATATTATTCAATTGGTCTTCTACTAGTCTAACTCTCGCTGCAAAAGAGGAAACGTGCTCTCTTACTCTTACCAAGCCTTCCGCCGCAGCTTTCGGAACGCCTCCAGCTAAATTTAATGGCGTTGGCAAATCAGGCAAAGGCGGTAAATTCTCTTCGTCCATATAAACAAGAAAAGCATAGCGGTAGTTATATATTTTACTAAGCTAGGATTACGATATGCCAAATAAAGATTATGAGATTATTAGAGCAGCAGAGGGCAAAGTTCTGAAATTTAACTTTGAAGGTAGTATTTACAATCCATCTGTAGAAGACGACCCTTTTGTAATGGCACAGGCTATAGACGCATTGGCTGAAAGCGGCCAAGTTGAAGAAATAGTTTTCTCGCAAAATGAAGAATATGTTTACGAAAAATCTCAGGCACATTTGCTTTATGAAATAGCTGAAGCTTATCAGAAACTAATTTCGGAAGAACGAGTTCTTGATTTCTCAGAATTTGGAGAGGACTGCAGAAGGTTTTTCCCGGAATGGTTTAATTTCCTCCAGTCAGCAGTTTTGCAGGGAATTAAGCACGACCCTGTTGGCAGTTATGTAAGAGTTTTGAGACGGCATAGGGAAGAAGTAAGCTCAATAACTGCGGAACATAGTTCTTGTTCAAAACAATTTTCAGGTGTTTTGGAAAAAGTGCTCGTAATTCTTGGCCAAACTAAACTTTTGAAGATAGCTGCGCCTTATTTAGACGGCTACGAATCTGGAGACAGAAAATTCTACAAGCAAATATTCAAGCCTTCTATCCGGCCAAATTTTATGTATACCAAGTTGGTTACATCCTATCCTGCCGGGGCAGAGGAAATAGATAATTATAAAATTGCAGATGATACACAAGTTTTAATTTTAAAAACTAAAACTGATATCAGGCCAATTTACCATTTGACGCCACCCGAATTCAGACTTACAGAAGACAAATATGCATTGCTTACAGATGCCCGTGCTATTTTAGCTGAGCACAGACCAGAGAGAAGAGAATTCGTAAATATTGAAAGAACGAGGGAGACATTCGTAAGCATAGAAAAAGATTTGATTCGCGATTTGGCAAAAACCCGAAATATAATTTTGGAGCCGGCAGAAATAGAAGAGCTGGCAAAAATATTGGTTCGTTATACAATAGGCTTTGGAATGATTGAGCTTATTTTGTCGGATGAAAATATTCAGGATGTAGTTGTAAATGCGCCAATTGGAATAAATCCGATTTCAATTATACATTCGCAGTATGGTGAATGC
This sequence comes from Nanobdellota archaeon, assembly GCA_038045805.1. Classification (GTDB taxonomy): domain Archaea; phylum Nanobdellota; class Nanobdellia; order UBA10117; family UBA10117; genus JAGVWH01. Next base: position 8,542 of record JBBSXK010000028.1, on the reverse strand, counting down.
ATCACGAATGCGACGCCCTTGAACAAAGAAGCAGAAAGCTGGGCAACAAAATTAAGATTAATGTCGGGCAGACCATTAGATCAGGCAAATCCAGTTCTTGACACAGAATTATATGTTCCCCACGGAAGAGCCAGAGTTTCAGTAATGCAGCAACCTCTTTCACCAAAAGGCTATTCGTTCGCATTTAGAAGGCATAGAGATAGAACGTGGACTCTGCCATTATTTATTCAAAATGGAATGATTTCAAGTCTCGCAGCCGGATTAATGTCATTTTTAATAGATGGTGCCAGAACTGTTTTGATTGCCGGCTCGAGAAGCTCAGGAAAAACAAGTATGCTTGATGCACTGCTGCTGGAAATCTCGCGCTCAAGCAGAGTTGTAACGGTTGAAGATACTTTGGAATTAAATGTTGCCGGCTTGAGAAAATTAGGATATGATGTTCAGTCGATGAAAGTTCGTTCTGCAATAGCTGGCGGAAAATCAGAAGTTGCTGCTGAAGATGCGATTAGAACAGCTTTGCGTCTTGGCGATTCGGCATTAATTATTGGTGAAGTTAGATCTACAGAAGCAAAAGCACTTTACGAAGCAATGAGAGTCGGAGCTTTGGCAAAAGTTGTAGCAGGAACAATACACGGCGATTCTCCTTATGGTGTTTTTGACAGGGTTGTTAATGACCTCGGTGTTCCTAAAACATCTTTCAAAGCAACAGATGTTATTTTAGTTACAAATCCAATTACAACTCCATCAGGACTTGAACGCATCAAGCGAGTCGTTCAAATAACCGAAGTCGGAAAAACTTGGACGAATGATCCTTTGGCAGAAAAAGGATTCAAGGATTTGCTGACTTATAATCCAAAAACAGATATGCTCGAGCCTACTTCGGCCTTGAAAGAAGGCGAGTCAGAAGTAATTAAAGCAATAGGAAGCAGAGTCAAGGAGTGGTCAGGAAATTGGGATGGCATTTGGGAAAATATCGAGCTGAGAGCAAAAATAAAACAAAAATTGGTTGACTATGCAGAGGAAACAAAGAATTTCGAGATACTAGAAGCATCTTTTGTAATAAAATCAAATGAAGCATTTCATAGAATTTCAGATATAGTTGCAAAAGACGTTGGCACTACAGATGCAAAAATGGTTTATGCTGAATGGGAGCATTGGTTCAAACAGCAGTTCAAGAAAGAAGGTATTGAAGAATAAAGATGACAGCTGAACAGGATATAATAGATAAGTATAGACGGAAGGTAATGGGTGAAATAGCTGGCGAAGTCGACTTCAGCCGTTCTTATTCGAGAGAATATTTGGATTTCAGACGGGACCAGCTGCCACAAGTGCACACATTTTACGAAACAGCGTGCAGAGCCGCCGATAAAATCTTTCCAGTCACTCCGGCACAAACAGATGTGCAGGAAGTTTCTACTTATATTAAATTAGCCCACTTGGAAATAACTCCGCAAAGTGTTTTTTCATTTGCATATTTGACAACAATTCTTGCAGTCGTTCTTACAGTTATAGCATCTGTATTATTTGTAAATTACGTTATTTTATTAGCTGGATTAATAACCGCAGTAGCATTATTATTTTATTTGCCTAAACTGCCTAAGCGAATGCTTGTAGTGTGGCGCTCGCAAGCATCTGATGAATTAGTATTAGCAATTTTATATTTGACAATTTATATGCAGCACACTCCTAATTTGGAGCGGGCAGTTGCATTTGTTGCCAAACATATTTCTCCGCCGCTATCAATCGATTTTATGAAACTTCTTTGGGATGTCGAAACCAAAACTTATACTTCCATTACTGAAGCTATGAATGATTATGCTTTAACGTGGAAAGATTGGGATCCGCAGTTTGTTGATTCGTTAAGATTAATTGAAACTTCGTTGTATGAAGGCAACGCACGCAGGAAAAAAGAAATTTTAGATCAAGCTCTGCAAGTAATTTTGGAAGGAACACAGGACAGGCTTTTGAATTTCGCACACAAATTGAGAAGCCCATTAGAAAGCTTGCATATGCTTGGTGTAGTTTTGCCGGTAATGGGATTGGTTATACTTCCCATGGTTGCTGCATTTATGGGAGCATCAATAAAATGGTATTACATATTATTGCTGTATAATATTCTTTTGCCTATTATAGTTTATTTCATAGGAACAGAAGTTCTTGCAACGAGGCCAGCAGGAGCTAAAACAACAGATGTGTATCACTATTTGCGGCAGAGATACAGCGAGCCAGGCATTACTATAAAAGACATAAGAATTCCAATTCCGGCAGAGGCTTTTGGTATAATTATTTTCTTAGCAATCGCAAGTCCGGCTTTATATTACTTTTATACGTTAGCTGCATTTTCGTCAAATATAGCTGATGAGCTCTTCTCACAAATTGCGATTTTCGCAGGCATAGATTTGATTGGTGCTATAGGCTTGGGCTTTGGATTTTATTATTACTTATCTGTTTCACAAATGGCGAAAGTAAAGAAAAGAATTTCAGAAATCGAAACTACATTTATGGATTCAACTTTCCAGCTCGGAGAGAGGCTTGAAGAGCATATTCCTGTCGAGATAGCTTTTGAAAGAATTGCCGAGACAGAAAAATCAGAAGTCGCTAATTTTTATAAGAAAGTTGTCAATAACATCAGAAATTTGGGAACGAATTTGCGCGATGCGATTTTCAATCCGCGGTATGGGGCAATTAATGATTATCCCTCGACTATAATTACAAGCACGATGCAAGTCGTTGTTGAAGGTTCAAAAAGAAGTCCGGAAATAACAGGAAGCAGTTTAATTACAATTTCGCAGTATTTGCGGGCAGTTCACAGAGTTGCAGAACGAATGCAGGATTTGCTCGCCGAAACAACATCTTCTATGCAAATGCAAGTCAAAATTTTCGTTCCAGTTATAGCAGGAATTGTTGTAGGCCTGGCAGTTTTGACAATTAGTATTTTGAGAAGTCTCGGCCAGCAGCTCGGAGGCTTGGAAACAGGAACGGCAGGTGATGCAGCGATAGGTACTGGTTTAGTAGATATATTTCAAATACAAGATATGATGTCGCCTTTCGCATTTCAATTAATTGTCGGAATTTACGTTTTGCAGATTGGTTTCGTACTTTCAGTATTGCTGTCAGGAATAGTATACGGTAAAGATACAATCGAAGAGAATTTGGAAAAAGGAACAAATTTAATACTCGGAACTATAATATATGTCATAGTCGCAAGCGCAACAATAATCTTATTCAATTGGTTTGCAGCACCAATAACAACGATAGTCAGCTAATGGCAGAATTTGAAACAGGAGAACTCGTCAAGTACATAATACAAATAGTTGCAGTAATTGCAATGATAGCACTTGTGGTATTTTTTGTTACAAATATTTTAGGGAGCTAATGATGATATTCAAAAGTAAAAAAGGAGAATTGCCGGAACTTTTGCCGTATTTAGTAATCTTTATAATATTCTTAATCATAGTAGCCACAATAATATATCTACTTTATACCGGTGGCTTGGATTTCATCAAGCCGGCAATTGAAATAGGGAGGAAGAAATTTGAATAAGAGAGGAACACTACCTGATTGGCTGATAGCATTGATATTAGCAATTGCGATTTTCTTAGTCATAATAATATTCATACTCGGTCCATATAAAACAGGCATAAGTAATTATTTAGCTGATAACTTATTTAATAAGTTAGGAGGCTCTTAGATGGAAGCTTGGCTCTTTTGGTTGTCAATAATTATTGTAGGAATAGTAGGATTTGTATTAGCCTTTTTTCTTTTAACCTCTTTATTTCCAAATGCATTTGAATTGTCATTAGGGTTGTTTAACAATCCAAATACTATACCATAGCAACATATTTATACCAAGATTTTAACTTTCAGTAAATGGCTAATAAGAGAGGTCAAGGCCTGCCACTTGAATTAATTGTTCTTGCAGCAATAGCCGCAATAGTTTTGGTTTTGATAATCGCATTTACAATAGGCGGAGGAAGTGTATTCTTTCAAAAGATTTTCCAAGGTGGAACTTCCGCAGTCGGTGATGATTTGAGCACTGCGCGATCTTCGTGCAATTCACTTTGTTCGCAGGCTAAATTAGTAACAACTACGCCTTCTTGGAAATCAAGCTCATATTGTAAAAAAGAATTCAATATCGATTTGGATGATGATGGAGAACTTGGAGGTTGCGATATTTCATCAGGTTCTTTTGCAAATCCATTAGAAGATGAAATTTGCACTGGTGGCACATATAATAAAGTTGGACAGATGGAAGTTGGCTTGACTTGTTATGACAGCGACATAGATGTAAGCTGTTCAACAACAATTGGGGGCACGCCTGTATCTGAGGCTACTTGCCTATGAAGCGAGGTCAAGGTCTTCCGCTTAATACAATTATCTTAGCAATTTTAGCGCTTTTAGTTTTGGTTTTTGTAGTGTTATTTGCGACCGGTGCATTCGAAAATTTATTTGGGCAGACTAAAACAATTGCAGAAGCAACAGAAGCTGATATTGTTGCAGCTCAGACTAAATGCAGTCAGTGGTGCTTGCAGGCACAAGGTTCGAGTACAAAATTAGCTTGGATTTCATCAAACTTTTGTACAGAAACACCATTATTATTAGCAGATGCAGATGATGATGGAAAAGATGAAGCGTACCATTGTTACGAAAAAACCGGTGAAAATCCAATAGCTGCTACGTGTTCCACCACAGTCGAAGAAGGTGAAGTTGATGAAACAATGTGCCGAGCTTAATCATAATGAATAATCGCGGAGATACTCCAGTTTGGACGATAATAGTTTTTGGTATTATTGCGATAGTAGTTTTAGTTCTTGCAATAATTATGTTGAGCGGTTCATCAACCGCTGGCGGAAATAAAATAACAGATTTATTTGGAGTAATTTCTATTCCTAAGATTATACAAGCAGAACAAGGAGATTCGATAAAAGATGCATCCTGTACCAAAAGCTCAGATTGTATATCTAAAAATCTTGCTTGTGTTAATAATAAATGTACGACCGCAACTTCGCAAGATTTAGTTATTGACGGCGTAGATAATTGTGCTAATAATAATGCAGATTACTCTAATCTACGCGGAATGAATAGGGGCGGACCTTGGTGCATAGCCGCGCCGGAAGGTTTTATCTATCAGGTAGAATATAACAATGGAAAAATAACAGACGATAAAGGCGATAAGTCAGCGAAAAACATTCATAGAATTGTGATGTTAGATATAACGACTGCTAATATTAGAGTACCAACGACTCCAGAATTATTTACAGGTATGGGTCCAGATGATTACGATACTAAGGCAAAGCCAACATGGTTGCCGCCTAATTCGATACATACTTTTGAAGGCGGACTGGATACATATGTTTGCGGATGGTATTCAGATAATAAATGTTCTAACAATGATGAAGCAGTTTTAGTAAGAGTTTATCAACTTGAAAAAGGACAGCAAGGAACTGACTCGGGGGCGCAAGATTTAGCTGGAGGAGCTGGAGCTGGTACTGGTGCTGAGCAAGGAGCTGACTCAGGAGCACAACAAGATTCAGATGCTGATAAAGGGCAAAGTTCCGATGCTGGAGAAGAAAGCGAAACTGCACTTGGAAAAGAACCTCTGCAAGAAACTATGATGCTTTCAAAAAGGGTTATCAATCAATATTCAATTACTCTTGATTTTGGCAAAGATTACAAGGTCACAAAGATTGACTGGGAAGCTATTCCTGGAGGAACTCTTTGCGGAGCTAATATATATTTAATTGGCTATAATTCCCAAAATACTGAATATTATTTCATAGGGGAGTCAGGTAGGGTTAATGCACACCAAATAACTAAAGAAACAGCACTTAGGAGCGATCCTATCACAATTAGGAAATTGACAGCAGAGCCCATTCCAGATAGCGTTTGGTGGACAAGTGATTGTACTAACATGGATTATCTTAAAGCTACTATAACTTATACTAAAGACTGATACTAAAGGAGCACAAGGTTAATATGAACAAACGCGGTATTCAATGGGAATTTATAGTTCTTCTAATCCTAGCAATAGTTTTCATAGTATTTGCTTTGCTTCTCTACTCAAATCTTTTTGGTCAGGCAGGCGAAGCAGCAAAAAATGCATTATTTGGAAACATTCCTGGCCTGCCAGGCTCTTAGTAAACAATAAAAACGAGCTTCGCTAAATTATTCTATGGTCACACTAAAGAACAAGCGAGGAGCAAGTATGCTTGTTTATGCAATTATAGGAATTATTATTGCAGTAGTATTTTTCACATTTGCGGCAAATCTGATTGGAGATTTTTTGAGTGAGCTTCCAACAGTTAGAGGCTCTGTTGCAGACCCAAGCAAATTAGTTTGCTTCGGAGGCGGAAAGGATAATTCTACTCATTGCTTGGACAAATTGACAGGAACACCAATTTTTACATTCGAAAAAGCAAAAAAGTGGAAAGGCGGAGCGGACTCAGCGCCCAAATTAACAAAGGAAGGACTTTATTTTGCAATTGGAAATCATATTTGCGCTTATGATTCGACAGGTTCGATTTGGGGTGGTTGCCAGCAAACGAGCGGAGCAGTAACATCAGATATAGAAGCGGGTTACGGTTTAGTCTGCTTTGGAACCGCCAATAACGAGTATAATTGTTTAGACCAAAAAGATGGTTCTTTGGTATTAACAATTAAAGCCGATTGGAAAGTATGTTTGGATGGTCGTCCGTGCAAAACCACAACCAAACCTATAGTAACTGAAAATTATATTTATACTGGTTTGGGAAGCCAAGTTTGTAAATACGATAAATTTAGCGCAGGTGTGCTGGATACAACTCCTGGTGTTTGGGAAACTTGCGCCGGATTTACTCACGATGTATCAAATATAGAACTAAAAAATGACTTGGTATGTTTTGGAACGGGCAATAACAAACGAATAGCATGCATTAATGATACAACCAGAGATTATACTTACTTGTCATTTAGATTGGGAGATGGTTTCGCAGGGTTAAAACCACATTTGGATGGCAATTTGCTTTATTTAGCACTGGATGCTAAGTTATACAAATGGGATCTCTTGCAGGAAAAGGAACTTGACTTAGTTGATTTTGGGTCAGGCGGTATAAATACAGATTTGGTAGCTAATAATGAAGTAGTTTGTTTTGGTTCTGGTTATAATAATATTGGTGCTGTGTGGTGCAGTACGAAAGATGAGTTAGCAACAGGTTTCTTTATCTCTCCTCGTCTTAATCCGGATGAAACTGATGCAACATCGACGCAGGCAATAGATAATGGGATTTTATATTTCGGATTAGGAGATAATGTTTGCGCTTATGATATCGCACTGGCAAAAAGTAAAAGCAATCACCAAGTAGGAAAGTCAACTGCAGAAAAATGGTGCGCAGATTTTGATCACCAAATAAATAGCGGCATAGCAGTACTGGAAAAGGAAAATGTATAAGAGAGGCGTAACGAGACCTATTTTAATTATCGGTATGATAGTAATAGCTGTAATAGTTATTGTATTAGGAGTGCAAATTTTTTCACCATTGTTTAAAACATTGCCAGAGTATTTGGCATTTGATCAGAAGTTGACAGTCGAAACTTTATTGGCGGCTCCGGAAACTGCGCAGCAAAAGTTAACAATAAATAAAGATACAATAATTCTTGGTAGCGCAGGATATGTTCGCCGGAAGCAAACATGCGTAAATCACCCCATTACAACAGCTACGACTTTAGGGTCAACGCCTGCTTGTTTCGATTTGGTTTACATTTCTGGCGAAACTCTTAGTTTCGAAGATATAACTATACGCGAAAAAACAATATTGGTAAAAGAATACAATGAGGAAACTAGAAGAAATACATTTAGGGGAGTGAGTTAATGGAGTGGCCGCAAGCGTTAATCTCAACAATTTTCGCAGTTATATTGTTAGGTGTTGGATTATTTATGATGTACGAGATAGCCAAACCACAGGCAGATTATCCGATTTTATTATCAGAAGAATTGGAAGCGCGAATTCTAGCAGAGCGCATATTCAATTCGCCAAGCTGCTTGGCGTGGGAAGAAATATATTTTGACAAAGCTGGAATGCAAAAATATTTGGTGCACGCAGGAACTATAGATTTGACTAATGGTAATAGTGTGGGAAGTTTTAATCCTAATTTGATACGAGCAGCAATATCCGAATGTCTTAAGTCTAGCAAGACAGAAATAAATTACGAATTAGTTAGAAATGATGGTGCAGTTTTGATAGAAAGCCAAGAAGGTTTTAGTACGATAAAGAAGGGACAATTTAGCTATGCAAAAAATCCAGATAAATTAATACGCGATTATTACTTCGTGAAAATCAGGCAGCAGGACGAAAGTTTTGCTGATGGCAGATTATTAGTTGAGGTGGCATTTCATAGATGATAAAGCAAAACTTAGCAGTGAGCTTAGCAAGTTTCGCTAATTATTTTAGTTGTATGAGGTTTGCAAAATGAACAAGCGCGGCGTAATAGAAGATATGGTGGCATTTTTAGTTGCATTTATCATACTTAGTATGATTTTCCTTTTTGTTTTGGTTGCAAGCGCTGT
>JBBSXK010000027.1:1346-7427 GCA_038045805.1 Nanobdellota archaeon | reverse complement strand
AATCGAACATCGCTTGCGAAACTACTCCTAATGTATTTAGTAATGCAACCAAACCAAATGTCAAAACAAGAATTCCAAAAATTAATTCGCTGCCTGCGTGATGCATACAGTTACAAGCGTAAGAACTTCTTGACATTTTTGCAGTTGCACTTCGTGATTTCCGTCTTGCCATAATTGCAATTGTTTTATCTGTTATATATATCTTACTAAACGAAACGCATAATAAACTAATTTGGTAATTACGAATATGAAAAAAGTTTTGACGATACAGAGAGCGATTGCAAACGCTGGAAGTTTGGGAAATCAATTACAACGCATAACTTACAAAATCGCGCGCACGGCACAAAAAGGTTTGAATGTTGAACACTTGCAAAAAGATTGGATAAAAATTGGAGAACAATTAATCGCACTCGGGCAAGCAGAAATAAAATATAATTAAGCGTGCAACCCATCAAAAATCCTTACAATTTTTGTGCCTTGAAAAGTTAAAGTTATATTAGCTTTTCAAAGTTTCAAAAATCTGGTGTGCGGAATCTTTTTGTGTAATTATTTTTTTCTCATAATTATTTATTACTAACATAATTTCTGGGACGTCAGGACTGCTTCTTAAAAGTTTTTTTAATGCATATGCAAATGCTAAAGTAAAATCTTCAGTAAGTTCAAGATGTGAAAAAACGGCGAGAGGTTCGAAATGCATATCGTGCAGAACTTTTAAAGAAGTTTTTTCTACTTGTGGTGCTGGAGGTCTCGCAATAGAAAACTCTTGAAGAGCTCGCAAAGAAGGCATATTTATTTTGAAATTATATTTCTTCGGTATATCTAAATCAACTAGCATTACCATATATATTATTAGTAGATAAAAGGCTTAAATATCTTATTAACTAAATTATATCTATAATATTAGTACAAATAGAACAAAATATTATATACTGCGTTAATATTCTTTAGTTGGAGGGGGGATGATGGAACTTGGTCACTGCGATACTACTAAATCTTTTACAGGCAAGGGGGATTTTGGCGAAACTAGTATAATTACTGGCGAACGAATGGCTAAAAGTGCTGTCCGAATAGAAGCTATTGGCAGCGTTGATGAATTAAATGCTTTTATTGGTTTATGCCGCTCAGAAAATGCACACAAAGATTTAGATGATATATTTGAAAAAGTCCAGCACAAATTATTTGTTGTAGGCGCTGAATTAGCTCACAAATCAGAGAAACGCGAAAAGAAAATTGAAGTAAAAAATGAAGATATTAGTGAATTAGAAAAACACTTGAATACTCATAACGAAAATTTAGATTTGCTAAAGAATTTTATTCTTCCTCATGGCAATAAATTATCTGCATATTTGCACGCATCAAGAACAATTTGCAGACGCGCAGAGAGGCGAATTGTTGCACTTTCTAAAATGGAAAAACTTAATCCAGAACTTATCCGTTATCTAAATAGATTATCGTCGCTTCTTTTTGTGCTGGCAAGAACTGCTAACAATAGAGATGGAATTGCAGAAAAAAAGTGGAAGAATTAACGTTCATTAATTAGTAAAATATCTTCTATAGTTAGATACCCTAAACCAAGTGCTTCACATAATTTATCTAAACTAGATTGTTGCGGAACCATATAGCCGCGACGATATTTTAAAATAGTTGTAGAGCTAAGTTTAGTCATAGCTGAAAGGCGATACGTACTCATATCCATTTCATTCATAATATATTTCATAAATTTACGTATTGCTTTATTTTTTGGTCGCTTGCTATTAATTTTTCCTAGACGTTCATAATATTCAGTTAGTGTTTCGCCTCTCTGGTTCGCTAAATAAATATAATAACTTGAAAATGTTTCAAAACCTCTCTTAGTAATACTAGTTTTAAGCACTTCTGATGGATCACTATAGCCATTACGCCATGCAAAGCCATATTGCTTAACTGTATTTTTAGAAATACCTAATCTATTTGCAATTGTTTTGTTAGACAGATTTTCATTAAGTAACTTACGCATTTGCGTTATAACATCTTCAGATAATTTAGCTGTCATAAATTTATAACAAAATTTAGTTTTTTAAATTTAAGCGAATGGTGGCGCGATCAATGAAAATACATATCCAACCGCATACGTTACAATTGCTGCTATCAAACCAATTACCATAATTTTGAGTCCCGCAACACTTGGATTTTGTTTTGTATATTTTGCGGAATGCACTCCCATTAAGAAAAGAAATACTACGCTAAATGCCAGCGAAAACATTAATGGATTTGGAAACTTAAATGCAAATGGAATAACTGGAATAAAACCGCCTCCAAGAGTTACGCCCCAAAATAATAATGCATTTTTAATCATCTCTTTTTTCTTTTTGTTTGCTTTTGTTTTCAAAATAGTTTCTCTTGCGCCTGCTGCAATATAAGATGAGAAACCCATAGAAATTGCTTCAGCAGTCATTGCAGAAACGCCCGCAACTAATGTGAAAAAAACGTTATGGGTAGCTGCAAAAACTCCGGCAACTACAGCTAGTGTGCTTATAGTTCCATCGGTAGCTCCAAAAAGTTCGTTGCCAATTTGATCTGCAACTCTTACTCTTTTGCTAACCATAAAAATTGTATTATATTATTTAGTATATAAATTCTCGCAACAGCAACATTTTTTAAGGTAATAATTAAGCCTCAAAAAATGATACCAATATCTGAGCTACAAAAGAAACTTGGAGAGGAAGGAACTCTAGATCACAAGTTAACTTTAGATGAATTTAGAAATTGGTTAGTAAAAAGAAATACCACGGCAAAAACATATAATGTATCTAGCGTATATAACGTAATATTAGAAAATAAAGACATATTAGAGCGAATTCATTTAGAGTTAGAATATGGCCGCTTCTCACATTATTCAGAAATGGGCTGCGAACTTTATGCACATCCAAACGTTTTAGGGGTTGGCGGTATAAGAGGTCCTAACTTCAATAAACTTTGCATAAGATTGCAACAAAGTTATGTTAAGTCATATCTTTCAAGGCCAGGAGTAAGCCCATTAGTCAATATGTCTGCCGAAGACTTACTTATGTTATATGATAAATATACGGTTAAAGATATTATGAATAAATATAGAGTATGCGAGACCACTGTACGCTGGCATATTAAACGCGCACAACGTGAAGCGAATCCTACGTCTGCTTAATTATTTGATGTTGAAAAATAAATACACACTGGGAGAAACTTATGGATGAAATTTACAAATTAGTTAAAGAGTTTGAACAGACTGTGCCATTGGAGCAGAGGCTAACTATTCAAGAGTATGAAGATTGGCTTATCTATAAAGAACAACAACAGATTCTAACAATAGCGAAAGAAATTTTGGAGGATGAAAAACTATTTTGGCTGACTTATCTGGAACTCGAAAAAGGTAATTTTGACAAAGATTCTGAAATCGGTTCAGAACTATATATGAGATTAGTTGCAAAACAACACTTACGAACGGATAGTCTTAATCATGCTATAAGGCAGATGCAAAAAAGCTATATAGATTTAAAAAAAGGCGATATAAAACCAAGACCTTATAAATTTTCTAAATATAATAAAAAGTAGCCCAAATGGGTTAAGCGAACTTAACCCAAAAGGAGGAGGCTACTTCATATGGCCTTAGAAAGAGCTTGAAGAGGTAAGTTTTGCAGTTGTCTTGAAAATATTTCTTCTACAAACGCCATTCCATAATTGTTTGGGTCGGTTAATTCCAAGTTAAAGATTGCCACTTTATGAACCTCTGTGAATAAAGTGGTTATCAAAGACTGAATTTCTTGTTGGTTTTTGCTTTATCATAGAAGTTCTAAAGCAGCCGATATATAAGGCTCTTACGCGAAGATGTCTCATATCCAGTACTCTTATCCTTACTTAGGGACAATTCTCTTCTAAAATTCTGTTAATCTTTTCTCATCGCCGATATAAGTAATGATTGAAGACTTGCCTGCAAAACCTTCTCCAGTCATATCCAATTTTATTAATTTTTTGGTTTCGAGATCCTGCAAATACCTGGAGAATGTTTTATGAGATTTTTGTCCGCCTAATTGTCTATAAATTTTATACAATTCACCTGTAGTCTGTCCGGAATTTGTTTTGCAAATATCTAAAACGTGCTGTTCCTCTTCTGCCAAATCACTTGTAACCCTTATCTTGAATGCCGAAGTGTTACTAATTGCTTCCTTAGCGTGTTCCAGTTTTACCTTTCTGCTGCCAGTTTGCTCTGCAATTTCGCCAGTAACTTTAAGTAAAGTAATTCCTGCTCTAATATCTGAGTAATTAATAGCCTTATTAACTATTTCATTAAATGCTTCATCTGTCCAGACATTTTGGTAGAATGCTAATTTTACTCTGTCCTTCAAAATATCTCTTATTTCATTCTGTTCGTATGGTTTAAATTCCAAAACTATTGGTGTTAATCTACTTTTAATTCTATCATCTAATTTATTTCCCCAGTCGTTATCGTTAGTAATTAACAAAAGCGTTTTACGTTTTATCTCCTCTAAAACAAAATATAGGAAATCATAATCTTCTATTTTGTCGATTTCATCAAATGCTAATACTATTCCATCTTTGTGCTCTACTATTCTTTTTATTTCATCTATGATTTGGCTAGTATTTTTATTATGGGTAAATTTATAGCCTAATTCATGAGCTAACTCAACAACTATTTTATACGTAGTATTATGCCGCCAGCAATTAATATAAACGTGAGAGATTTTTTTATCGCCTATTTCTTCTTCGTCCAGACTCATCAACATTCTTTTTACTACTACTGTCTTTCCAAATCCCGGCCCGCCTCTTATTAGTAAAGCATCTCCTGTCCTGCCGTGAAGCAAAGGTCTAATTGCATTGCGTATTTCTAATTGCTGATTCTCTCTATGTGGTAATAGTTTCGGTATATGATCTGGGTCTAAAGCATCCGAATACGAAAATATAGTCTGCTCGCCCTCTAATAAATCAAAGCCCATTTAAATAGACTGACAGCGAAGTGATAAAAATGTAGCCATAAGGTTTATAAATATATTATGTGTATAAATGTGTATAAAGAAAAATCATTTGTGATTTTTCTAATTGCAATCGGCAGGCGATTACAATGAAAATATTAGTAAATGATATCGAAAGGATAAACAAAGAGTTGGAAGCTAAAGGAGGATTGAAAAATGAGGGAAGTTTGCATTTTGCAGTCTCTCACGCTATCCACACAAAAGACTGGAGATTGCAGTTAGCTTATTTACTTAGAGCTTTGCTGGTAGATCACGTCTTTAATGATGGCAATAAGCGTACTGCTGCTTATCTAATAACATTATATTTTGATGAGCATAATATAAATTACGATAAAGATAAACTTGCGCGGCTAATAATCAAAATAGCATCAAAAAATATTATTAAAATAGATGAAATTAGGAGGCTAATAAAAGATGAAACTATATGACAAAAAACGTTTTGAGAAACACGCAGATTTATTTGAAGCTCTGGCAGAATATGACAGAACTGGAAAGTTGCCTAAACTTTCATACAAAAAAAGAATAGATGTAACAATAGATGCTGCCATATTAAGAAAAGTTAAGGAATATTGCAAAAAGAACAATATTAAAGTGTCAAATCTTATAGAAAATAAGCTCAAGATTTTATGATTAAATCTTGCTGTCTTAATTGCTGCTGATTGGCTTGTCCCAATAAGGCGATTTACACTTCGCACAGAAGAAAGAAATCGTAATTACTCTTCCGAATAATTTTTGAAACCTTTATCAAGATAAGTCTGTCTCGGTCTCGTATTCTTTCTTGTAGTTTCTAATTCGTCTATTGGTTTTACTCCTTCTGGAAGTGCTATACTTTCCTCGAGCTGTATAAAACTATTCTTTTCTCTAGAGTAAATCATTCCATAAAGTCCTAAATCTTCTCCGCTGCTAATTAAGTAGTCAAACAAACCATAAATTGGTACATCCTTAAATGCTCTGCAAATATCCAAACGCTTTTCTAAAGTAGCCATACTATTATTGGAAATTATAAGAATAAATAACTAGCTATATCTAAAAATAAATTATGTGTATAAAACATATGAAAGAAAATAATATTAAA
>JBBSXK010000027.1:0-1246 GCA_038045805.1 Nanobdellota archaeon | reverse complement strand
TAATCAAATTTTGCAAATCATAATAATTTATATCAGAAGTTTCCTTTTCCAAACCAAAGAGACTCAATTCAGTTTTACTCATTTCCATAGTTTCTTGCTTATCAGAACTAAAATAAGTAAATTCAAGAACATACGTAACTTTTTTGCTATCTTTATTCATTAGCCAATCTTCTCCACTTTAATAACATTAACAGGGCAAACTTCTTCTGCTTCTTTATTCATTTCAAAATGCTCTTCGTCTATGATAATTTCAAATATACCTGGCTTTATTTCTTTTACACCTCTGCCGTTGCCATTTAGCAAGTCAGCCTTACCATCGCCAGCAAGCTGCCAGAATTTCTCAGCCACGGCCACGCAGGCAGCAGCACCTATGCAGGCTTCACGATTATAAGTGATTTTGTATTTTGCCATTCCACAAGTTAGCAAAGAAAGTAATTTTAAATAGTTTACTGCTTTAGAGGAGATATGAATTTAAAAGATTTTATTGCGCGGGATAATAGAAATCCTTTTATTTATGACCTGTCCATAGAGTATGAGCATTATGGTTGTTACAATTCAAAGACAAACATATTCTGTTAAACCAAACAACTATAATTATCTTAATGAATCAGATAAGAGTATAGTAGACAAACTAGAAGATTTTGAAGCTCCTTGGTTAGAAGAAAAACTTTTGTCAAGCGGTGTTTTCGACTCGCAAGAAGAATATAATCAAGCATTCTCAGAGTTCAAGAAATATATTGCTCTAATTGGTCTGGTGGGTGGCGGATTAGGCATGACTAGCAAAAAAGTTGATGCAGTTTGGCATCAATTTATCTTATTCACTAAAGAATATCATGAATTTAGTGACGAAGTACTTGGAAGATATATACACCATTCTCCAGAAACATCTCTTACCAAAGGATCAAAAAGTTCTGTTCCAAAATTTATAGACTCGTATATAGCGTTGTACGGAGATATTCCAAATATATGGGATATAAAATCATCTACGTATGATTGCGAAGGATGCACTTACCCAGAAATGGACTGCAAGGATGGCGATTAACTCATTTGACACTAGTTACAAAACTAGTAAATGCTTTTGGGGTTCTAAACCACACGCAATCATAAAAGAAATTCTAAATTTTAAAAGATCTGGAGACGTTTTAGATCTAGGCGTTGGAGAAGGTAGAGATGCTTTGTTTTTAGCAAAGAATGGCTTTTCCGTTACTGGTGTAGATATTTCAGAAACAGGAATTCAAAAATTTAA
>JBBSXK010000026.1:0-8106 GCA_038045805.1 Nanobdellota archaeon | reverse complement strand
GGAGAAAAAGATCATTTTAGAAAATCGTGGTATGATACTGTAAAAGAGCACGGAGGCATATTTCCGCAACCATTTACTAAAGAGATTTCTGGAAAATTTCATTTGCGAGCCAGCGAACACGGTCATGATTTAGCAAGAATAATTGCAAAACTTGACAAAGATAAACTAAAAACTGAATATGGTATAGATTTAGAAAATAAATTTTCACGTGCGGGAACGACAGCACATTTGCTAAGGAATCATCAGGAAAAATCCTATGAAAATTTTATACATAATAAACGCCTGAAAGATATAGGAATTGAACCTATCCCTAGATGGATGTACTGCGAAATGCCGTTACAATTAGAGCTTACTTATGAATCCAAAGCACAGGGCGTTGCAGATGTAATTAAAATTAGAGGTCATCCGGATGTATTATTTCGGTTTGGAGATGGACACGCAGTTGGTGCTTTGGATTTTAAACGTGCTAGATATATTCCTTATGAAAGACGTTCGCATGTCAGACAAAAATTGACTTATGCGAGAGCGGCTGCGCAGGCATTAAAATTAGAACCTGAATATTTCTATGGTTTAACTACAAATAGACCTTTTGAAGCTGATAAGGGACATTATAGAACTCCAAAGTACAAACTTCTCAGAGTTCCAAATGCAAATTACAATGCGCAGATAGTTGAACACAATTTTGAATTTGCAAGAAGTTATACGCATCAGGGATATATTATGAACGATAGAATTACATTTTTTCGTTCTTATGATACATTGCATCCAAATGAGTTTTGCAAACCTGCAGCAGATTTTCTTGCAAATAGAATGAAAACAGAAAAAGGCACGCTTGCTTATTTAATTGATGATTTAGAATTAAAACCAAAAAACTGGGAATATCCAGCTATTTAGTCTTCATTGTTTCCGTAATTCTTCGTACAAAGATCTTGAAATTGCTAGTGTGAAAAGCGCATATTATTTTTTATTTCTTTCTTCACGTCGTGTAATCTACCTTTGAGAGATTGCGTATAATCCTTCGCGCCGAATTTAGTTACATATCTTTTAACGAAACTATCTACTGCTGTATATTCGGTGCCATCTTCATATGATTTACTATGAATATTTAAAGCAAATCTACATTTCTCAGGGTTGAATTCGTAATAAACCATAATCTCACCCATAACTCTTTCTTGCCTAAGTAATTGTACTGCGACTTCTGTTAGTTTAATACAGTTTTCAACATCATCTTTTGATTTTCTCATCTCATTACTTAAAGCAAATATTACTCCATCTAAGGTCATATTAGCATAGTAAGTCGGATCTTTTACTACCATAATAATGCCGTACTATTTGGTTTTTTAAGCCTAATCCTTCAGATTAGTCAATATCATTGAGATGACATAAGCCTAATGTTTCACTTAAACCATTAAAGTTTTACTTTATTTGGGTTTTTTGTAAAAATTCGTCGTGCACCGGCCATATAAATATACCAATAGCAGCACCTAAACCACCGCTATAAACATCTGTTACATTTGCAACTCTTTCTGGAAGAACGGATTGATACCATTCCAGTCCGTTAGCTATAGCATAACAGCTGACAAATGCGATTGTTGGACTGAATTTATCTGTAAATTTAGTATCTACTGCATTCAAAGCTCTTTCAACAGTGGCTGCTAAACCAGCATAAACACCTATGTGCGCTGCATAATCTGGAATAAATGTTTCTGGCAAAGGTTGTGTAAAAGTTGCTATAGTTAATGCCAAATATGTGGCTGCATTTACTACGTGTATCTTAGCATAATTATCAGATATAAAATGTCTTACTTTAGCGCCGAGTTTATTTGCTTTGGTATCTATCTCAATAACGCCTTCCAGCGACTCTCTTTTTACCATTGTTGTCATAGGACTAAGTATAAATTTGAATTTAAAAGGTTAACAGAATGACTAGGTTATTGAAACTTAACTTATCAGTTTAATTAGAATTTTTAACGTTTTTTCTGAGATATGCTCAGCTTGGGCTTCTTATTTGCCTCAAGCTTTGCATTCTGTCTCGCTACTTTTCTTATTTCTGCGCGCTTCTTTGATTCCCGCTTTTTCTTTAATTCAATTTTTCTATCCTCTTTTGCGTCTTCTACTTTTCTCTTATTGTCTTTTATTGTCTTTAATCTTTGTCCAGAGCGCTCTCGTCTAGAAATTTCTTCATTCAAATTCTTAATTTCTGTTTCAAGCCTTAATATTATTTCGGTAGGTTTTGTTCCAGTCAAAATATTACCGCATTCCTCACAGCTAAAATCATTCTCTAGCGCATCTTCATAGATAAATTTCTTCTGGCAACTAATACATTCAAATACATACTTCTTTTCATCTAAGAGTTGTTGTTTCTTCTTCGTAAGCTGCGCTTTCTTATACTGTAGATATATGTCTCTTAATTTATTTTTATCCAAAGACCAATAATAAAGATACCACCATTTTTTATCAGGATCTCTTTGTTTTATGTATGTTACCAGACCGATAGAATTAAGTTTATATAGGAGTTTTCTTGCTTCATTGATTTTAAGTTTTAATTTCTGCGCTGCAACATTTTCAGAAATATTTTCTTTTTTTTCTAGCATTCCTAAAATTCTTTCTGTTAATTCATCTACTTCTACTCCGATTTCACGGAGCATCGTTATAACTTTAGGTGCTGCCATTTCAATTTCTTCCCCCAAGATGACCAGCTAAATGCGGCCATTTAAGCGCTGCCATACTATATTCCACTCAATACAAACGGTCCGAATATGTTGAATACCAAGAGCGCGAGTGAGAAATAACTAATGAGCATAAAAACTTTTTGTGCGATTGTTTTGTTCTTTATAATATCGGTTACTAGGAAATTTGCCATTTTTCCGCCGTCTAATGGCCCAATTGGAAGCAAATTAAACAAGCCTATTCCGATATTAAGCACGAAAAGCCAGAAAAAGAACTGAGCTATGTATTGTAACATCCAAGGTGATTGCCCAAAAGTACTTGCAATCTCGGGCTTAACAATTACATCTCCTTTGAATTGTATTCCAAGATATGGGTTAGTGGGCTCTTTTGGATTTTCTCCAAAAGTAACTATTCTATCTCCATTATTTGTAGTCAAAACGGCACTATCTCCTGGTTTACTATCAGTTAAAAGTGTAACAAATTCATCAACAGAACTAAATTCAGCTCCACTAATTGCTGTAATTATATCGCCTTTTTCTAAACCTGCTACGTCTCCAGGTAAACCTTCTGTTACATCTTCTATAATTACACCATTGAAATCAAAAGTATGCGCTATTGCTGGAGCAATTGCAAAAGTTGTCAAGCATATTACAATTGCTGCGACAACAAAATTAGTAAATGCGCCGCTTGCGAGTACAGCCTCTCTCGCTTTTAGTGAAGCTCTATTGAATTGTTTTTCATCCGGCTCAACAAAAGCTAAAGGTATAATTGCGAGCAGTCCGAAGCCGACTGATTTTAATTTGAGTTTGAAAGCCTCCGCAACAACACCGTGCATTAATTCATGCGCTACAAGTATTATTGCTAATGCGCCTAAGAAATACCAAACTGGAATAAATTGTACAATTCCAGAACTTGATGCCGTTGCACCGGGAAGAATAAATTGAACAGATGCGCCCAAACTTGGATCTTGGATTATTTTATAGACTTGGTACGCTAAAAATCCAGAGATAAGAAACATACCACTGAAAGCTATCGGAATTGCGATAACTCCATAAATCTGCCAGAATTTCGAATATTTCCGTCCGAGTCTCCTTACGTGTTCGATCGTTCTTTTGGATCTATAAAGTATAATTGGGATAAAAAGCATCCATTGAATCTGGACATTCTCGCGATTTTTGTATAGAAAAATGGCTACAAGTCCGTAAATAACGGCGACTGCCACAAGACTGAACATAAAGGGATCAATTGAAACCATTACTAATCTTTCTTATAGCGCGCTACAGTCTTTAATAAATCTATGTGTCCAAGGAACAGAGCTCTGCAACAATAGCGTTTAAGACCAAGTTTATCCATTACTTCTGTTGGTTCATCCCCGCGGGCGAGTGCATCTTTGTATTGCGCCCATAGGTGTGCTACTGGCTTTCCGCAACTTGTACATCTTATAGGAATAATCATTTTGCGAACCTCTTTATGAGCGAAATGATTAACGAAATTACCTTTTCTTTCATTGAATTTTGTTTTATCATTTTGACTCTTTATCTGTACGACTTCTGCCTCTTTGCTCTGGCTCTGCTATGCGTACCAAACTTTCTTGGTTCTTTATAACGCGTATCTGCTACAAGCAAATGTCTGTCATAATCAAGATATTTATTCTTCAGCTCTTTTGAATTTGTTAACTGCACTATTGCTTTTGCAATTGCAAGTCTTGCAGCTTCAGTTTGGGCTGACCAGCCTCCGCCTCTTACATCAACGTGAATATCAAATCCTTTTGCAATATCTCCTGCTATTAGAATTGGTTCTTCTAATCTTAATCTTGCGAATTCTGGAGTGTAAATCGCGATTGGTTTCTTGTTTACAGTAATTATTCCTTTGCCGGGTTTCGCAAAAGCTCTAGCTATTGCTGTTTTTCTTTTACCTGATGTCAAAACAACATCATTTTTTATTTTAATTTTCTTTGCTGCCATGCAACATCAAAGCCTCCAAATCTACTATGCTAAATTTACCTTTTGCTAATCTTAGCATATCAAAATAATCTATTACTCCACTAATTGTACCATCATGTATAACCGCTACTGGTTTAATTCCAGGTTTGGGAACTTCAACATCACCATAATGATAGCTATTATTATCAGCACAAATATAAGGAAAACCAACAAAAGTTCTTCCTTCGTAAGTAAGAGCTAGACCATCGCTTCGTAACTCTGCGCCACATTTAACCTCTATTTTATGGGCTGTCTGTTCAACCCTAATGCCAATAAATTTATCCAATATAAATTCATTAAAGTTTTTCATTAATTATGACCTCCCTTTAAGAGCTGAGATAATTTTTCGATTGTTAAATAATATGGAGTTGTAACTTTCAGAAATGATGCTCCTTCAATTGTTTCTGTCTGCGCATTTTTGAATTCCAACGGAACACCTAAATAACATTTTACTCTACCAAATGCGAGTCTTCCTCTTGAGTTTTCTGTCCACTTGCCTGCTGGCAACATTCCTCTTATTGCCCTGCCAACTATTCTTTCAGGATGTCGTCTTCGTCTTGGTCCATGGAAAGGTGTTGCTCTTACTTCTCTTGCTTTGTATCTTGCTAAAATAGAATTTTGTCTTCCAGATATTACTGCTCTCTCGCAGTTTATAATTGCGACTTCCTCGCCACTAAGTGCGAGTTTTGCAACTTTTGTTGCCATTCTTCCCAAAACCAAATTTGTTGCATCTATTACTTTCATACCTATCCTAATATCCTCACGTTTGTTCCTTTCGGATTTTTCTCAACTAATTCTGAAATTGTCATAACTTTGCCGCCTGCTTTGACAACTTTTTCTGCTGCTTTTTCAGAAAAGTTCCAGGCAGCGACATTAAGTTTCTTGCTGAGTTCGCCTGCGGACAAAACCTTGCCAGGAACTAAAATAGTATCACCTTCGTTTGCAAATCTCTGAAGGCTTGATAAATTTACAACTCGTCTGCTTCTTGTAGATCTACCTAACTCATAAGCAGTTCTATGCCAAATTTTAGCATTCTGCTTATGAAGCTCGTCTATGAGCATTCTTGTGACATTATTTGTTGGTCCTGTTGGTTTCATTTTAGTTTAATTGAGTGCAGGGCGAAGGATTCGAACCTCCGAAGGCACTAAGCCACTTGGTCCTTAGCCAAGCACGTTTGACCGCTCCGCCAGCCCTGCATGAACGCAGTGAATGCAGACCAGCTAACCATTAGGTTAAGCGCTGCCTACGCAAGCGTTAGAGTTTTACCTCCTTGAGCTTTTCTTGCAGCACATTTACTGCTTCACTTAGCACTTCTTTTGGAGTCAGCTGACCCCAGCTTTCAAATATAAAAATAAATTTGTCATTTCTGTTTGTTACTTTTACACCATGCTTCTCACAAATATGTTCGTAACCTTCATTCCATTTGCTTTCATCTTTTATTTTCAAAGTATTTCCTGACTTTTGAAGTGCTGGAACTAATTCCAAAACTTTGTCAGTGCTTTTAGTCGTTTCGAATTCAGGATAGCCCCTATAAAATAAGTGTCCTGGGCTCCATTTTGAATGTTCGATGCCTTTACCCATTACAGCAACAACTTCAAGCTCTACTTCTTGATTTTCAAGCAACTCGACAATCGGTATATTTGGATAAACTGCTTTTACACTTGGATCTTTGAATTTTATATCTCCAGCATAGACCATTACAGGTCCTTTAGCTTTCAAAGTTCCTTTAACAGAATTCTTTGCGCTGAAATTTTCCGGATTATAAGTATCAACTGGTGTATAACCTTTCAAATCTGAAACCAGAGGTACGAGACCAAGTCGCAGAGCCACTATTTCATCCCACAATGCAGATGAGTTCTGTCTGAAATCTACTTCTTCTATTGCTAAAACTGGCACTTCAAAAGAAGCTGCACGTCTTAATGCATTCATAATTGCGGGCGATGTCTTGTCAGCTATTCCAACAATTTCATTTTCTGTTTGTTTTAAAATCTTAAGTTCCATCTTACACTCTCCTGCCTCTCTTTCCACCTTTCTTTCGGCATCCGCCGTGTGGAATTGGAGTGACATCTTCAATGCCAAGTATTCTAAGTCCAGATCTTGTCAAAGCTCTTATTGCTGGTTGTGCTCCAGGTCCCGGATATTTCGCACCGTTGTGTCCGCCCTGCGCTCTTACTTTAACATAAAGATTGTTTACGCCTTTCTCTTTTACATCTGCTGCGGCTTTTTTGGCAGCCTGCATTGCTGCAGTTGGTGTTGGTCTTAGTCTGTCTGCTTTAACAACTTGTCCGCCAGATGCGATTGCAAGAGTTTCAGCTCCTGTCATATCTGTAATATGAATTATGATATTATTGTATGATGCGTAAATATGTGCTACGCCTGTCTTTTCTGCCATTATTCTTTAACCTCTGCCATTTCTGGTTTTTTCAAGTCTGTTGCTTCCATTTCTTTTACAACTTCAGTATTAGGTTCAAAACCTTCCACAAATTTTACTTCATCGTCCACTCGCACCATATAAGATGGCGAATTAACTTTTCTTCCGCTTACTAAAACTTTATTGTGAACTATAAACTGGCGCGCCTGTTTGACAGTTCTTGCCAATCCTTTTCTGTAAATGATTGTCTGCAGTCTTCGCTCAAATAAATCTTTCATAGTAAGTGCGAGTATTTCTTCAACATCTGAGTTCTGTTTTACAATTCCGAATTTTGCAAGTGAATCAAGTAAAATTTTCTTGTGCCTATCTTTTTCTTGGCCAATTATAGAGACAATATTTTTTGCCTGCTCTCTCCAGTTTCTTAATTTGTCAGCGGTTTTCCAAATTTCGCGCTTGTTTGCAAGACCGTATCCTTTAACTATTTCATTTTCTTCTTTGATTCTCTTTGACTCCCAAGGCTTTCTTGGTGATTTATATCGTGGTTTTGCGCGTCTCATTTTAGTTCATATCTCCTTATTTCGCTGTCTTTACTTCCTTCTTCTTGGCTACGCCAATAGAACGTCCTTTTCTGCCAGAGCTTCCCGTTTTCTGTCCTCTTACTTTCTTGGAGCCCTTAGCGTGTCTTATTCCCCTATAAACTTTTATTTTCTTTAAGAATCTGATATCCATATTTTTAGAAAAATCTAAATCTGAACCGACAAGATGTTTATTTTCGCCGGTTTCCCTATCTTTTCTTCTATTCATAAGCCATATAGGTAAATTATATTTTGCAGGATTTTTCATAACATCTTCAATCTTTTCAATTTCCTGCGGTGAAAAATTTCCGCACTTTTCTGCTCTGTCTAATTTCAAAACATTAGAAATTGCATTTGCTAACATAAAACTTACGCCTGTAACTCTCGTAAGAGCCATAAAAATAGATACTTCACCAGGAACATCAACGTCTATAATTCTGACTAGATTTCTAAATTCTGAAGCCGAAGCCTTTCGGCTCGGTACATCTGGATTAGGTTCAGACTGAAC
>JBBSXK010000025.1:13796-16554 GCA_038045805.1 Nanobdellota archaeon | reverse complement strand
GCCTTTGAAGGCAAACTTAGAGGCCCAATTATGCCTAAGAAATTTAAGATATAAGCAACTTTTAAATACCTATTAGCTATGTTCTATTAAATGAGGTGGAGGCGCGAGGCAGTCATATTACTAGTTTTTACTCTAGCTCTGGCTCTTTTTCTTCCAAGTGCTCTTGCAGCCGAAATTGATTCAGAAATATACACCCAATTAGGACAAAATTCACAGGTTTCAGTTATTATAGAGTATAAAAATCCATCAGATATTAAGATATCTGGAGTAGATACAAAGTCATTGGAATCAAACAAAGTTTTTTCTGCTACTATAAGTCAAAGTAAACTTCAACAGCTACGTCAAGATTCAAATGTTAAAGCAATTTATTATGATTATCCAGTCAAAGCCAATTTAGATGTTAGCACAGGAATAGTAAATGCAACACAGGTTTGGGATATACAATTTGATTCTCAAAATATTAGAGGACAAGGTCAAAGCGTTTGTGTAATTGATACTGGAATTAATTATACTAATGCCTCATTGGGTGGCTGTGAAGCTATAGGCGAGGGTTGTAAAGTCTTAGACGGAATTGATTATGCCAATGATGATGCAGATCCAATGGATGATAATGGTCATGGCTCGCACGTTGCAGGAATTATTGCAAGTACAGATGGAACGTATAGAGGTGTTGCGCCAGATGCTAATTTAATAGCAATTAAGTCGTTGAATGCAGGCGGCACTGGATATTCAAGTAACGTAACTGCAGGAATTAATTGGTGCATAAATAATAAAGATACTTACAACATAGCATCTATAGTTATGAGTTTATCAGCATACCATCCAAATGGAACTGAAAAAACTTTCCATAATTACTGTGATGACGAACCAAGCTCTTTAATTCCAGCAATAAATGATGCGGTCGGAGCAGGGTTATTAGTTGCAGTTTCATCCGGAAATTCTGCAGAAAGTGCAAGTATAGGTTTGCCTGCTTGCGCCACAAATTCAACTTCGGTCGGGGCTACAGATGATGAAGATAATAGGGCATCGTATTCAAATGTCGCAAGTATATTAGATTTATTTGCGCCCGGCAGTTCTATACGCTCTGTAAGTTTTGATGATGATGGATTTACAGATAAGAGCGGAACATCAATGGCAGCACCTCACGTTGCAGCCGCAGCAGCTTTGTTACAGCAATATGAAAAACTTGAATCTGTAGCATTAACACCGCAGCAAATAGAAAACGCACTTAGAAATACAGGAATATTAGTTCAGGTTTCAAGTTTAAATTTTACAAGAATAGATATCAGAGGAGCATTAAATTCAATTGATGATACAGCACCAGGAAGCATATACGATTTTAACATTGATGATTATGATGTAAGAAGTGTTTATTTTTACTGGTCAGATCCAGATGATACAGATTTAGTTCATGCGCAGATATATTTGAATGGAGTAGCATATGCAAATACAACAGATCAGGAATACGAAATAACTGGTTTGTTGGCAAATACAACTTACGAAATTTTAGTTTATGCAGTTGATGGTGGAGGAAATAAAGCTGAAGGCATAGGAGATAACGTAACAACAACAGAAGATCTTGAACAGCCAACAATATATTTGAATTCGCCCGAAGGCGGAGAAATTTCTGAAGGTACGCTAATAGAATTATCAATTACAGATGATTGGGGAATTAATTTTGCATCTTATTCTGTAAATGACGGTAATAATATTACTTTAGTAGATCCGTGGGATATAGATACTAATGGATGGACTGCAGGATCAAAAATAGTAAAAGTATTGGCAATAGACGCCGGAAATAATACGGATGAAGATACATTTGAGTTTACAGTAACAAATGTATTGCCAGTTATTGGAGATATATATCCTAATGCAACAGATGTAAAAGGCATAATTAACTTTAATGCTACTGTAACAGATGCAGAAGGACAAAATGATATAGCTGTTGTGAATTTCTTTGCTTTGAATAATAGCAATTGGGTTTTGATTGGAAATGATACAGCTCCAACAGACGATCCAGAAAATCTATTTAATGTTTCATTCAATTCTGCTTTAATAATTGATGGAGCAACAACGCTAAGAGTAAATGCCAGCGACGATGATGGAACTATAACAAAAGATGTAAGTATAACTATTAATAATGTTAATGATGCTCCGACTACAACAGTAACTGTACCTAATGGTGGAGAAACTGTAGCTGGCAGCTATGCAATAAACTGGACTGCTTCTGACCCAGAAAATAATACGTTGACGTATGATGTTTATTATTACGTACAAGGCGCTGGAGCTCAGACAGCAATATGCAGCGACATAACTGTAAAGACTTGCGTATGGACTTCTAATAACGTAACTAATGGAGCTGGTTACAGAATAAATGTAACTACAACAGACGGAATAAATTGGATTTCAGATTCTTCAAATTCTAATTTCACAGTAACTAATAGCGCAGGTTCTTCATCCAGTAGCTCTAGCAGTGATAGCGGAGCAACTGGCGAAGTAACAGTACCAAGCGGAGGAGGCTTAGGAACTCCGGCTGAACCAACTAGCGAGGAGATAGTTCAGATAACTGAAATACCATTAGATGCAGCAACGACTGAAACAAATAATGGAGCTGATATAACTGGAGCATTTTCACTTAACAATTTAATTGCAAATCCTAAAATAGCTGCAATCGTAATTGGCGGATTAGCAGCAGCAGGAGCCGCAGCATTTTTCTTTTTGAGAGGCGGAGGAAATATGCCTAAATTTAAATTGCCTG
>JBBSXK010000025.1:0-13696 GCA_038045805.1 Nanobdellota archaeon | reverse complement strand
GCAGCATTTTTCTTTTTGAGAGGCGGAGGAAATATGCCTAAATTTAAATTGCCTGGCAGTTCAGAATCGACCAGAAAAAGAAGAAGACGCTAATTATTACAAGTATACTTCTATTCCTCTCTCTTTTAATTGCATTATGCCAGGATCGTTAGGAGAAATTTGGTTACCATTTAAGTAAATCCACTGCAGATTAGTTAAATCATCTAGACCTTCAATCTTAGAGATTTTATTATTTTTCAAGTAAATAACTTCTAAGTTAGTTAAACCGTCTAATCCCTCTATTTTAGGAATCTTATTAAAATTAAGATTAAGCATTTGTAGATCAGTTAAACCGTCTAATCCCTCTATACGAGAAATTTCATTATTAGCGGCAAAAAACACTTTTAAATCAGTTAAATCATCTAAACCTTCTATACTAGAGATTCTATTACCATAAATATCAAATCTTTTTAGACTATTTAATCCATCTAAACCCTCTATCTTAGAAATCTTATTACCATAAATATCAAATCTCTTTAGTTTGGATAAATTGCTTAGTCCTTCTATTTTAGAGATTTTATTATAACTTAAGAAAAGCATTTCTAGATTGGTTAATCCATCTAAACCCTCTATCCTAAAAATTCTGTTGTTACCAAGATCAAGTAAGCTTAGATTTAAACCGTCTAAGCCTGCTATCTTAGAGATCTTATTATAATCAAGATAAAGTTTTTGTAGACTAGTATTCGCAGTTAGATTAGGTATGGTTATTAATCCATTATAGTCCAAATATAATTCCTTAGAACGTCCAAAAACCAGCGGCGTACGTACAATATCTTGAGTATCCATATGGAAAAATTAAGTAGCGTCTTTTTAAAGTTATTGTAGAGTCTTAAAGACGCAGACATTAGTTACAATTGGTTCCTTTTCTTTTTCTTGATTTGAGAATCGTATTGCCATCCAGATTCTTTCTCATCAGTCTGCAATACATATTGTTGATCTTGCTGATATAATTCATTAGAACTCTTATATTTTGGATCGTATACTTCTTTACTTTTGTTTTTCAAGTCTTTAGGAGCAGTCTCTGTTATTTGCTCAAGAAGGCTTTCAGGCTTTCTCTCTTTTTTCTTAAGCACATCAATACGATCTTCAACTTTTTTAGAACTTTTAAGCAGCTCATCAAGAGGCATTCCAAATACCTCTGCCAGTTTTTTAGTGGCTTTCTTAGCCTTTTCCACAGCTTCGATTAGTTCTAATATTTCTTTAACTGTAAGCTCTTTCTTTGCTTTCATCATATGTTTAGAATAAGTTGATGCTAAAAAGATACCTATATTCATATTTTCTTCTAAAGTAAATCTTATATACTACCACTTTTAAGTTCATAAAGAGGAGTATGGCCACTAAAAGAACTTTATTAGGCACATTAGTTTTATTTGCAATACTATTGCTTTTACCCGGAGTAGAAGCTATTGATATAACTTTAAGTTCTCCCGCTAACGCAACTACTATTCTCAAAGCCAGCACAGTAGATTTAACTATCGCTGGAGGCGGAGTTGTTAATGTAACTTATACTATTGATGCAGCTATTACAAACACCTCTTTAGCAAATCCTTGGGATATAACTGCTAATTGGACTAAAGGACTTAATATATTAACAGTTTATGCGATAAACGGAAGTGAAAGTTCTCAAAATACATTCCAGTTTACTATCAATAATTCAGTACCGGTAGTAAATAGTGTTGATCCAGTAAATAATACCGTATTAGCGACGACAGTTAATTTAACTGCAGCTGTGCAGGATCTAGATGGTATATCAGACGTAGATGATGTGAAATTCTATTATAGTTTGGCAAATGAGTCTGTCTGGACTCTAATTAATAACGTAACTACGCATACGGCAAGCACTTTTTCAACAGCCTGGAATTTATCCGCAATATCTGATGCAACGTACAAAATAAAAGCAGTAGCAAACGATTCTGAAATTACAGGAGAAATAGAATCTGCAGCCAATATAACAATAAATAATATTAATCAAAATCCAATTGTCGATTTGACATCTTTAACAGGCGGACAAGTAGTTGTAGATGAGCAAGCTATTACATGGACTGCAACAGATGCTGATGGAGAAAATCTAAATGGAAAAATTAGCATATATTATTCGACCGATAATTCAACTTGGACGTTGATAGCCGGCAATCAAGTGAATGATGGCACTTACACTTGGGACACAGATGGTGCCTCTAACGGCGCTACCTATAGATTAAACATAACTGCAACAGATAATTTCGGAGGATACGGAAATGATATTTCAGGAAGCACGTTTACAATTAATAATCAAGCAGGCGGCGGAGGAAGCTCAAGCAGCTCGAGTGATTCAGGTTCAGGAGAAGTTTCCGCTAGCGGAAATGCTCCAGCAACAGCCTTTGATGTTTCACAAATTTTCCAGGAGCTCGTCCCAGGAACTAAAGAATTGAATATAAACGTTGCAGACCTCGCAATAAAGAAACTTATATTTACAGTTTCAGAAGGGGAAATAGATGCAAGAATTAAAATTAGAGATATAGAAACTTTGCCAACTTCTATTAGCGTAGAACCAGCAGGAATTTACCAATTATTTGAAGTTGAAGCTACTAATTTAGACAGCTTAACATCCGCAACATTTGAATTTGAAATTCCAAAAGCGTGGCTAACATCAAATAATTTAGATGTAAGCGATATTATAGTAAAACGATATACAGTAAGCTGGACAAATATACTTACTACTTACGTCGGCGAGAATGGTAATAATTATAAATTTACAGCAACTACTCCGGGTTTCTCAATATTCGCAATAACTGGTAAGAGTTTAACTGAAGGCGGAGATGTTGTAGCACAAACCATAGCAGAAGAGTCTGGAAAGTCAGAAACTAGTGGAGGATTATTATCTGGATTTGCGGTAGGAGACTTTAGTTTACCTGGTTTGCCAGATCTATCATTTTTGCCTGGCGGATGGACAACTATGCTGGGAATAATTATCGCTGTTGCAGTAATAAGTGTATTTGCTGCAAGTAAGCAAGGCTTGATTACTCTTCCAACATCTGATGATTTGTCGAGACCAAGAGAACATGCCGCAAGATTAAGAACGAGAATGAAAAATAACAGACACGCACCAACTAAAAAGTTTAAACTGCCAGCATTTGAATTTCCGCAATTAGAAATGCCAGATTTTATGGGAAACAAAAAACAAAAGAAATTAAAATTTGGAAAAAACGGCTGGAATAAATAAAAATTAATCTGACCAGCCAATAGCAGCTATTACTAATCCAATTAGTGCAATTACAACTCCCGCTACGCCTTTAAGGACGCTTAGGAAATTGCCCCACCAGTACCAGATTAATCCTAGTCCGGCAAGTATTACAATTATTCCTAGAAATATCTTCCCGAACTTTACTGCACTTTTGCTTAAACTTTTTTCAGTCATAATGCACCTCCAGGTAATAAAAACCAGTCAGCGGAAAGGCTTTTAAATTCTATTATACGGATGTATACACAAGCGATAGAAATCCAATGTCCTAATATATAGGGAAGGATTTGCAAGGGTACTGCTTAAACATAAGAGTTTTAGCCAGTCTATTTTGCAAATACATTGGATAAAATTGCAAAGATTGGAAAAATGGGCAGCGTTTGAATGGTGCGCATTCGACTGGTCCATTTGTAAATAATTGGAGAAGCAAAATGGGTTACGCAAAATATCTGAAACAATTGTGGAGTAAACCGAAAGAGAACTTTGGTTTAGAGAGATGGCGAACTTGGCTGGTACAGCTAAGAAAAGAGCCAATTCTGATTAGAGTTGAACATCCTACAAGACTTGATAGAGCAAGAAGTCTTGGCTTTAAAGCGAAGCAAGGTTATTTAGTAATAAGAAGCAGAGTAAAAAAAGGCGGAAGAAAAAGACCAAGGCCAGGACATGGAAGACGACAAGCTCATTATGGTAGATTTTTTACAACTGGAAGTTCGTTGCAAGCGCAGGCAGAGAGGCACACTTCTAGCAAATATCCTAACTGTGAAGTATTAAATTCATATTGGGTTGGTGAAGATGGTAAATACAAATGGTTTGAAGTTATTTTAGTTGATAGAGATCATCCAGTAATAAAAGCCGACAAGAAAATCAATTTCATAAGCAAGCAAAGAGGCAGAGCTAATCGAGGTTTAACATCTGCCGGCAAGAAACATAGAGACCTAAAGTAAAGCAGACTTTTAAACTCCTTTTGTAATATATTTTTATGAAAATAGATATATGTCTTCCTGACAGAAATGAAACTGAACTCATTAACAGAGCTAAAGAACTAAATTATGATGCAGTTGCATTTCTTTACAGATTTAAATCGCGAGGAGAGATACTAAAGAAACGGGAAGAGCTCAAAGACTTAAAATTTCCAGTGTTTGTCGGCACATATTTGGATGTCAAATCGCCAAAGGATTTGAAATATCTGGACAAATTATATTTAAATTCTGATATTATTGGAGCAATTGCGCAGAAGGAAGAGTTAGTCAGAGTTTGTGCTGAAAATCCAAGAGTAGATTTTTTATTTGAAATTACAACTGGAACTGGCAGAGAACATACGCATTATAGAAATAGTAATATGACATCTGTAATTACTGGACTAATGAAGAAAAACAAATGTAGTTATGCAATAAGTTTCTCCCAAATTTTAAATGTAGAAGGAAGTGCAAGAGCAAAAATGCTTGGAAGAATAATGCAGAATGTCAGACTTCTAAGAAGAAAAATTCCAATTCTAATTGCATCATTTGCAAGGGATGCAAGTGAAGTACGGCTGCCAGAAAATTTAGCAGCAGTATCGCGCGTATTAGGTTTGAATTTTCCGCAAAGTAAAGCAGCAATAGGTAAAAATATAGAAGAAATAATTAAGCAAAAAGAAAGAAGACGAGATAAAAATTTTATTCGTCCTGGCGTGAAGATTGTTGATTAATTGCATTCTTAAATTTTCTAGCTCGTAAATATTCATTAATACTTCCACCCGTAAGAGATAGTCCTACAAGTGTAGACAGTTCTGCTATAATTAATACGCTATCATCAAGATTATTTAATTTAGTAAACATAGCAACGCCCATTAAACTTACGCTTAATAGAGGAAAACCGAATGTAGCATAAAATATAGTCAAATTATCTTTTTGTTTAGTGTAATCGTATACTCTTTTATCGTCAATCTTTAAACAAAACATTTTATCGTATTTAATACGTAATCCTCTAGCATCAGATTTATCTATTGGAACTACATAGTTATTTTCTAATCTTACTTCCATCCGACCACTTTTGCTAAAGTCATCGCGTGTCAAAGTTCTTTCTTCTAATGTTCTCATATTTCTATTGCTAATATAGTTGTTTTAAACTTAACTATTATATATACAGAAATCGCACTCTAGCGTTAGTAATTACTTAGAAGTGATTAAATCAAAAGGTTTAAGAAGTTAAACTATGGTATACTAAACGGATGATGGTATTTACCTCCTTAAGTGGAACACGATTTTTAATCGTCAGTGGCCAACCATCATCCAACTTTTATTTACGAATATCTGCTATATGCTAATTCACGAGCTAATTGCTTTCGTGGAACTACGTTATTTCCTTTTCTAACCCTCTCTGCAGACTCAACAGCTCTGGGATTTTCTAAATAACATAATTTGAATACCTCTTCCGCTACTTCTACATCTTTAGAATCAAGCGCTACAGTATAAATTAAACCTTCTACAAAAGTCCCTAACTTTTTAGTATTATTAGTATTGAGAATGGAAGCTAAACCTATATGAATGGCTAAACCTTTAAGTTCTTTATTATTTGTTAAGTAAACACCATTTCTAGTTTTACTTTGCTGGTAGCCTTTTTTATCTGCTAACCATCGTCTGTAAAAATATTCTATTAAGCTGTCTCCAATCCACGCAAATTCTCTGGCTTTTCCATTATCTTCGAATAATAATTCAATATAACTTTTGTCTTGAAATTCATAAGAAATAGCAGATTCTATCTGCAGTATTATTGTATCATCCAAAGCCATTAATTATTAAAAAAATCTACTCGAATATAAAGAAGTCTAAACTCAAAACTACAATTCTTTAGATTTTTACTGTGTCGCCAGCGTGCGGAGCCATAGCATCTATTCCAAATCTACCTTTGATTTCTGTTGCAAACTTAGTGCTGTAATCTCCATGAATCATAAAACATTTCTTTGGCCGTATTTTTTGTATAAATTTTATTAGTTCAGTTCTATCGGCGTGCGCAGAAAAGCTAAACGAATGCATTTTCATTTTGACTTTGAAATCAATTGGTCCAATGATAAATCTGCCTGTGTCAGCTAAATATCTCGAAGCAGTTCCTGGAATTTGATAGCCAGTAAATACTAAGGAACAGTCTTTTCTTGAATAAAGATGTTTCATATAATGCACAACAGGACCGCCTTCCATCGCCCCGCTTGTTGTTACGATTACACAGGGTTCTTTCATAGCGTTGCTTCTCTCTTCATTTTCTTCTATAGGTATTGCTATATCTGTTGCTTTTCGCAAAGCATCGTGGTCTTTGATAAAATTCGGATGAGCTAAGCTTATTTCTGTGGCAGCTCTAGACATTCCGTCGAGATAAATTGGATAATTTAATTTATATTTATTAAGTACCATTAAAATCTCTGGCGCTCGTATAGCAAAACTTGGCAGTAATGCAATTCCACCATTTTCGCAAGTTTCCTCTATAGCTTTGATAAATTCTTTTTCAGTTTTTTCTCTTGGCGGCTGTTCTCTCGTTGCATAAGTGTTTTCCATTATTAAAGCATCAACATCTTTTCCGCTGTATTTAGCTCCGTTTACCAGTTTGCCAGGATTAGTTTTGAAATCACCAGTATACAAAATAGTTTTATCTTCAACATGCAATTCAGTCATAATTGCGCCAGGTATATGTCCGGCTTCCCAAATTTTAATTTTGTAGCCGCCTAATTTGAAATCATCGCCGTATTCAACTTTTTCATAACATTTATTTAGCTTTAGAATATCAGCATGATTAAATCCAGGATTTATTCCCTCTATGTTCGCAATTTTTAAAGAATCTCTTAAAAGTAGATTTGTAAAATCAACAGTAGGAGCGGTGCCAAAAAAAGTGGAGCCTTTTTCCTTGTGAAGAATTGCACTTGAACCTAAATGATCGAGATGGCCGTGAGACATAAAACAATAATCTACTTTTCCTTTCGGCATTAGTGGCCTGCCTTGATCTTCAACGTGCATACCATAATCAAGCATTATTCTTTTCGTTGAATCTACAAGAAATGCATTTCTACCAACTTCTTGGCATCCGCCCAAGAAATGAATCTTTACCATCTGTTAAGATTGCTCTATGTGAGTATAAAAATATAGCTAAAGGTAGTTTTTATACCGCGCTCGCAGTTTAGAAAATCTATATTTTGATTAGGAAGATTTTTTATATGCTTGTTTGCAAATAAATCTAATGGCTATAGATTTCAAACCGAAGCTGCTCTTATCAGAAATATCTATGTTTATAATAATTCAAGTATTAGCACTTTTAGTTGGTTATAGATTGATTTCAACTCAGCAAATTGATTATTTGCCAGCCACTCAAGCTATATGGACTTTTTTAGCCGCTATGATAGTAGCAACTATTTTATTATTTGTATTTCTTAAATATTTTAAAGGTCCGACATCTTCAAAATTATTTTTTGCCCTTATCTTATTCGTAGGTGTGAATATAGTATTTGAAGCATTCTTTCCGGCTTTAATCGCATTTATACTTACTGCGTTTATGGTTGGTGCAAGATTTTTAAAACCAAATGTTTTTACTCATAATTTGGTCTTCTTTCTCGCATTGGCTGGAGTCGGAGCAAGATTGGGAACAATGATTCCAATTGTTGCAGCAATTATTTTATTGATAATTTTGTCAGTTTATGATTTTATCGCAGTTTTTAAAACCAAACATATGGTAACTATGTTTAAAGGAATGCTACAGAGCGGTATTCCAATGGGAATAATAATTACGGAAGATCCAATGCAATTGACACATGATGTCGGAAAAGTTTCTGCAACAAAATTGCGGCAGACAAAGAAAAGTTCAGATTTCATAATGCTTGGCGGTGGAGATTTAGCCTTTCCAGCATTATTTGGTGTTGCAGCCTTAGCTCAGTTTGGATTAGTGCAAGCTTTAGGTGTCATAATTGGAGCAGTCGGTGGAATTGTATTAATACATTGGTTAATAATCCAGAAGAAGTTCAAAGCCTTGCCAGCTTTACCGCCAATTGCAGCATTCTCAATCTTAGGCTTCTTGATTAGTTTACTTCTTTAACATAAGTCTGCTATAAGATGTTGGATTGGCAAAACCAGGGCATACAGTTAGCAAATAGTAATGATCTGATTCTTCAACAAAAGGTATATACAATTTGTTACCTTTATGTTTAAAGTTCACACATTTACTACCATCTTCAGAAGCTACAACTACGCCGTTTCTGAAATGAGTAATTAATGTATTGGTTATTTCTCTTACAGTAGTAAGTCCAAGACGCTCTCGTGCCCTTTCATAAGCGTGAGTTGATAATTCAACCCATTTAGAAGGCTGTATTGGAGGCACTGATATTGCGCCTCTTTGTAGTTTATCATCAAGTGTTCTATGTTGAATCGCCATATTTGTAAACCTTATCTTTGCTTTTAAAACTTAACTCTTCTTGCATAAATTGCTTTATATCATTTGCATTTTGCAGACCTTTTACAAATCTGCCTTTTGGATAAACAACTGCGACGCCGCCTTCCGGATTGCAGAAACCCAAGCATCTTACTTTAGTGCAGTAAACTTGTCCAGCAAGTCCTTGTTGTAGTAGCCATCTTTTAGCTTCATCTACATCTTCTGGTTTTATTTTCGAACCACAGCTTGACTTTTGATTTCCTGGAACAGTAGTTCTATCGTTTATGCAAATGAAGAAATGTTTCTCCGGTTTTTGAAATGATATATCTTCCATTACGATTCCAAATGAGTCATAGCGCCAGGAATATCTTCCCAGTCATAAACTTTACGTATTTTATTATTTTTATCTAAAACAGCATCAAGTAGTTTGCTATCTACTCCTAAATCTTCCATTAGTCCTACTAAAGACATAGTGTCTTTTGGCAGACATTTACCGCCAAAACCTCTTTCCGGAGTTACGTCAAGATGTGTTTCACCGATTCTTTTATCCTGCACAAATAATTGCTTAACATTAGCATAATTTAATCCTAAAACTTTACACAAATCATAAATTTCATTCGCAAAAGTAACTTTAGTTGCCAAAAAAGCATTTGTTATGTACTTAATTAATTCTATTTCGGTAGGATTTCCTATATATACAGGAACATTAAAAAAATTATCAAGGTATAATTGTGTCAAATATGCCGCGCTTTTAATATTCTCAGCACCAATTAATTGTCTTTCTGCATTAATGAAATCGTCCTTTGGAGATTTTTCAGTTAAAAATTCTGGATTGAAACAAATATTCATTTTAGGATATTCACCTATATAACGCATAGTAGTTCCAGGAATTACTGTTGATTTTATTACTATTAGTGGTTTATTATCGGTATAAACAGAGTTTATATTAAACATAGCATCATCAACGCAATTAGAATCAAATCTCCGCGTAGAATTATTATATGGAGTAGGTACGCAGACAAAAGTAACATCGCTTTGGCTTACAACTTCTTCCAAAGTATTAGACTTCTTGAATTTATCATAAAATAATATTTTATTGGTGGGAATAGTCTCTTGAAATGCATCTCCGACAGCTTTGCCAACTACGCCGTATCCAACTAATCCGATATTTGCCATTCGTAGCTCCTCTGTTTGTAAGCTATAGCTTTTCTACCAAGTATGTATAGATATAATTCCTCTGCAAAATCTAAATCATAATTACGATGTGAATCTCCAGAAGTATCTTTTAATAATTTGAGTAAATGAAGAGCATTCCTGAGTTTGTGTTCTCTTAATTTTTGTCCAAATTTAATGCAATGATCGGCATCAGACTCGTCTAAATTTCCATCTTTTATGTTAAATGCCAGCCATAATGTCTTAGCTGTATCGTTATATCCGTTAAATATTTTAGCTAATTTGCTAGAATCTGCAAGAGTATTTGGATTGAAGTCCAACTCTACAACTTCTTCTAAAGACATATTTGAAACAAATACGATAACTATAAAAATTAAACTTTTTTTGTTAGTTTATGGAATTGAAAATCGGACAAAAAGCCCCAGAATTCATCTTATTAAATCAACACGAAAAATCCATTAGCTTAAATGATTTCAAAGGCAAGTGGCTTGTATTTTACTTTTACCCGAAAGATAATACACCTGGATGTACAATTGAGGCAATTGACTTTTCCAAATATATTAGTGATTTTAAGAAATTAAACTGCGAAATTATTGGCTGTAGTAGAGATCCAGTTAAGAGCCATTGCAGTTTCATAGATAAGTATAATTTGAAAATACAATTGCTTGTTGACGAGGATCATAAAGTTATGGAAAAATATGACGTTTGGGGAACTAAGAAATTTTTAGGAAAAGTATTTGACGGAATTAAGAGAAGCACATTCTTAATTGATCCAAAAGGTAATCTTGCAGAGGTTTGGTATGATGTAAGAGCAGAAGGTCATTCGGAAAAAGTTTTAGAAAAATTGAAAACGTTAGTTTAATTCATTTGTTATTGTATTATTCTTGATAATAATCAGAGCCTAATGATAGGCATACTTCAGCCTTTTTTAATTCTTTCCCAAGATAAGCTGCGTGATCAAAATTGTTGAACCACTTTAGATTTTTATCTGCTGTATATTTGAAAATTGCTGTATAAATATCCTGAGCCCGTCTGCCTCTGAATTCCTTAAGAATAACGTGCTCGTAATTGCAGACTGCAACTCCAATTTCGTGTCGGTCTCTGTAAACTTTTATCAGTACATAACAACCCATATCTGTTTTGAAATCTTTGTAATCGTCCCATTTAGGAACATCAAATATCTCAAAATCCTCTGCTACTTTTTTGTCTTTAATCCATTCGGGTTTGTGTTTTATTGTATCCATGTTAATTGAATTCGGTAAGTAAAGTTATAAAAGCATTTTGACTAATTGTTGTATGAAAACTACAATAGTTCAGGAAGGAAAAGTTAAGTTAATTGTGCCAAATCCAAAGAATTACAAGCTTGACTCTAAAATGCCTGTATTTTATAATCCAGTTATGAAGCTTAACAGAGATATCTCTGTTGTTTTGCTTAAGGCTTTGAATTTCAATGGCAAAGCTCTTGATGTAATGTCTGCCAGCGGCGTCAGAGCTATAAGATTAAAGAAAGAATTAGGAGCAAAAGTAGAAGTAACTGCAAATGATCTGAATCCAACAGCAAGAAAATACATAAAGAAAAATGCAGTTTTGAATAAAGTTAAAATTGAAATTACCAGTAACAATGCTGAAAATAAATTCGGGACTTTTGATTATGTTGATGTAGATCCTTTCGGTACGCCAGTTCCTTATCTTGACGCTGCTGTTAAATCATTGAGAAATAATGGTATTCTGGCAGTAACTGCAACAGATACAAGTAACTTATGCGGAACTTATCCAGCCGCATGTTTCAGAAAATATGGAGCAAAACCGTTGCGAAATGAGCTAATGAATGAAATTGGAATAAGAATTCTAATAAAGAAAGTGCAGGAAATTGGAGCGCAGTATGAAATTGCGCTGACGCCACTTTTTTGCCACGCTTCAAATCACTATATGCGCGTTTATTTCAGAGCAAAGCAGGGAGCTGAAAGAACAGATGAAATACTAAAACAGCACGGTATTTTTAGTACTGCTGGACCTTTGTGGCTCGGCAAACTCTGGGACGAAGAGCTTACAAATGAAATGTATAAGGTATCAACAGAATTAAAGCTAGGAAGAGAAACAGAAAAGTTAATTTATGAGATTAGCAAAGAGGCAGAAATACATACATTAGGATTCTTTGATCTGCATGAGATTGCAAAGAAAAAGCGTATGAAACATCTTCCTAAATTGGATGAAGTAATTTACAAACTAATTGAAAAAGGTTTCAAAGCCTCAAGAACGCATTTCAATTCAAATGCGATTAAAACAAATGCATCAGAAAAAGATTTATTGAGAACTATGCCATAGCTGCGTCTAAATCGCCTTTCAATCCCAGCTTATCTATAATTTCTTTGTATCTGTTTCTGATAGTTACTTCTGTAACTCCTACTACATCAGCTATCTCTCGCTGAGTGCGCTTTTCGCCTGTCAATAGAGATGCAACATACAAGCTGGCGGCAGCTAATCCAACTGGACCTCTACCAGATGTAAGTTCCATATTTTGCGCTTTCTTTAGAATTTCAACTGCTTTTGTCTGCGTTGATGAATTAAATCCTAATTTATTCGCAAATTTTGGTATGTAATCTGCTGGACCACTAGGTAATAATTTTATTGATAAACTTCTCGCAATAAATCTATAAGTTTTTCCTACCTCA
The DNA here is from genome assembly GCA_038045805.1 of Nanobdellota archaeon. Taxonomy (GTDB): domain Archaea; phylum Nanobdellota; class Nanobdellia; order UBA10117; family UBA10117; genus JAGVWH01. Next base: position 1,207 of record JBBSXK010000025.1, on the reverse strand, counting down.
CGTTTGTTTGCATTCGTAAGTTTGCAAATCTCATTTAAACTTCTTGGCAAACCAAATCTTCGTGATGCTATGTAAATTGCGCCGACAACAACAGATTCCATTGAACGGCCTCTAACTAAAGCTTTTCTTACAGCTAAATTATAAATTCTTGCAGCTTCTTCCTCAATCGATGGAGGAATATTTAAAATTGATGCAACTCTTTTTAATTCAACTAAAGCGTATTTTAAATTTCTTTCAAGAGATGTTGAACTCCTGCTGTGCCATTGTTTCAAACGCATAAATTTTCGTCTTTGCGAACCAGATAAAGAATAAAGTTCGGAAGTTGTTCCGATTTGAGTTCCAGTACCCATATCAGCTTTTGTAAAAGTTGCAGGTGCACCAGCTCTTCGTTTGTCTTCACCATCGTCAGAAAATTCACGCCATTCTGGACTTGTGTCAATCATATTTTCATCAAGAACTAATCCGCAACTTTTGCAAATAATTTCTCCGCGTTTTTCATCAAGTGATAAATTTATAGAATTACATTCCGGACAACGTTTAACTGCTTCAGACATTCAATCACATCTCCAAAGTATTTTTACTTTGAACATACAAATACACTTAAATACAAAATAGACATTCGTTTTATAAAGTTTGCGACGAATTTATATATTGTTTACCATAATGTATATAAGTGCTTCTATTTTCTGAGCTGTAACGTAAACGGCACCTGGGCAGTCTTGGACGGCGGGACGCAGTCATTTTTTATTTGGTAGCTAAACTCCAAGAGGTCAATCCAAACGGAGAGCCTATTTTCATTTTAGTAAGGAAAGAGTTTGGACATAAAGTAGGGACAACTATTTCTAAAAGAATAGAGCAAAAATCTGAAGAAATAGCTTTTCTGATGGAAAAGGTAGGCATAAATTAAAGTCCCAAACAATAAGGGCTGGCGAAGAGTAAAAATTGATTTTTATTTCTTTAATATAATCGCATTAATAATTCCAGTTCTGCTTGGACGATTTGTAACTTTAGCCATGCCATCTTCTGTTTCAATAACTGCACCTTTTGTTAATACATTCATTCTAACAAAATGTCTGTTTGCAGAATTCTCTTTAACTGTTATTAATTTTGATTTCTTGAATTTGTTGACAGCTATTTGCAAATTAGCATGTGTAGCTGTAAGTAATTGAGTTATTTTATTGCCACCTCGAAGCCTCTTTTTCTTTTT
>JBBSXK010000024.1:0-16747 GCA_038045805.1 Nanobdellota archaeon | reverse complement strand
ATTAAGCAAAAGCAAAAAAATATATGATTTTTCAAGCCAATTAGGTAGTATAGCAAGTTTATTTTCAGCTGGAAAAGATAAAGTTGGCGGTGAAAGATTAGCATTGGAAATTGCACTCGAAGCTGGAAGCCCAAAAGAATTGCTTGATTGCTCAGGTAAAGCCGCAATACTATGCAAACATAAAAAAATTAGAGAAGATGAAATAAAATATTACACTAGCGACTGGAGAAATAAAGCGGAAAAATATGGAAACCTAATTATTTATGAAATAGCTCCAAAAAATGAAATAATATCTGCAGTTTCTACAGAAATATCTATGCAAATTAAGGATAAAACTGTAGTTGTGTTACGAACTAATAATAATTCTATGAAAGTAAGTTATAGAAATCAAAACGCCAAAGTTGACTGCAATAAGCTAGCACTACAATTAGCTCAAGAATTTAACGGAATTGGCGGTGGACATCGGCAGGCGGCTGGCGGATTAATTTCAGAAAATAAGCGGGAAGAATTTAAGAAAAGACTTCGTGAACTAGTGAAATGATAAGTCTAAATTTGGAACAAAAAATACATTTAGCCAATCATTTTATTCACCGAGGCTAATAAAATGAAAGTATTGGATGAAAAATTTTATGCAAGACACGCAGAAATAGTGGCCAAAGAACTTCTTGGTAAAATACTAACGAGGTCGCTTGGTAGCGATTTGTTAGCAGGGAAGATAGTTGAAACCGAATCGTATCATGGCATAAGAGATCCAGCAAGTAGAGCGTTCGGCGGAAAGAAAAATAATATCAGTAAATATATGTGGAATAAACCAGGTACAGCTTTTGTTTATATGGTGCATGGAAATTGGATGTTCAATGTCATAACTGGAAAAGAAAATGAACCATCTGGAGTTTTGTTTCGTGCAATTGAACCATTACAAGGCATTGATAAAATGTTTGAACTTCGGAAAAAAATAAATGCAAATATAAATGACGTCGAACAATTGTGTTCTGGACCAGGAAAACTTACTCAAGCGTTTAATATTTCTCCAATACTTCAGGAAAAAACTATGACGCAGCAGTCCGATATTTATGTTTTGAATAGCTATGAAAAAGTAAAAATAACAAAAGCGTACCGCATTGGCGTTACTAAAGATACAAAACGCAAACAAAGATTTTACATTTCAGAAAATGTTTTTGTTTCTAAAAAATAAAAACACTTATATACTTTAGGCTAATGTTAAGTAGTAAGTATTTATCATAGGAGGTATACTCAATGGTTAGAAGAAGAACAGCATCGCGAAAAACTACAAGGAGAACTACAAAAAAAACAACAAAGAGAAGAGCTTCGCGAAAGAAAACAACAACTAAAAAACGAAGAAGGTAATTCTGAACGGTTCGGAATTGTTTTATATTTCATTTAATTTATTTTTTATATGGGTGTTAATCTAAAATCGTTAGTTAAAACAAAACAATTAGATTTAGAAGATTTGAGAGGTAAAAAACTCGCTGTTGATGCTTATCTTACGCTTTATCAATTTCTTACAACAATGCCGCAGCTGTCTGATTCTAAAGGTAGATTAACTAATTATTTATCGGGATTATTTTACAGAAGTACTAATTTGATGGCGTCTGGAATTAAATTATGCTATGTTTTTGATGGCATATCCCCAAGCCATAAATTCAGATATGATACTGGTGAATGGGGAATTGAACACGAGTATTTGATTAGAATAACTCCAGAAATTAGAAGAAAATCTATCGAGTTATTAGAAGCGCTTGGACTTCCAATAATCGAAGCTCCGTCAGAAGGAGAAGCACAGTGCGCATATATGTGCAGGAAAGGAAAAGTTTGGGCGACTGCAAGCCAAGATTATGATGCTCTGTTGTTTGGATCGCCACGCCTAATTAGAAATTTAACACTAGCAAAATATAGAAAATTGCCCAAGGGCGGAAGCGCAAAAGTTAATCTCGAATTAATAGATTTGAAAAAATTTCTAAAAGAAAATAAAATCAATCAGCGCCAATTGATTGCGCTAGGAATGTTAATCGGTACAGATTTCAATGATAAAATACAAGGAATTGGACCTAAGAAAGCTGTTAAGTTTGTGCAAAAGAAAAGCAGTGAGCAAATATTCCAGAATTTTGAACTGAATTATAATTGGAAAGAAATATATAATTTATTTGCAAAGATTCCAGTTACTGACAAATATAAATTGAAATGGAGCGAGCCGAATAGAAGAGAAATCATGCGTATTTTAGTTAAAGAGCATAATTTTAATGGAGAACGGGTTGAGACTGCTCTAAATAAGATAAATTAAAATTTCTAGAAATTTACTAATGTTGTTTTTCAGGTAATTTGACAGCAAAACAACATATAAAAACTAGGGAATAATTCTTAAGTTATGCAAGACTTTAGACACGATGCAGCAAAACTGCTTACTCCTATATTACAAATACCGCAAAAGCAAGCAGCTGAATTGCTGGAAGTTCCGCCAAATCCAGAAATGGGCGATTATTCTTTTCCGTGTTTTAAACTAGCATCTGAGTGGAGAAAGAAACCAAATGAAGTTGCCCAAGAGATTGTTAAACAAATTAAAATCTCGAGAAGCGATTTAGTTAAAGAAGTAAAACATTTTGGACCTTATGTTAACTTTTATTTAGATAGTTCTAAAATATCTAAAAGAATTTTACAGCAGATTTACAAAAAGAAAAATAAATTTGGCTCTAGCAACATAAGCAAGGGAAAAATAATGGTGGAATTTTCCCAGCCAAATACTCATAAAGCATTTCATATAGGGCATTTAAGAGGAACAGTTTTAGGAGATTCAATTGTAAAATTACTTGAATTTTCTGGTAATAATGTTGTTGCTACAAATTATATTAACGATGTCGGTGCTCATGTAGCAAAAACTATTTGGGCGCTGAAAAAATATCACCAATTTTCCAAACCAAAAGGAAACCCTGGTGAATGGCTTGGGCAAGTATATACAGAGTCTGTAAAAGCACTTGAAGGTCACGAACAGTTTCACGAGGAAGTTTCAAATATATTGCTGAAACTTGAGGAAAAGAAAGATAAGAAGTTGCAAAATATTTGGAATGTTACCCGCAATTGGAGTTTAAATGAATTTAAAGAAATTTACAAAACACTTGGAGTTAAATTTGATATATGGTTTTACGAATCAAAAATTAAATCGAAAGGCAAAAGATTAGTAAAATATTTAGTGAAGAAAAAAATTGCAAGGAAAGACCAAGGTGCAATAATAGTTGATTTATCTGAATACGATTTAGGAGTATTAGTTATTTTGAAATCTGATGGCACCGGACTTTATGCTACGTCTGATTTAGCTCTTGCAGAAGAAAAATTCAAAAAAAGAAAAATTGACAAAAGCATTTACGTAACTGCAACAGAGCAGTCGCATTATTTCAAACAGCTGTTTAAGACATTACAGTTAGCAGGATTTAGACAAGCGGATAAATGTGAGCATGTTGCATATGAGTTAGTTATGTTAGCATCCGGCAGGATGAGTTCGCGCGAAGGAAGTATAATTACATTTAGAGAATTATTTGAGAAAGTAAAAGCAAATGCTGTTCAGGAAGTTGAATCAAGGAATTTAAAGATTCCAAGCGCATCAGCAAATAAAGCTGGAGAAAAAATTGCACTCGCCGCGCTTAAATATAGTATGTTAAAACAAGCTCCAAATAAAACAATAACTTTTGATCCCAAACAAGCCCTTGAATTTCAGGGAGATACTGGACCTTATTTACTTTATTCTTTATTGAGAGCAGAAAAAATACTGCAGAAAGTGCGAATTAAACCAACAGCTAAGGTTGATTATAGTTTATTGAATCACGAAAAAGAAATCAAGCTAATAAAAAAGCTTGGCGAGTTCAGAGATGTAGTTGAAAGGGCTGGCGAACAGTTAGCACCTTATTTAATTGCTAATTACGCTTTTGAATTAACAAAAGATTTTAATGAATTCTATGAAGTTTGTTCAGTTAAGCAAGCGTCTATACAACATAAAAAAGCAAGAGTTTTGCTGGTTTGGGCTTTTACACAAACCTTAAAAAACGCCTTTAGTCTTCTTAATATACAAACTACAAAAGTTATGTAGCTTATTTTGAAATGAAAAGAAGTTCGCGCAAATGGAAGAAAAAGAATAAGTCTGGATACCGTGGTAGATGGAAATGGTATCGAAAGAAGATGAAGAAAAGAAAGAGACTTAGACGAATTAAGCGACTTGGTAAGTAAGGATAATCTTTTAATTAGATTTCTTAAATATTTATTACGCAAGCTTACGCACAGTCAGCGCTTAAAACCATAAAGATGCAGGGATGCCGGAGCGGCCAAACGGGATAGGTTTAGGACCTATTGGCTTAGTGCCTTCAGAGGTTCAAATCCTCTTCCCTGCATTAGAGAACAAGATTTATCAAACCTAGAGTTTTTGTAATAATATGAAAGATAAAATTATTGCAGCTTTGAAGAAAGATGTGCTGGCTGTGATATGGATAACATTCATAGCATCAATTGTAATTATGACAGTTTGGTTTCAGTCGTCTCTTAAGGATTTAATTATCGTTAGTGTATTATTCATACTCTTTTATTATTTTGAACAGATAATTGTTAATCCAAAAGGCATAATCGCATTTTTGGGTGTTAAATCCGCGCCAAGATGGAAGACTTTCCCAATATTTTTCGTTGGGATAATAGCGATTTACTTTGGATTTGTATTTTTACAGGAAATATTAACAAAAACTTTGCCAACTGGCGGAATAAATATCGTTTTTGTAGCTATTTGGTTGATACTACTTTTCATAATGTATGATTATAAAATTCTGCTACAATAAATCTACAAAAAGTTTGCTAAAAACTAAATAAAATCAGCTTCTAGCAATACATAAAGTTTATAAACGGCTTAAACAAAAACATCACGCTTGAAGCACTAAGGCGAAGAAATTCTAATGATTCGCTAAGCATTACTGCTTATGTTTCAAGACGTAATTATGTCATAACATTTTGTTGTGATAGCCTCAAAATTCAGCTAACCTGAATTGAGGTATAGGAACTGTGAGTTCCAGTTATAGTAATTGGAATGATGGAGAATCGCAATAATGTAGTGTAAGTATTATGGAGGTCAAGCGACCGTCTAATAACAATTCCCGTTGATCCTGCGGGAGGAAATTGCTAGTGGGATTCGACTAAGACATGCAAGTTAATGCCGCAAGGCATAGCGCAAGGCTCAGTAACACGTCAATAATCTTACCTGTAGTGAGAAATAACTTCGGGAAACTGAAGGTAATATCTTATAGAAAACTGAAACTCGGAGAAGCCAGTTTTTGAAAGCTTCGGCGCTGCAGGATGAGTTGGCGGCAGATTAGGCAGTTGGTGGTGTAAAGGACCACCAAACCGAAGATCTGTAGGGGGGATGAGAGTCTGAGCCCCGAGAAGGACACTGAGACAAGGGTCCTAGCCCTACGGGGTGCAGCAGTTACGAAAATTTTGCAATGCGCGCAAGCGTGACAAAGGAATCCCACGTGCTTAGTCATTATGATTAAGCTTTTGCTGAGCGTGAAAAACTCGGCGAATAAGTGGTGGGCAAGACCGGTGCCAGCCGCCGCGGTAATCCCGGCGCCACGAGTGATTTCCACGATTATTGGGCCTAAAGCATCCGTAGCCGGTCTGCTAAGTTTTCTGTGAAATTCGGCAGCTTAACTGTCGAGCGCGCAGAAAATACTGGTAGACTTGAGAACGGGAGGAGCAGAAGGTATTCTGGGGGGAGCGGTAAAATGTTTTAATCCTCAGAGGACCACCGATGGCGAAGGCATTCTGCTAGAACGACTCTGACGGTGAGGGATGAAAGCTAGGGGAGCAAAGCGGATTAGATACCCGCGTAGTCCTAGCTGTAAACGCTGCCTGTTTGGTGCAGCGAATTCTTCGTGAATTTGCTGTGCCGTAGCGAAGGCGTTAAACAGGCCGCCTGGGGAGTACGGTCGCAAGGCTGAAACTTAAAGGAATAGGCGGGGGAGCACTACAAGGGGTGCATGCTGCGGTTTAATTGGATTATACGCCCAAAACCTCACTAGCAGCGACAGCAGAATGAAGGTCAACTTGAATGGTTTACTCGACGCGCTGAGAGATGGTGCATGGCCGGCGTCAGCTCGTGTCGTGAGATGTTCAGTTAAGTCTGAGAACGAGCGAGACCTGTGTCTCTAGTTGCAATCTCTCGATTTATCGAGGGAGCACACCAGAGAGACTGCATGCGTAAGCATGAGGAAGGTGCAGGCAACGCTAGGTCTGTATGCCTCGAATCTGCTAGGCTACACGCGGCACGCATTGGTTAAAACAACGGGCTGCAACTCCGAAAGGAGAAGCTAATCCCTTAACTTTAACACTGTTCGAATCGAGGGCTGCAATTCGCCCTCGTGAAGTCGAAATCCCTAGTAAACGCGTTTTAGCATAGCGCATTGAATACGTCCCTGCTCCTTGCACTCACTGCCCGTCAATCCATTCGAGTTGGGTTGGAATGAGGCTCCCGTTGAGGAAGTCGAATTCGAGCTCAGCGAGAAGGGATAAGTCGACACAAGGTATCCGTAGGGGAACCTGCGGATGGATCACCTCCTTTATATTACATTATGCGATTCTCTAAATCAATTACACTTTTAAACAGAAGATATTATTGGCTCGTATGGGCCGATAGTTAAACCTGGTATAACGCCTGCTTTGCATATCGCGAAGTTGTGAAGAAGTTTCTTCGCGGACTTTTGTGATCAAAAGAGTAGGAGGCTACGGGTTCAAATCCCGTTCGGTCCACTTTAATTTTTAAGTGTATATAAAATTGAAAATTCAATCTAGAAAAGCTAATACTTTTCTTTGAAATCATAATCAATTTTTACAAATTGATACTGTGCACTTCCTAAATTTATTTGGGAAGGAAGAGTTGATAATTCATGAGACTATGGAAGTAAGAATATTGTCAAAATAGTTTGACATATAGAGAGCACGTTTAGCTAAACCTCTTGTGGGATAGCTTGGCTTGGAAACCGATGAAGGTCGTAGCAAGTTGCGAAAAGATCCAGGTAGACGCACGCAGTCATTGATCTGGATATTACCCAATGCGACTTCGCAATGTCTTCGGACATTGATCCGAAAGGATCGGGAACCCGCTGAATTGAAACATCTTAGTAGGCGGAGGAAAAAAAATCAACAGAGATTCTCTTAGTAACGGCGAGCGAACGGAGAATAGAACGAACCGAATCTTTTTTGGCAACAGAAAAGAAATGTGGAGCCATGTATTACCAAACAACAATAATGAAGTGCCTTGGAAAAGGTTGCCTCAGAAGGTGATAGCCCTGTAATTTGCGTTGTAAGGTAAATTGTGGAAGCGAGTAGTGCGCGTCGAAATTCGCGTACGAAGATGGGTGTCAATAACATCCAATTCTAAATATTAGCCAAGACCGATAGCGAATAGTACCGCGAGGGAACGCTGAAAAGCTCCCATAACAGGGAGTGAAAAGAGCTTGAAAACAAGAGGTGATAGTATGGTGCGGCTTTTAGGAGTTGCACCGTCCGTTTTGAACAACGGAGCGGCGAGTGTATTTTAGTGGCGAGCTTAACCTGAAAAAGGTGAGGCGTAGCGAAAGCAAAATGCGCGCAGTTTCGACGAGGCGCGTCCTGAGTTCGGGAGGAGTCACTAGGATATGACCAGAAGCCTGACGAGCTAAACCTGAGCAAGATGAAGCCGCTGTAAAAGGTGGTGGAGGTCTGAAGAGGTTCTGCATATATGCGTTCTTCTGACTTGGGTTTAGGAGTGAAAAGCTTATCGAGTCAGGCAATAGCTGGTTCCCATCGAGATGTGCCACAGTACAGCCTCGGCAGAGTTAGTCAGTGAGGTAGAGTACAGATTGGATGCGTAGGGGCGTAAAGCCTCACTATCCTGTCTAACTCCAAATTTGCTGGCAACGTAGAAGCCGGGAGTGAGGAAATCCGGTTAAGCTGGATTGTCGAAAGGGGAACAACCCTACGAGAAGTTAAGGCCCATAAGAGTTGATTAAGTGCAAATAAGATTTTATATTCCAAAAACAGCCGGGAGGTAGGCTTAGAAGCAGCCATCCTCTAAGCAACGCGTAACAGCGGACCGGTCGAGGGATATAAGGTTGAAAATGGACTGGGCTAAATCAACCGCCGATACTTCTCTACACGAAAGTGTTAGGTAGATGGGCGCTGCGTTCGGGCAGAAGTTAGTGTGTGAACATTAGTGGACCGATCGCAGATGCAGATGCTGCTGTTAGTAAGAGCTTAGTGCAGTGCGAAACTGCACCGTCGTAAGGGCAAGGGTTTCTCGGCACTGATCATCAGCCGAGAGTTAGTCGATCCTAAGGCAAATGCGTAACTGTTTTTGTCGAAAGGGAATTCCGTTAATATTCGGAAACTACGAAACCGCACGCGGCAACGCAAGGTGTTTTCTGACGCTTGGAGCTAAGACGATAACATCCATCGATGTTACTAAGTATCGAAGCCTCTCGAGTGCCGTAATGGAGAGAAAGAGGTGAACATACGAATGGTCTTCGCAAGAGGATTTGTTTGATGCTTCGAGCCCGTGAAAAAGAAAACATAAGCTGGTTACGTAATCGTACTCAGAACCGGCACAGGTGCCCTAGCAGAGAAAGCTAAGACGTGAGAGATTAATCATTCTAAGGGAATTCGGCATATTGGTCCCGTATCTTCGGTATAAGGGATCCCAGCAGTCTTGAAAGGGATTGCTGGGCGCAGTGACTCGGGGAACCCGACTGTTTATTAAAAACGTAGGTAACTGCAAAGCCTAAATGGCTTAGTATAGTTGCTGATTCCTGCCCAGTGCGGTTGCCTGAAAGCCCCGTTCAAGGGGACGAAGGGTCCGTAAACGGCGGAGGTAACTCTGACCTTCTTAAGGTAGCGAAATGCCTTGTCATTTAATTGGTGACGTGCATGAAGGGCTAACGAGGTTCCCACTGTCCCTAGGATGAGTCTCATGAACTCTCTTTTCTGGTGAACAGTCCAGAGACTTCCAGTGGGAAGCGGAGACCCCATGAACCTTCACTGCAGCCAGTGGTTGTTGCTTTTTTATGATTACATAGTGTAGTCGGTACTCGTCATGCATTTGCTTTCGGGCAAGTGATAGAGGAAAGTGTAACACCGGCTAGTTGTGAAACAGCAACTTACTCTTAGGAGGACATCTTCTGGTGGGCAGTTTTGCTGGGGCGGCAACCCGTCGAAAATGCATCGATGGGACCCAACGGTCAGCTCAGTTCGGTTGGAAACCGAACGTAGACGGTAAGGCGAAAAGCTGGCCTGACACGATTCTGATCAGCGAGGAATCGTGGCACGAAAGTGTGGCCTAGCGAACATTGGTGTTCCCTCTTGTTGAGGGCCCAATCTGATAGAAAAGGTACTCTGGGGATAATTGAGTGGTGTCGAGTTAGAGTACACATCGACCTCGACGCTTGCTTCTTCGCTGTCGGCTTTGCCTATCCTGGTCGTGCAGAAGCGACCAAGGGTGCAGGTGCTCACTGATTAAAAGGCATCATTAGCTGGGTTTACAACGTCGTGAGACAGTTGGTTTGATATCTACTGGAAGTGTAACAATCTGAGGAGAAGATACTTTAAGTACGAAAGGAACGAAGGGTCCGAGCCCCTGGTGTACCGGTTATCCGATAGGGTAACGCCGGGCAGCTACGCTCGTCGCGATAAGGTCTGAAAGCATCTAAGACCGAAGCGCACTTCAAAAAGAGATTGTGTCAGACGCTCGTAAAAGACGAGGTTGATAGGATCGGGATGTACGCACTTAGGTAACGAGGTGTTTAGTCCGCGATTACTAATAGTCTGGAATCTAATCGTGCTCGAAAAATTCTTACTTCTATAGTCTTCTGATATTATTAAAATTCTAAAATAATATTAAAATAACAATTCTAAAAACGCATAGCGGTAAGCCTTTTAAACGCAAATTAGCAGTATAATTTACGATGGAAAGCATAAGTGTAATAACACCTAACTCTAGTATAGAAGTATTGTTAGCACAATACAACTTAGCTTTAGCTTTAATAAAAGATGACAATTCGCCTATCGAAGTTAAAGCTTTAGAACATGAAATTATTGGCGATCCAAACTTTTTAAGGACTATTAGAGAAAGACTAAACGATATGAAAGCTGACGGCGATCCAAAGTATGGTAGCATTTTAACTGCTTACGCTGAGTTAATAGAAGAGTCAAATAGGTATCATACAGAACAGGAAAACACTAGAAGAATGTACGCATAATTTTTATACTAGTTAGTTTTAATTAATTCTATGGGATTTAGTTCACCTTTAATTAAACGTTTGGATAATCTTGGGCTGTCTGAAGAATTATTATTGCAACGTTCGATGAGAGATATTTTAGTCTTAGAAGCAAAAATCAGAGGTCTGCCGGATTCTCCAGAGAAACGTATGGCAGAAGATAAATTAGCAGTTGTGCTTACCAGAGTAGCTAAGCAAGCCGAAATAGCCGCAAGCTTACACAGAGCAGAAGCGCGCAGATTGAAGAAATTTCGCTGATTTCTAAACATACACTAACATTTTTAAAGGCGCAGAGAGCTGTTTCTATAGAGACAAGATAGCAAGTTACGCAGCTTTTAGCTGTGAGGAAAGTCTGTCTACTCCGCTTCGTTTTTAATAACGAGGCAAATCCACAAGGCGTTTAATAGCGCCAGTTGAGCACAGAAAACACAAAGCTAAGCGCACGATGACTATGAGAGGTTGCTTAGTGGCGGTGAAATTCTCAACTTGGATAGAGTACAAGGCCGAAGCGCCGCTTAGTAGAATGCTTGCACTTCTGTCCGTCTCTTAGGAGAAACGGAGAAGCAACACAAGACAGCTTATGTCTTGTCTCTTTCATATTATGGCAGAAAAAATAAAATTACCGAGTTCGGAAGGCGGGTTGGTTAGCTATAGTGGTGAATCTACTGGTGCTATATTTTCAATCAAGCCAGAATACGCAATAGGATTTATAATTACTATGGTAATTTTAATAGCAGTAATTAATTTATTTTACTAATGGCTTGGAGATTTACTTACGAACAATTACTTGAAAGAGCGTACAAGAATACGCCTACTGTAGCTAAAGAGGAAGTAAGATTCGAGCTGCCAGAAATTAAATCACATTTATCTGGAAATAAAACAATAATTTCTAATTTAGAACAAGTTGCAAAAGTTTTACGAAGAGAAGTAGGCCATTTCTTTAAATTTATGTTAAGAGAACTTGCAACAACAGGAGATGTAAAAAATTCTGAATATATATTCGTTGGTAAATTTAGAAATGATTTTTTGCAAAAGAAAATAGAAAAATATGCAAAAGAATTTGTATTCTGCGGTCAGTGTCATAAACCAGATACACATTTTGTAAGAGAAGCAGCAGCGGACTTCATTGTTTGTGAAGCTTGCGGTGCAAAAGCATCTGTAAGGAAGTTGAAGTAAATGTATTATAAAATTCACAAATCTGTTGGTGGATCTCTTATAGCAGTTGCTGATAAAGAATTAATTGGTAAAACTTTGAAATTCAAAGGAACAGAATTTTTTGTTAATCCAAGATTTTACAAAAATAAGTTTATAACAAAAAATAAATTAATTCCATTGTTACGGGCTGCTAATTCAGCAAATTTAGTTGGTAAGAAAGCAATTGAAGCTGCTAAAGAAGCAAAAATAATTTCTGATGAACATATTATACAAATAACAAAAGATGTTCCTCACGCACAAGCATTTTCTATAGAATTATAGGAACTATATATTTAATAGTTAACCAAATAATTGCTAATCCTATTGGCTTAGCAATCACTACATCGTGCAAATAGTGCCTATCAAGATGCATTCTCGACCAGCTTACTAATAAAACTGTTATAGCTGTTACGAATGTTATTAAGAGATTGCTAAAGAAAAGTGAAATTACAACTGCTAATATTATTGCACGAATGACGTGCATACTTGGAAAGCTGCCTTCATCAAATTTTTCCCACAGATTTTTTGGTTTGTTTTTGTAATCCGGACGTTTTGTCCAGTAAGAGAAACGAATTGCCATTACAATTACGTAAGCAAGAATTAATGCAACAAATAATTGCAGAAATTCAGTAAAATGATTTGTTAGAAGAAAGCTTAACATAATTGCGATATATAGTGGAGTTCCGCCAAAGCCACTAATTTCGCGTATAGTTTCAAGCCACATATTGTAGGAATTTAATATTAGTTTAAATAAGTAGCCCCGATCGGATTCGAACCGATGTCAAGAGATTTTTCCAAAGGAAAATCCACGAAAGGAACTTTCGCTTCACCAGAGTCTCCTATCCTTAACCGCTAGACGACGGGGCTGTACATTACTTTTTAAAATACGACTTTTAAACCTTTTATAAGGGCCTGTAGTTTAGCCTGGATAGAATGCACGCTTGCGGAGCGTGTGACGGGAGTTCAAATCTTCCCAGGCCCATTAATATTTTTTAATAAGCAAATCCAATATATTATCTATTTCATTTCTATGTTGGATATCCTTACAGAAAATTATTAGTTCATCTAAACTATCTGCTCTTAGTGCGACGTGATGCGTAAACGGCCAGTCATCTAATTTGGATATATTCACTTTGCCACCAAATTTTATTTTTCCATGTATAGCATAGCTATTATCTGTAATACATAGAATATAAATTGCAGAGTTTTTATTATCTATAAGTATTTGATTTACAGAAAGGAACTCTAATTTCTCATTTGCGGATTTACAACTTCCAACTCCATACAAGTTTGTATAATTCATATTTTTAGTCTATAAAATACGCTTAAAAATCTTACTAGTTCAAACCCCAGAAAACTCCAACTCAGCAGGCTCTCCAGTTTCACAACATATGGTTGATAAAATCAGCTCGCCTCGCTAATACTAAAAGTATTAGTAAGGTATTTAAAACTAACATTAGAGTTGAATTTATGGGATTTATAGTTGGAGAAAGCGTGCATAGAATAAGCGCTGAACGAAATCAGCAAAATAGAATGCCAGTCAGAATGGAAATAAAAGTTAATCCTGCACTGCTAAAAGTTGTAAAAAGAGATGCAGTAATTGGTGGCGAATCAAAACCTGGCTTGAATTTCGAATTTGAATTTAAAGCAAATTATGAAGAATTTGGAGAAATAATTGTTGAAGGAACAATATTTTATACAGATACGCCAGATGCATTAAAGAAAATAGAACAGGAATGGATAGCTAGTAAAGAAATAAAGAATGAAGATACTAGATTAGGAATTATGAATAGAATAATGGAAATTGGTTACCTAGAAGCTATTTCAATTGCAAAGCAAGTAAAGCTGCCTGCTCCGCTGCAATTGCCAAGATTTACTAAAGACAGAGAGAAAATTAAGAAATCTGTGCAGGCTGGTTAACTCTCACTTCGCTACAACCATTGTAGCTGTTAACGTAACTTCTGGGATTTTTCTTATTTTATCCATCATAAAGTCATTCAAACTTGCTACTGATTGCACTTCTACGTGAGCCATAATATCCCAGCTTCCGAATAATAAATTTACATTCTTTACTTCAGAAAGTTTTTGTAGCTTCTTATAGACTTTTTCCTCTGTGTTTGGATTTACTCCCAATAATACGTATGCTAGCATGTCTCTTTTTTCCTGACTCTAAAGCCATGTATTATCTATTAGGCTCAGATATTAGTAATTTTTGGTATAACTCTCACTTTTTAAGGCTAACCTTATTGCAAATAAGTCGTGTATATAGATATTTTGTATAAAAGGCTAACTTTTAGGTTAAAATATTAAAATTCTCTCTTCTTGGATTTCTTTTCGCGAAGTTCTTATCCCTTAGTATTTTTTAAAACTCTCACACTTTTAGTAGATATCAATATAGAAAATAGTTGAAATATTTTATTAATATTAAAATTTCCAATTTTTTATTTTGTAAAACTAATTATATATTTAGTTATACCAGAAATTATATATAGTTAAATGAATAGTTTAATTAAGTTATATTGATAACAAGGTAGTATTGGCTATGGCGAATGAATTTTGTATGGACTGCGGAATTGAAATGAAAAAAACGTACGTTAGTTTCAATGACGTACGCGTAGAGGCGCAGCGATGCGGAAATTGTGGCAAAAGACTTTTTCCAGAACATCTTGCCATAAAAGCTCTCAAAAAATTAGAGTCACAAAAGTTAGAACCATTTTATCACCGAAAACCTATAAAAATCGGTAGCAGTTGGGCCATTACTTTGCCAAAAGAAATTGTAAAAGCACTAAAAATTGAAAAGAAAACTATGTTCAAAATCCGTCCAAAATTACATAAAAATATGATGGAAGTGCATAAACACATAAATAAGGAAGATTTAACCGATTAAAAGATTTGATTAAAACTTATAATTTTTATCGTTAAGAAATTTTGAGAAATTATAAAGAATTAAATACAGATATTGTCCGATAATAGTATGTTGTTTGATTGGATGAATTCAAGAATTAAGAAATTTGATTGGATAGATATAAAATTAATAAAAATTGCAGCTTTAGTAATGGGTTTACCAATTGGCGCATATTTTGCCGCCAAGATCTTGCCTTATTGGTGGGTTTTCGTAATTGCAGCAATATTAATAGGAATTAGGCCACACTATAAACTTTTTACTAAATCTTAACTAAATCAAAAGATTTGCCTGACGATTAGAACTTTTAATCACATATAGTTTTATGTAGAAAAAGTACGTATAATGTATATTATACGCAATCAAAAAATTAAACTAAAATTATTAATTAAAATTAATAATTAAAGAAAATATAATATAAAAAAGAACTACTTCGTTTTAGCAACGAAGTCTTTGCCTACAACTCTCCAGCACTCATAAGTTCCGGTTGGAGACTTGCAAACTGCAAAATAGCGTGGTTTGCCTTTGACATCTTTTTTACGAATCTCGTATTTGTCTGTTTTAAATTTCTTCTTCATTTTTACGTCATAAAATTCTAATGGTTCCATGTTAACACCTTTAATTTAAGCTCAATCAACCAGTTCTGTTTATAAGCGTTTTTATTTGCAGATATGGTTGATAATGCAAATGTAATTGTTTTCAATATACCCTTTATACAATACTTTTTAAATTGACGCTCAATTGAACAGCGTATGGCTTTAACAGAATTAATAGGTTTTACAGCAGCTACATTGACTACTATAGCATTTTTGCCTCAAGTGATTAAGACGTGGAAAGATAAATCTACTAAAGATATTTCGTTAATAACGTATTCGTTATTTGTAGCGGGCGTGGCAACGTGGCTAATATATGGTATATTGCTAAATGCTTGGCCAGTAATAGCTGCCAATACAGCTACATTTATCCTTGCAACGCTTATTTTAGCTTTAAAGATTAAGTATGGTTAGTAAATTTTCACTAACTCTACTTCAAAAATCATCTTTTTTCCTGCTAATGGACCTGCATTATAGCCTTCTCCAGCAGGGATTACTATTTCTTTAGTTTCGCCTTCTTTCATTCCAATAATACCGTCATTGAAATGCTCTAGAACTTGACCAGATCCTAACGTAAATTTTAATGGTTCTCGGCCAGCTGAACTATCAAATATAGTGCCATCTTCTAGACTGCCTGTGTAATGTACATCTACTGTATCGCCGTCTTGAGCTATATTTTCCATAGTATTTACCCTATAACCGATATACGTTGAGGCTAAGATTAAAAGTATTACTATCAGAATTATGTACAGTTTTTTCATTAATGCACTAATATGCTAAGGTTTATAAATACTAAATTATGTATGTTTTTATAGCGTACGAGAAACTCGATCTGATTGATTTCAGTTACGATTTCTAATAGGCTAAGGAGAAAAATGAGAGATTTCAAAGGAGGCAGAGATGGCGGAAGACGCAATTTCGGCCCAAGAGAAATGCATAAAGCAACTTGCTCTGAATGCAACCAAGAATGTGAAGTACCATTCAAGCCAACAGAAGGCAAGCCAGTTTACTGCAGAGATTGTTTCGCAAAGAAAAGAAGTTACTAGTTTTATAGTTACTATTTTCTAAATTTATTTTGTGCTTGTTGCGACAAGCACTTAATATTTTTTTTAATTTAAATTCTTTAAGATAGTCAGACTTATTTACGTTTAAGCGATTCTAAAGAAAGCAAATGAAATTCTTCAGCAGAATAGAGTGCAAATTCCTTATCTTTGTGCTCTAAAACAATTTCTTCGATGCCAGCTTGCAGAATAAGCTTGCTGCATTCTACACATGATGGAGCGCCACTGTATTGTGGTATTCCATCTTTGAATTTAACGTGATAGAGATTCGAATCTTCTAAATTATGATTATTTTCTAATGCATCAAGTATTGCATTTTGTTCGGCGTGAACTGTATAATTCCTGCATATGTCATAACAGTCTTTCAAATTACATTCAAAATTACCGGGAGGATTATTTGTACCCTTGCCTATTATCTTATTATCTTTTACAATAACTACGCCACGTTTAGATTTTTCGCAGGTAGAATTTATAACTTCCAAGAATGCGGCGCGTGAATAAATTATCGCTGCTTCTTTTTCTTCGCCTTCTAAATATCTCATAGGCTATCAAGCGGGCTTTGAATCTTTTTAAGCTCCGCTGCACTGACGTGAGTGTATCTTTGGGTTGTAGAAAGATCAGCATGACCGAGCAGCTCTTGTATTTTTCTAACATCTACTCCAGCTTCTAATAAGTGCGTTGCAAAAATATGCCGTAATGTGTGAG
>JBBSXK010000023.1:0-13040 GCA_038045805.1 Nanobdellota archaeon | reverse complement strand
GGCGTCGGAGTATGTCCTACTCTCGTCTGGAAGGTAGTTGTATCTTGCCAGCAACTTCCGGATACAGATACTACACCTTTATACTGTCCTATTTTCGCCTTATGAATATGTCCCGAACATACGATATCTGGTACGTGTCTAATCAATAACGGATCAATTGGATTTGGCATAACTGGATTTGCACCATAAGTCGGTGATAAGTGCCTGCGCTTGAGCAAAAATTCCCATATTTTATCTGCGACGTCATATCCTCCTGCTTTTCTAAGAGATTCGACAGTATCAACAAAATAATCAAAACTATATCCGTGATATATCATAACATCGACGCCAGGAAAATCATCGTGTTTATGTAAATTAACTATACTTGGATTTGAAGTAACTATAGCATTTGGCAGATCGTAAATTCTTTCTGCGTACTCTTTGTAAAGTGCTGGCTGCGGTTCTGCGAGTCTCAACGCATCGTGATTTCCGGGAATTATTATTATTTGTTTATCCTCTGGAATTTGACTTAAGAATTTATGTGCTTCATTATATTGATTATAAATATCTGTTATTCGTAGTTCTTTATTTTGCTCTGGATAAATTCCAACGCCATCTACTACATCTCCTAACACAATTACATATTTTGTTTTCTTCGCAATTTCCCTTTGATCTGGTGTTCCGTAATTTCCTCTAAGCCAATCTGTAAATTTTGTAAATTCTTTTGGTAAAAACATATTTGAGCCTGCGTGCACATCGCCGCAAAAGACAACATAGACATCTTCCGGCGCTTTAGGTTTGTTTTTGTAAGGTATGTCTGGCCAAAAAATATCATTTACAAAAAATACTCCACCACTATGCGAACCGCTGAAAGCTAACACCTCATCATAAGTAAGTTGGGGGATTTTTTCAGCAAGTTCTGGATCTTTTGTAGTTATAATTGCATTAACCTGTCCTGATAAATCTTCCAATACGAGTTTGACAGTTCCGGTTGGCAATTTGCGTATGTCTGCTATCATAGCAATTATTGTTGCCTCTTCTCCATACGTTAATTTAGAAATAGATGTCATTCCTGTTACATCAGCGCGCTCGTAAAACATATTTTTCAAATAAGCATAACGATTGCGGAATCTTGCAACAAAATCATTCAATTCAATTTTTTTAGACTTGTAATCAAAATGCTTAACTATTTCTACAGCTGAATTATTTGTTATGTATTTCTTCTTTTTCAAATCGACATGAACTAAATCATCTATTTCTTTAGATGGAGCTGAGTACACATCTTCTATGGTTGGCAGCTTGCCGGCATCGAGTAATTCTTTAATTTTATCTTGGCTATACATTAAAAAAATTCTCCCTTAAGTTTATCTCTGATTTTTTGTACCATATCATCTGGTATAGTTAGATAAATTTGCCGCGTTCTACCATAGCGTCCTTTTGATACAACTTTAGCATTGATCAAACCCAGCATATCTAATTCACCGATTAAATCCGAAACTCTGCGTTGCGTTAGACTTACTTGGCTAAGCTGGCGGCATAAACTAAGATATTTTTCGTAGATTTCTCCAGTCTCAATTTTTTTATCTGTAAGAGGCATAAGTTCCAAAATAGAATATAATACCAATTGTGATTGCTTTGGTTGTGTTGTACTAATTTCTAAAACTCTATCGCGTTCTATTCTTTCTTCAGCTTTGTCTATATGCGACTGTAATATTGTAGTAGAACCTTCGCGTTCTGCTGTCTCACCAGCAACTCTAAGTAAATCTAATGCTCTTCTTGCATCTCCGTGTTCTCGCGCCGCATAAGCAGCGCATTTTCCAAGTACGCCTTCTCCTACTACGTTCGGTCTGAATGCAGCACTAGCTCTTTTCTCTAGGATTTCTTTAAGTTCATTAGCGTTATAAGGCGGGAAAACGATATCTTCTTCGCCTAAGCTTGAGCGAACTCTCGCATCAATTGTTTCTATAAAACGTATGTCATTCGAAATGCCAATAAGAGTTACTTGTGCTTTTTTCAATTCCGAATTTATTCTTGTTAAATTATATAGAATTTCATCTCCAACTTTCGATACAAATCTATCTATTTCATCGAGAACTATCATAACTATTTGCTCATCGGAATCTACCGCTGCTAAAAATTTATTCCAAACCTCGTCTGTTGGCAGGCCAGTTGCTGGGAGCTCCTCGCCCATGGCGCGCGCAAGTTCTGTTACAATTCTATACTCTGTGTCAGAAACTTTCTTGAGTTTGCAATTTACATAAATTACTTTAATTTTAAAAGATCTGCTTTCTGCGGCTTTAGTTAACATTTCTAACGTATGCTGCGTAACTAATGTTTTTCCAGTTCCGGTTTTCCCGTAAATAAAAATATTAGAGGGTTTTTCTTGTCTTAGTGCTGGTGCCAGAACACTCGCTAAAAATTCAAGCTGCTTTTGTCTATGTAGTATTGCATCTGGAAGGTAATTACTTTGGAGAACTTTTTTATTAATAAAAAGTGGTTCGCGCTGCAAAAACTGTTCAAAAAAATCAGATAAACCTACTTGACTACCCATTTTAATCCTAAAATACAACCTCCATATTCCAAATGAAGAAGACGTATTTATAGTTTTGTTTCGTATGGAGATTACAGAAGAAAACTAAGTACTTTGTTACCCTCACCCGTCTGTTACTATTGGAGTTTAGTTTCGTGGTATTGGTGTTGAGTTTGAAATAATTTAAAAATAAAACTCATAAATAAAATTGGGTTTTATTTTATAAGATTTAATTTATTTTTAAAATTTTAATTAAATTCAAATAATATATTATCTATATAGTAATCTATATTATTACTTTTATCTCTATCTACATAACTTCCATATGAAATGATAGGGTGGGGGAATTAGGATATTTATAAAATTTAAGTTTTTAAATTTAATACTATAATTTAGAATTATTTTAATTAGGATTTAAAGAATTTAAATCTAAGTTATTATTTACCAAGTTTAGTTAAGATTTCTTTTAATTTAGGATCCGCTTTAGGTGTTGCACTTTTAGTTAAACCATAACAAATTCTCTGAGCAGTCGTACCCCAGCTAAAATTTCCCTCTACTTTTTGAATATCTCTAACCTCAAAAACATTAAGTTCTAGTCCTTTTTTTAAATTATAATATACAGAACGTATTGAAATCGGACCAAAGACCTTTTTGTATGTTTTAGCAAGTTCGTATGCGTGAGATTTTTCCATAAAATAAAGAAGTTCAATAATGTTATCGCGTATAACAGAACCAACAATTCTTCCACGTTTATTAGCCATATGAAAAGTCAATATAGTAAATATATAAACCTTATGGTTGCGTTTACTCTACTAAACAATAATTATTAATGTTTTGAAATTACATTTCCAATGGAAATATAGTTAAGTAGTGCAGTGGAAATGATAGTTTGTTCAGATAGGATTCAAAAATATTTCGATACTTTAACTACTGAGACAGCTAAACTTTACGATGTAGCGAAAATAGCGCGCGCCAAAAATTTTGATCCAGAACCAATAGTTGATATACCTTTAGCATCGAATGTCGCTCAGCGTTCTGAAGCGCTTGTAGCAAGTCTTGCGCCGCAATTATTTCGGTCAGGAACTGCGGAAAGAATTATTGAGCTCGAGAAACAATATCCAGCAGGAGATTGGCGCATAGCTCTCACAATAGCATTAGAAGTAGCCCAGCAAAAATTCTGTCAGTTCGCAGATTTGAGAGAGGCAATAGAAGTCGGTTCGCGAGTTGGATTAGCATACATTACATCTGGTGTTGTAGCAGCACCATTGGAAGGATTAGTTGAAGTTAAATTCAAAAAAAGAAAAGATAATAGAGATTATTTAGCTGTATATTTTTCAGGTCCGATTAGAGCAGCAGGAGGCACTGCCGCGGCAGTTTCAGTTTTAATCGTAGATTATGTCCGGAAAAAGATGGGCGTCGCCGATTACGATATTACGCCAGAGGAAATCAAACGATACCAAGTTGAGATCGATGATTATTTGACTAAAATTGCACATAGACAATATTCACCTACTGCGGACGAGATAGCACTTGTAGTCAAAAATATCGGAATTGAAATTACCGGAGATCCAACCGAAACATACGAAGTTTCGCAACAAAAATATTTGCCTCGAGTCGAAACAAATAATATTCGCGGTGGAATGGCGCTGGTATTGACAGAAGGGCCGACACTTAAAGCGGAAAAGCTTTGGAAAACTTTACAAAAATGGGCTAAAGAGTTTGAACTCGAAAATTGGAATTGGCTAAACGAGTTTATTGTGTTAAAAAATTCCATACACCAAGGCACAAAAGTAGAAACAGATTCTGATTTAACAGTAAAACCAGTTGATAGTTATTTGAAAGATATTGTTGCTGGCAGACCAATATTTAGTTATCCGATGAGGCGCGGCGGTTTTAGATTAAGATATGGGCGTTCACGTTTTACAGGGTTTGCGAGTACAGCGATACATCCAGCTACTATGTTAATTTTGAATGATTACGTTGCAACAGGAACACAAATCAAAATGGAGCGGCCGGGAAAAGCAACAGTTTTTTCAGCGTGCGATTCTATCGAAGGCCCAATTATCAAAACGAAAGATGGCAATGTAATTAAATTAGATACAGAAGCTAAAGCAAACGAAGTCAAAAACCAAATCCAAGAGATATTATTTCTCGGAGATTTACTTGTTAATTATGGAGACTTTTCTGAAAATGGACAGCGTCTTGTTCCATGCGGGTATAATGAAGAGTGGTGGCAATTAGAAGTAGAAAGCGCACTAAGAGCTTTCTCAGAGGAACGAAATAAAGAATTACTAATTCATTTTAAAAATTTAATTTCTTTACCAAATATAGAATTAGCATATAAGTTTGCAGAAGAAACTAATACGCCTTTGCATCCAAAATATACATACCACTGGAACGATATTTCAGGAATAGATTATTCAGCTCTACGCGGATGGTTTTTAAAATCCGAAAATAATTCGCGGCCGTTATCAGAAGAAAAAAGAATCCTAGAAGTAATTGGTTGCGAGCATAGCGTCGAAAGTGATAAGATTGTTTTTGATAGCGAAACGAACTTTATTTTAAATAAAATATTCGCACTGCAAGAAACTTCTGGCATAACTGGATTAGAACATATCAATTCTAAATCGCTTGTCAAGCTGCGCGATAAATCCGGCACATTTATAGGAACAAGAATGGGCCGGCCTGAAAAAGCAAAGCTAAGAAAAATGAAAGGAACGCCAGTAGTATTATTTCCAGTTGGAAGAGAAGGAGGCCGGCTAAGAAGTTTTCAAGACGCAATTAGTAAAAATACCATAGTATCTGATTTCCCGACATACGAATGTAATGAATGTAACATAGCGACCATTTATTCTTCGTGCGAATTATGCGGTAAAAAAACAACTTGGAAAAAAGTATGCGTTAAATGCAAACGTACAACATTAGAGGATAAATGCTGCGGTACATATACACGAGGTTTTAGGAGACAAAGAATCGATATAAATCATTATTTTGATTCCGCAATTAAAGCATTAAACATACCTGCACCACAATTAGTAAAAGGAGTAAGAGGTACAACAAATAAAGATAAAATAGTAGAACATATTTCAAAAGGAATTTTACGAGCGGTTCACAAATTAGCCGTAAATAAAGACGGAACTATACGCTATGATATGACTGAAATGGGACTGACCCATTTTAAACCAAAAGAAATAGGAACAGCAATCAATAAATTAAAAGAACTCGGCTACGAAAAAGATATTTTTGGAGAACTTCTCGAAAATGATGAGCAGCTACTCGAAATACTGCCACAAGATGTTATAATGCCGAGCTGTCCAGAAACACCAGATGAAACTGCCGATGATATTTTTATGCGAACGTGTAATTTTATTGACGATTTGTTAGAAAAGCATTATCATTTGCCTAAATATTATAATGTTAAGACAAAAGAAGATTTGATTGGTCACTTGATTATTGGTTTAGCACCGCATACATCGGCTGGAATAATTGGTAGAATAATCGGATTTTCAAAAACACTTGGATGTTTTGCACATCCATATTGGCATGCGGCACAAAGAAGAAATTTTGATGGAGATGAAACGTGTGCGCTACTTGTGTTAGATGCTTTTCTGAATTTCTCTAGAAAATATTTACCAGATAGGAGAGGAAGTAGATCTATGGACGCGCCATTGGTATTGACAACTGTTTTAGTTCCTAGCGAAGTTGACACAGAGGTACATGGTATGGATATAACAGATAAATATCCGCTCGATTTTTATCGTGCTGCAGAGCAATGCAAATATCCATGGGATGTTAAAGTATTACAAGTTAAAGATGTCCTTGGAAAAAAAGAACAATATGAAGGATTCAAATATACACACGAAACGAACGATCTGAATGCAGGCGTACGACTGTCAGCATATAAATTTATTCCAACTATGATAGAAAAATTAGATGGGCAGCTCGATTTAGCAGCTAGAATTAGAGCATCAGATTTAGATGGCGTTGCAGCGTTAGTAATTGATAAACATTTTATCAGAGATATTAAAGGTAATTTGAGAAAATTTACGACACAACAAGTTAGATGTGTTAAATGTAATGCGAAATATAGACGTCCGCCGCTCTCTGGAGTGTGTACTATTTGCAAAGGAAAGTTATTATTTACTATTGCAGAAGGGTCTGTTAAAAAATATCTCGAGGCGACAATGAAGCTCTCGAGAATAACAGGTATTTCTCCATATATGCAGCAGTCTATGAAATTACTTAAAGAGGGAATAGAGTCAGTTTTTGGAAAAGAAACAACAAAGCAAATAGTACTTAACGATTGGCTAAAATAATATGAAAATACAATGTCCCACCGGCGTCCATCATTCTATAGAAGAAGCTAAAGTATGCCAACATTGCATCGAATTTTTGACACGCCCTATTTTACATTCTCTCTTAGAAAAGACATCAAGAACTAAAACAGAACACGAGCGGCCACGCTATGGTGTAGGCACTGTAACTGGTATTTGTCTAAGACAAGCTTATTACAGAATGACAGAAGAAGAAATTTTAGATTTAGAAAAATTATGGGTTTTCTCCCGCGGCCACGCCATACATGAGTTTATTTCAAAATCTTTACCCAAACATGAAAAAGAAGTTTTCGTCAAAAAAGAATTCCCGCATTTCGATATTATAGGTTTTATAGATGCATTGCACGATAATATTATTTATGAATTTAAAACGACAACAAATATTCCAGATACACCCCAATCACACCATATGCTTCAAGCACAAGGCTATTATTCTCTCTTAGACGAAAAGACGCAAAAAGAAATAGAAAAAATAAAAATTGTTTATTTGAGTCTAAGTAAAATCAAAGCCCACGAAATACAGCAAAGAGATATCACATATTTTATGGAAGGCAGAGCCGCGATTTTGACACAATCGTTGAAAATTAAAACACCTCCTAAAAGAGAAATAAGTTGGTTATGTAAATATTGCGAATTCAATGACATGTGTTTTAATCGCGATAAAGTTTTCGATTAAATAGCCGCGCTCAGCACGGAATTTAATTTTTTTACTTGCGTTGTTAAATTAAATTCATTTTTTACCGCATTTTTGCCAGCTCTGCCAAGTTTATTAGCAATTTTCTTATTCAATAAGATAGCTATTACGGTTCCCAAATCTTTTGAATCATAAACTACTTCGCCGCATTTATAGTGAGTAATTAAATTATCTAGGCCGCTGTTTTTAATAGCGAGTGCAAGAATAGGTTTACCTGCAGCCATATATTCGATAGCTCTAGAAGGTAAATTATAATTTAATTTCGGATCGGTCTGACCCGCAAATAAAATATCTGCCCCATGCTGCATTGCTATAGCTTCTTGCGGCGAAATTACACCTGTAAAATGTACTCTACCTATAAGATTTAAATCGTAAATGAGTTTTTCATAATAACGCATATCTTCTTCCGGTGCGTATCCCGCTAATACTAATTCTATTGTATTTGAATTTGTTAGAGCTTTGATTATTTCATCTATACCGCGTTCTCTGTATAATACGCCGGAGCAAAATATCGTAGGTGTATTAAATTTATGAGCTTTAATATTTTGAATATCTCCTGAATTGTAAATAACTTCAAATTTATTTTCGTTTAGAGTTGGGTATACCGCTTTTGTTTCTTTTATTATTTCTGGATTCGTAACAATGATTTTTCTAGAGTGTTCAAATATTTTTCTCTGAAGTCTGCGGAAAATTAAACCTTGTAAACTATTTTTACCAATATGTGAACCTCCAGACTGCAGTTTTTTAGAAGATAAATCGCGTATCCATGGATCTCTTATTTCCGTAATAAGCGGCTTATCAAGTTTCTTGCTAAGGTTATAGCCAGCTATAACCGCAGATATAGTAGGAGATGTAGCCAAAACAATATCGGTTTCGTTTTTGTATTTTAATCCAGCTTTTACAAAATTTTTTATATAGCCGTATCCGGCAGGCATATATGGTATGTGAAATCCTGTTAGCTTATTAACATTGCAAGCTGGCGGAAGAGGAAACTCAGCAGCAGATATAGAATTTCCAGAATTACTAGTTAGTATATTTATTTTATGATTTAATTTAGCCAGCCCAACAGAATGTTTGTATGCTCTTAAGGCGCCTGCAACTATATCTGGTACGAAATGATGTGTTACGTAAAGCACTTGCATAGATATTTCGAAAGAGATATCATTAAAAACTTGAGGGCAATAATTTTATATCATTATTCTTAGATTAATACGCTATGAAGATACTACTTATACAGCCGTATGGTTCAACGCAACCGCCATTAGGATTATGTTTGCTGGCGGCGGCATTAAAGAAAGGCGGCTATAACGACATTGCACTTGTTGATTTATTGCGTTTTGATATAAAAGTTACTTCTCCAATTAGAACTTGGGAATATTTAGAAAAGAAACTTGAGGAAAAACCAGATGCAGTTCTTATTACTGGAGCCACACCGACGTTTAAGGAGGCCCTTGAATTAGCAAAAATGGCGCGGCCTTTTACCAAAACAATTCTTATAGGAGGCTCACACGCAACTATCTTTAAAGAAAGAATTTTGGAAAAAGTGCCTTATGTAGATGTTGTTGTTTATGGCGAAGCTGATGAGACAATATGCACTATAATGAAAAAGCTCGAAAATGGAGGTAACAGTAATCTTTCCGGAATAACAGGGGTTTGTTATAGAGATAAAAAAGGAAAAATAATTCGCAATCAACCAACTCCACCAATAATGGATTTAGATAAATTACCTTGGCCTGATAGAGATATTATTGATATGGATTCTTATCACGGCGCATTCATAGTTTTGACAAGCCGCGGTTGTCCGCATGCGTGTACATTCTGCTCTCGCCCGGTTACTGGAGCCACATTCAGAGGCAGAAGTCCGAAAAATGTCGTCGATGAATTAGAAATGTTACTTACCAAATATCCAGAGACTGCACGAAGAATAAATCGTATTATTACTTTTAGCGATGAAAATGCAGCAGTTGATAAGCAAAGAGTAATTGATATATGTGACGAAATAATTAAGAGAAAGCTTAATATTAAATTTGTTTTGACAAATGGTTTGCACGTTACAAGCGCACACGAGGAATTATATCAAAAACTTGCAAAAGCTGGATGCGTAAGTTTATGGTTTGGTGTTGAACAAGGCACTGACAAAATGCTCAAGACAATTAAAAAAGGAGCTACAGAAAAATTAATTAAAAAAGCAGTTGATATAGCTCATGCTGCAGGAATACCATTTGTTGGCGGACACTTTATGATCGGTTGCGAAGAAGAAACACTTGAAGACGCCAGAAAAACAATACAATTCGCTAAAAATATCGGTTTTGATGCAACAGGCTGGAATCATGCCGCCCCAACTCCAGGAACGCCATTATGGGATTATGTAATGCAGCACGGAAAACTTCTTTGGGAATTTGAGGATGTCGTAAATTATTCAAACTTTAAACACGACCATACAGCACCGCAATTTGAAACTCCAGAATTTACAACGGCTGAAAGAAAGCAAGCCTATAAAGAAGCGATAAAAATGATGGATGAAGTTATGCGAAATAAAATAATGGCGCCAAAAAATGTAGCGAAGTTCATTAAAAACACAGCAAAACATCCAGAAGATTTACCTTGGGCAATTAAGCGCGTATATAATATTTATACAAAATCAGATTTGCGCAGACATTACGATATGAAACCGAGTATGAAAATAAAAACAAACGAAGGCAAACCGCTCATAAATGCCGATCCGTATAGTTAAATAGCTTTCTTACGCGCTTAATTTATGCTGAAGAAAATAATACAGAGCAGCGCTTATTTGAGTGCTGGAGTTTTTATTGCTAAGTTATTAGCGGTATCTTTTACTTTAATTTTAGCAAGACTTCTTGGTCCAGAAAGAATGGGCGCATTTACTTTATCGTTGCTTTTGGTTTCGTGGTTTTCTATTATCGCACTTTTATCAGTCCAAACAGTTTCAACACAAATAATAGCAGAATATAATGCAAAAGGCTTAGATATTTCGAAACCCGTAACAGCCGCGCTTTTTCTAGGAACTATTACCGCAATATTAGCTACAGTAGCACATTTTTTAATTGCAGATTTTGTCGCTGTAAATGTTTACAATGACGCTTCTTTAGCTGTTTATATTAAATTCGCGTCTTTAATTATAATCGGTACCGTTCTTTTTCATACAGCACAAGGTATAGAACGGGGTATGAAGAATTTTGTTTCATATGCCGCGCTAGAAATTTCTAAGCAAGCAATTATGCTCGTAATCGGTTTAATTTTCCTTTTAGTTTTTAGTTGGCGCATTATGGGCGCAATAGCAGCCGCTATAATAGCTCCCGGAATCATCGCAATTTTTGCTTATTTGCGTTACGCTAAATATTTCAGATATAATTTTTGGTCGGAAGTCAAACAAATGTTTTCACTCGGATTAGGTATAACATTAATGTCAACGTTCATAACAATATTTACAAGTATTGACAAATTTGTTTTGGGAGCGCTCACTACAAAAGAATTAGTTGGATTATATGTCCCAGCAATAACTATGGTTACGTTTTTAGGTTTATTTTTATCAGGCTCAATTAAAAATGCAGTTTTTCCATATATTGTAGAATCATATACTAAAAAAGAATTCAAACAAGCCAGACATTACATGAAAAAAATAATTCTATATTATACTATTTTACTTGGTTTTCTATTAATTCCTACAATGTTTTTCCGTAGCGAAGGAATAGCAATAGCTTTTGGCCCAGAATATAAGTTAGCAGTCGAACCTCTCGCAATAATGCTATTTGGTACAGTTTATTATGCGATGTTTATAATTATGCAGGGTTTTGTCCTCGGAACAAATAAAGTTAAGGAAGGAATTTATGCAACTGCGGCATCAGTTGTTTTTGCCATAATAACAAATATCATACTTATTAGTTTGTATGGTCTAATAGGAGCAGCTTTCGCATTACTTTTCAATACCTTATTTTTAGCGATTTCGTATTCTATAATTATAATAAATTCTATCGGAATGAAAATTAAAAAAATAGTAATATCTGTTTTAATTTTAAATGGTATATTGTTACTAAGCTATTTCTTAAGCGATAATAGTTTGTTATTAAGAATTATATTTTCTCTATTAGTAATAGGGCTTTATTGTGCACTATTATTGTTATTAAAATTACTAGGTAAAGAAGAAATTAATTTCGCTTTGATAAAACTCGCTGAATTTAGAAATATAGTTTTTAAATCTAAAATATGAGTTTGAAAATCATTGTCAGATGAAAAATTCACATTCTTCTTAAATTCATAAGAGTAATCTCCAATTATTTTTATCGTATCTACATCTTCGTAATAAGTTCCATCAGAACAAATTTTCGATTCCGATTCTGTATTATAAGTAACTTTTATTTCACCTTTTTTATAAAGCATACAAAGTAATCTTAGTGTTTTATCGTTCCAGCCAACTGCTGGCACTGAATCTCTGCAAGATGGTGGCCCGTTATAACTTTCTATAAGTTTATCTTTGAAATTAAGTCCGTAGCTTGTAGGAAAGCTTCCAGATTTATGCATTTGTTGTGTAATCCAGCTAATATTTTTATTTAAATTATATTTCTTATATGGTTTTAATATTAAAAAAGCGCGCACTATATCGCCTGCACCAGCAATCCATATAGGGTATTTGTATAATTTCCATTCATTATTATATTGCTGATAGCCGAAATAAAATCCGCCAGATTTGTCCTCAAGAGTTTTTATAAAATCGGCTGCGGCAATAGCGCTATTGAGATATTTTTCAACTTTTGACGCTTCGTAAATTTTTACTAAGCCCGAAATACAGCGCGCAATATACAAACATATCAATTTATTATGACTTTTATCAACTTGATATATACCACCTTTAAATTGTTCGTTAATTTTTTCTTGGTGCGCTAGAATAAAATCTCCATTTTTTATCGCTATATCGTAATATTTTTTATCGCCAGTAAATTCATAAAATAAAAGACATAATTCTGCTAAAGTAGCGAGTTTATTTGGAACGTGATATCGTTTTTTATCATAAGTATTTTGCAAAAAAGAATCAACGCTTTTATCATACAGAAATTTTAAGTGAAAAGTATCTAGATTTATTTTTGCAGAATGAAAATATTTTACATAATCTGTATCACCGATATACCTTAACTTTAATGCAAGCTTCATTAATCCTATAGAAGCCGCTGTATCATGAGGCATAGAGCCTTTTATTATAGATGGATTGCCGTCAAATCCAGAATTATTAAAGCAGCCAATTTTTAATTGATTATCTACTAAATGATCGCCAGCTTCTTTCGCAAGTTCTAGGAATTTTTTATCTTTAGTTTTTTCATAGAGACTTAAGTAAGATATAATTATCCCTTCATATCTCCAATCTCTGCCAGATCCTATATAATTAAAACAATCTTCCCAATAATGTGGAACAGGTCCAGAATAACCGCCGGGCTGCTTCATTGTTTGAAGCCATGAAAGTGGTTGCCAATGGTGGCTTTGGAGGCGTGAG
>JBBSXK010000022.1:0-14243 GCA_038045805.1 Nanobdellota archaeon | reverse complement strand
TATTTTTTGGTAATTCACGCTTAAGCCACATATAATCTAAGCCAGTTTCCGAAATAGCTGTAATTTTGTCAGAATTATTTTCTATGAATTTCAATTCTGTTTCTATTTCTTTATCTGAGAAATCAGGAATTCGTGTTGGATGGAAACCTAAACTAGCATAACAGAACTGCGGATATTTCTTTGCAAGAAACAAAACTTGTCTGTTGGATTTAGGATGCTCTCCAGCGACTAATACTCCGTTCAGAACTTTTTTAGCATCCAATATAACTTGATCTAGGTCTGTGAATTTCTCGTCATAGAGATGTGCGTGTACATCAAATGCTTTCATATTGGTCATAATTGCTTTGCAATTCCTACACTCCCTTTTACCTTGTGCAATTGTGCGCTGGCCGGTATGCCCTCAATAGGATTTGAACCTATGACCTATCGTTTACGAAACGATTGCTCTGCCGGACTGAGCTATAAGGGCTAACTCTTTAAAGGATACTTTCTGATTTAAAAACGTTAATGGAACTAATCCAATACAAAGTTGACAAAATTATTAACGAATCGCACGATACTAGAACTTTACAAATAGAGCCGTTAGAAGGTAAAATTTTCTCCTATAAACCAGGCCAATTTGTTATGTTATTTTTAAAAAACGAAGATGGAGAGTTCAAGGAATCGAGAGCTTATTCGATAGCAAATTCTCCAACAATAAAAACTCATTTAGATATAACTTACAAGAAAGCAGGCTATTTTACAAGCAAAATGCATGAAATAAAAAAAGGAGATATAGTTGGTATAAAAGGTCCTTACGGAAAATTCACTTATGATGAAAGCTTCAAAGATGTAGTATTGCTTGCGGGCGGAGTTGGAATAACGCCATTCAAATCTTATCTCGAATATGTTGCAGACAAAAAACTGCCAAATAGATAACTTTAATTTTTAGCAATCAAACTGAGTCAGATATACTTTATAGAAAACACCTTGAAGAATTAAATAACGGAAAAAATCTAAAAGTTGTATTCACGCTGACAAGACAAGAATGGGATGGTTTATGCGGTAGAATTGATGCCAAATGCATAAAGAATGTTTGTGGCGAAGATTTCGTAAATAAAATTTATTTCATCTGTGGAACGGGAGAATTTGTTAAAGCGATGATAACTCTTCTTCAAGAACTCAATGTAGCCAAGGAAAACATTAAGATAGAGAATTTCGGCTGATAATAGTCTTGAGATTAGAAAACAATATATTCGGGCGATAGTTCTTTTTTGTATGACTTTTAGACACGAAGAATTGCTAGCGGCTGCGCGAAAAGAGATGGAAGTTGCAGATCATTTGCTTTATGTAACTTATCCTATGGTTAAAGAATCAAAGTTTCTTTTATCGGTTGCAAGCAAAGTCGCAACATCCGCGAGAATTGCACTACAGGCATTATTGGAATATGAAAAGCTAGGTAATACTATTATAGATTATCCGCCAAGTTTCGTAGCTCAAATGAGTATTTATAAAAGAGAATTAGAACGAAAACACAATTTAGATCCTACTTTTCACAGACTTTTTCAAAGATTATTCGAAATTTATCAGTCGAATAAAAATTCTTTAATTAAATTCAAGCGCGGCGATTCGTACGTACTAGCAACAAAAGATTATACTCTATCTGTATTAGATTATGAAACGATTAAAAAGTATGCAAATGTAACTAAGAAATTCATAAATAGTGTTGACAATATAACTAAGATGACAAATGTCCAAGATCAATGAAGCCAAGCAGAAATTGCAGTTTGCAGATTACCTGCTGTCTAGAAATGACGATACAATGAATAAATCTGCATTAAAGAATATTTTCGATGCTGCTAATTTGGCGGCGCGTGAATTTCTCGGAACTGAAAACGTTACTCCAGCATTACTTAGAAATAAATTAAATGAAGCATCAAAAACAGAACAGCAGTTCTCTGATAATTTTCTTTTACTTTGGAAAATGACATCTGAGTATCCAGATAGAGATGAGATTACAAAGGCTTATAATAGGGTAAAATCCTTTGTCAAATTTGTAGAAGAGAAAATAATTGACTCTACTTTGGATGGTTTATGACAACAAAAAAAATAGTTTACGTTGCAGATACTTCTGTCATAATAGAGAAGAAAATAAGTGAATTTGTAAAATCCAATGAGATTAAAGGAACAATAATAATTCCAAATGCAGTTCTTGCAGAATTAGAAAATCAAGCTAATCAAAATCATACTGAAGGTTTTCTTGGACTCGACGAAATAAAAGAACTTAGGAATTTAGCTAGCAGCGGAAAAATTGAATTAATTTACGAAGGAGAAAAGCCGACAGAAGCTTACATCAAAGGTGCAAGATATGGTGCTGTTGACAATTTGATAAGAGAAATAGCAAACAGAAATGACGCAATTTTAATTACCGGAGATAAAGTCCAAGCAGCAGTTGCAGAGGCTTCTGGAATAAAAGTAATGCTTATTTTGCCGGCTTCGCCTAAAGAAGAAAAACTCCTGATAGAGAAATTCTTTGATAAGAATACTATGTCGTTACACATTAAAGAAAATACCATTCCAGTTGTAAAGAAGGGAACTCCTGGCAATCTAGAAATTATTAAAGTTTCAGATAAAAAAAGCACTAACGAGGAGCTAAAAGAATTTGTGGAAGATATTATTGAGAAAACTAATTTCACAAGAGGTGCTTTTATTGAAATAAATCATTCAGGAACTGTAATAGTGCAGTTTCAGGATTTTAGAATTGTAATTTGCAAACCACCATTTTCAGATGGATGGGAAATTACTGCTGTTAGGCCAGTTGCGACATTAGAATTGAAAGATTATGTATTAAGCAAGAAGCTAATAGAAAAGTTAGATTTGGGTTCATCCGGAATTTTGATTTCTGGCTCGCCTGGTTCTGGAAAAACTACTTTTGCAGCAGCTTTAATTAAACACTATTTAAAATTTGGGAAGATAATTAAAACGATTGAAAGTCCAAGAGATTTGAAAGTCCCAGATGAAGTTGTCCAATACTCTAAAAATTTAGGAACGAGAGATGATATTCATAATGTTATGTTACTGAGCAGACCAGACTATACTTTCTTTGATGAAATGCGAACAACCGATGACTTTAAACTCTATAGTGATTTAAGATTAGCCGGAATTGGACTTGCAGGAGTAGTGCACGCAACAAAGCCGATTGATTCTCTCCAAAGATTTGTCGGTAGATTAGATTTAGGTGTAATTCCGCAGGTTATTGATATGATTATTTTTATGGCTGATGGACAAATAACAAAAGTTCTTGAAGTTTTTATGAAAGTTAAAGTGCCAAGCGGCATGACAGAATCTGATTTAGCTCGGCCGGTAATAGATGTAAAAGATTTCGAAACTGGAAATCTTGAATATGAAGTTTATACCTATGGAGAACAGACTGTTGTAATACCAATCAAACAAAAAGGAAAATCACAAAGTCACGGCGGAGCAGTCGAATACAGAGTTAAAGAGGCAAAGCAGTTTATCGGTTTTTATTTCCCAGGCAGCAATGCGAGAGCAATAGAGATATTTATAGACGGCGCTAAAGTCACAACAATGGAAATAACACGCAATAACGAACTAAGAATACATAAGAAATCAAAGCTCGGCAGACATATTATGCAAGCCTTAAGAAGCAGAGGAAATATAGAATTTGTTAGTGTGTAATTATGTTGTGCCCGTAGCGCAGCCCGGATAGCGCGTCGGTTTCCTAAACCGTAGGTCGCAGGTTCAAATCCTGTCGGGCACGCTAACGCTTATTTTTTTAAGAAGGCGACTTAACTTAGAAAAGCCTTTTGTTGCGACAGCGACATTGGCTAACGTAAGCGTTAGACTTATAATTTGATTTCTAAAGAGTATATAGATATATATGCGTTGGTAGTTCAACCTGGTAGAACCTCCGCCTTCCATATCACGAAGATTCCTTCGTGGAGTCTTCTTTGAAGACAGCGGATGATCTGGGTTCAAATCCCAGCCAGCGCAGTGTTATAATATGAAAGTAGCAGTACTATATTCTGGTGGAAAAGACAGCACTTATGCTATGTACCGTGCTAAAGAACATGGCAGAGAAATAGCTTGCTTAGTCTCTATGAAATCTAAAAATCCTTCTTCGTATATGTTTCATGTTCCAAATATAGATATGGTAAAACTTCAGGCAAAAGCGCTCGATATACCATTAATTTTTAGAACTACAGAAGGAATAAAAGAAAAAGAATTGAAAGATTTGCGTAATGCGTTATTGGAAGCCAAAAAGAAATACGACATCGAAGGAGTTGTTTCAGGAGCAGTTGCTTCAGAATATCAAAGATATAGAGTAGAAACGGTTTGCGCAGATTTGGGATTAAAATCAATTGCACCATTGTGGCATCTTGATCCGAGAAAATATATGACAGATTTCATTAAGGATGGCTTTAAAGCAATAATTACATCTGTCGCTGCAGATGGATTTAGTCCAGAATGGCTTGGCAAACCAATTTCGCTAGAAACAATAGACGAATTAGAAAAACTTCATGAAAAATTTGGAATACATATAGGTGGAGAAGGCGGAGAAATAGAAACATTTGTAACTGATGGTCCGATATTCAAAAAGAGAATTGAAATAGAAGAAGTAGAAAAGGTTTGGCAACACGATGTTGGTTTTTATATAATTAAGAGAGCGAAATTAAAGTGATTTTAAATCCCCAGTTATCTTATCAATTTTTTCCTCTGCATCTGGACCAATACCAAGAGCAGTAATTGTTCCAGGAGCAAGTTCAGTTTCGCCCGCATCTTTGATAACTGCGTGCTTTAATCCAGCTCTAACGCATAAATCTGCTAACTTTAGCAAAGAACCTTCAGAATTTATTTGTACGACAATCTTTTTAGCGCCTGCGCTAAGCCATTTTTTAATTAATTCTGTTTTGAAAACTCTATCGTGCTGCTGTGTTTTAATTACAGCTGAAACAGAAGCATGAGCTGCTTGTGCACAAGCCTTACCTCTACTAATAGCTAAATCTGTTCGTAAAACAATAACTTGTTTCAATCCCATACTATTCAAATTCTCTTCCGCAGTTTAAACATTTTTTCCTTTGAAAAATTTGCTTAGTGTGAGGCATAGAAATATTTCTCGCTGATACAGCGACACTGCCACATTTCGGACATTTTTCAGCCATAGGCTTAAATCATTCTTAGGGTTAATAATCTTTTCTAAACACGACTGACTAAATAAATTTATCTAATACCAGAGCTAAATGGCAGCAATCATCAATGGCAATAGAACTGTCGCATCGCCTTCTATTGTTATGTGCTTAGCTTTCTCTTTGAGCTTGCCCCAGCTTATTGCTTCTCTTGTCTGCGCACCGGACAAAGAGCCGTCATATTCGACAGCAGTTGTGATATAAACAGCGTAATCTAAGCCGTGGCCGAACTGCGCCCACCAAATAGTGTGGTGCTTTGAAATACCACCGCCAATCATCAGTGCGCCTAATGATTTTGCATCAAATACTATGTTTGATAAATCCTGCTCATCTTTTAGTATATTTAATTTGAAATCATTCTTTTGAGAGAACATCCAAATTTGCGAGCCGACAGAGCCATCTGTTGGTCCAGGAATAAAGACCGGAATCTTGTTCTTCCAAGCCCAGTAAAGAATTGATTCCTCGCGCTTCTCACTTGTATTTGAAATATATTCTCCAATTGCCCAGCATAATTCTTTTGTTGAGATTTCCTTAACACTATTGCTCCAAAGTCCTGTTAGAATCTTATTCATATGTTCAACCATTACTTCGCCGTAGGACGAGTCTGGCACCAATACATTACCTAATCTATTGATATTTTGTTTTCTCAATTGAACATCATCCATCATAAAATTTCCGTGATAGTAATTCTGAAATACTCTTGCTAAATCGTGATCAAGCGTCCCGCATGTTGTAATTATAACATCTACTTTCTTTTGTTTTATTAAATCTTTCACAACTCCTCTCGTACCAGTAGAAATAATTGCGGCTGGAAAGCTAAGTATTTTTGTGCAGTTATCGTCAGCGAACATCGTTCTTAGGATTGTTACGCCTTCGGCTACTTTCTTTGCGCTAAAACCACCAGCTTCATCAAACTGCCTAATAAGTTCTTTGACGCTAGTCGCTTTTCCTACATCTATATCTTTTACAGGTATCATAATAGTAAACTAAAAAGGCGATTTAAAAGGTTAAGTCTTCTTTATTAGTAATTTAACATATTCCTTTGCAAGCAATGGATATTTACTTGGGTCATACAACATATTATTCTTTAGTGCGCACTCCCAAGTGCACTTGCACTTTTCATCAACTATATCTTTAACAAATTTCTTTACTTTGTCTTGTGAAAGTATTTTTCTTATATCATAATTGAAGTCTTGTATAAGTCCGAAATTGACGTTAAGTATTTCGCACGGAAATATAGTTCCATCGTGGCCTATTTCTATCATTTTACTGCCAACTCTGCAAGGGGTTTGCCATTCATTTGTTTCTTCGAGCTTTGTAATTAATTGCGGAGCTAAATGATTCATTGCATCAATCGGTCTTGGAAATTTATTTTTCTGTAGCTGTGTATTTCTAATAGCCACAACTTTACTCGCTTCTTTGAAAGTTTTCAAATCGATGTCTTTAGCCGTTTTATCATATGTAGTACCTCTTACGTAATTCATATACAAAGGCAGTTTCATCTTCAAAGTAACATAATCAATTATTTCGTAGATGTTGTGCTTGTTGAATTTCGAATACGTCGTAATTATACCTACGTGTAAGTTTGGATAATGTTTCTGCAAAGCTCTAACTTGCTCAACTGATTCAAGCAATTTATTAAAACCACCTTCTACTACTCTAATTTCGTCGTGCTGTTTGCCGATACCATCAATAGAGAAATGTACTTGTATATGCATCTTTGGACAGTATCTTAAAATTTTCTTTACGTCTTTGATAATCTTCCTTGGACCAAATCCATTTGTAATGAGATTCAAAATCTCGAGCTTGTTATTGTTATAAAATTCCCGCGCAATCTCAGCTAAATCTGCCCGCAGAGTAGGTTCGCCGCCGGTTAAACTCATATATTTTACTTTGCCAAAACTCTTAGAGATTTTTTTAATTTCTTCTAACGTAAGAGCTTTTTTGCTTAGCTTTTCGGTATCGTCCCAATTTATGAAACAATGTTTGCATCTTGCATTGCAGACCGCATTAACATAAAATATTACGTAGCTTGGTGTTTCTGATATGAAAAAACTTCCCCAAGTCAAAGCGCTTATAGTTTGCTTAGTGTAGTGATCAGTAACAGCTTTAGTTACACCAAAGCCTAGCGCCAAATACCATAAGTGTATCAAAGGTATAGACGTCAAAAAGAATTTTGGACCTCTAATTTTTAGTATATGCTCATACATTCGCGACTCAATCGCTATTTGCCCTAGTAAAATTGCAGGAATTCCTATTAATGATGCAGGAAATAAAAATGAAAGAGCAATTATTGGCAGAAGAGAAACAGATAAAAGAGAATTAATTCCTTGATTTTTAGTTCCGTTTCCCTTGTTCAAATTTATTTCTTTATTTAATAAAAGCCTAGAATAAACGTAGCTTCTCTTGTATAAAGTTTTGAATCTTGGCCAGAAATCCTGGAAATGATGGTGAACTTTAAATGAATTATCTTGATATATTATGTAATTATGCTGTTTTACAATTGTTCCGAATTCAAATTCTTCTCCGCCGCCGCCTTCTCCTATTCCGAGTTGAATGTTAAATTTACCAATTTCTTTGAACACTTCTCTATCTATTGAAAATGCCATAGTCGAAACGAAAGATGGATTTGGATGCATTTCGTTTAGCTGATGCTCCCAAATGACAGCGATAATATCTGCTGCAAATCCAGGCTTCAGCGATTTGTTCCCAACTTGGCATTGTACAATTTTCACTTGCGGATTTTTATGAGCTTCTGCAAATTTTATCAGTGTGTTTTTCTCTAAAATTATATCAGGGTCAAAGAAAACTAATATATCGCCTCGCGCATTATCTGCACCAATATTTCTGGCATTTGCAACGCCGTCATCTTCTTCTAGTCTTATTAATCTGCAGCCAAATTCTTTTGCAACATCTAAAACAGCTTTATTAGGACTGGCAGAATCTACTACAATAACTTCATAATTTTTGTAGTCGGAATTGTAAATGGAAGCCAAGCACTTTCGTAGCATTTCAGGATTATTATAAACCGGAACTATTACTGAAAGTGTTGGTTCTGTAATAACTAAGGAAGTACTTTTTTTAACATTTGGAATAGTGGTAGCAATAGCTTTCATAACAGTATAGAGAATTTAGTTAGCTATTTATTACTTACGTTGCCATTATTTCACTGAACGGCATCTTTTCTATTTCAGTAATAGGTTTGTTTGCAAATGGCATTACTCGCCATTTGTAATTCTCTTTTGCAATTAAGCAAACTCTTGAGCTCGGAGCTTCATTGATTATTTTCCACCCTAATTCTTTTGCTAGCTTTTCAGAATATATTTTAATTTCATCGTGGTTCAACATATTTTCAAAGTTCAGCCTTTTTCTTGCGCCGCCTATGTGCATATATGATTTTACTTCAATAAAATGTATATCACCTTTCTTGATTAGTTTTGCAAATTGTGGAATTAAGTCATCTAAATCATTCAAGCCTTTCATTAATGTAATTCTCACAACTCTTCTGCACTTTAGAGTTGGAAGTAGTTCAAAAGATCTCTCAACTCTTTCCCACGCGTCTTTCAGCAAAGGTACATCCAGCTTTTTGTGCAATTCTTTATTAGGAGCTTCCATTGAAATATAAAGCTGCGTTGGCAAAGAATTTTCATCCCGTAATTTCTCAAGTGCTTCAGGATGCTGTCCGTGCGTAACTAAAAATGAACTCATATTCTTGTTTCTCAAGCCAGATATCAAGCCAGACATCTTATTGTAAAGAGTAGGTTCGCCAGTGAGCGAAATTGCAAAGTGTTTTGGATTCTGCGCCTCTGCTAATTTATCTTTCAAAACATTGGGATTGCCGCCAAAACCCGTTAGCTTTCTTAATTGGCCTTTGATGCTGCCTTCAATTATTTCTTCTGGCTCGTCTGTATCGTCATCCATACTCTTGCCTTGGAATTTTTCATTTGCTCGCCAGCAATGCTTGCATTTCTGGTCGCACCAGCTTGCAGCAGGCGTCATTTGAACACATTGATGGCTTTGAATACCATAAAATTTCTTTTTGTAGCAACCAGCTTTTCCTAAAAGAGAAGATTTAGTATAGTGGCAAACTTCAACTGCGGAATGTTTTCCTACAATTTCATAGCTAGCATTTTCTAATCTTTTAGCTTCTTCTGGTTTAAGTTCCACCATAATTTTGAGAACTGCTGATCATTTTTAAACCTTCGCAGATTTGAGCTTTAGAACTAAAATTTTTCTCGTTAATCCGCCGTGCGCGTAAATTTCAGATTTGGCAACTGTTTTCCATTTCTTCCTATTAATTAATTTATTAATTTTAGCATAATGCGGATATAAAAAAGCTACATGCCCTTTTTTCTTAAGAATTTTTGCACTAGAATTTAGAAAAATTTGATAGAGCTTGGCTAGACTTTTTGCTCCGACTCGCGAGCTTCTACCGTAAGGAGGATCTGTCGCAATCGCATCAACTTGCTTTAGATGTTTATCCAAATCTTTTACATCGCATTTCAGAAAATTTACATTGCCAAAATTTTTATAGAATTTAACATTCGCTTTCGCACCGCTCAAACTTTTCGGATCGAAGTCAGATGCAATCGTATGTATGCCAATTTGATCAGCTTCTATGGGAATTGCACCTACACCGCAAAATGGATCGAGTAAAAGTTCCCGCTCTTTTATTCTTGCTAGGTTTATTAGCAATCTAGCCATTTTAGGTTTTAATGTAGTAGGATGAAAAGAAGGGCGTTTATTTGGCTCGCGTTTTTTGTATTTTCCCGATTCGTTTTCCCAGAGTTTTTTAGTTAGAAATATTTTTTTACCAAGTATGAAATGAATAATAGTTTTCGGCCTTTCTAAATTAACCCGTGGATTCTGTCCTGCTCGTACTAAATAATTCCAAATTGGAGAAGCTAATCTCCTCTCAATATCAGCGTGTTCTTTTTCAAGCAAATCGTGAACTCTTACCGCGAAAGGATTCTTAACAAAACCCCAGTTTACTTTATTTAGAGTTGCTAGTCGTAAATCTTTTAATTCATTTATCAAAATACTCGCATCTTTTATATGTGATGAACGTGCACATATTTTTATTATATCATCTTCTGCGGCATTTGACTTAACAATTATTAATTCGTCAGTAGATTTTAATAAATTAAATTTAAAATTATAAGTTTCGAAAAGAGCTTTCAATTCAATCAACGATGGAGGTCTATTTTGTAACGCAAAAACGAAAGTATTCATCTGCGCTTTCTTTTAGACGCTTTGCGTTTTAATTTGTTTCCGCTTCGTCTTCCAACTAAAGTTTCTACATGCTTCTCTATTTTTTCAATCCGTCTGTCAATTATCACGATATATCTTAAACTCCAGATAACTCCTACTAGCAATCCAATAACTGCTGCCCATAAGATTATCTCGCCAGGAGCCAAACCATTTACCATAAAAACAAATGAATTAGTTAGTATAAAAATGTT
Organism: Nanobdellota archaeon; assembly: GCA_038045805.1. GTDB lineage: Archaea > Nanobdellota > Nanobdellia > UBA10117 > UBA10117 > JAGVWH01. The sequence continues at coordinate 3,595 of JBBSXK010000022.1, read as the reverse complement.
ATCTTGTAGAAACTATAGGTTTAATCTTCCAAATCATCGTTTACTGGAAGTGGAGTCGTTGTTTCTTCAGATTGTCTCCATACTTTTGCAAAGCTTGGTGTGGCAATTAGCCAGTTTTCTCCAAAACCAGCGATATCACCTTCATTAGCTTCGATTGTCTTCTTTAATTTATCAATAGCCCTCTTCAATTCAGAAACATCTTTCTCCTTTAGAGGAGCGATGTTTAGTATTGAGATGGTACTTCCCTCTCTTATAGCAGCAAGAATTTGTTTGATGTCATCGTATTTGTTTAATGTGAATGGTCTAATTAGAACCTTAGCTTTTGGGTCTTTTAACTCAGCTTCAAGCTCGACATAGTCTTCGCCAAGCTCAACTTTGCTTTCAGAACTCATAACCGCGCTTAATTTTTTCTTGAACGCATCCCAAACCATATTTTACACCTTTTATTACTATGTTGTCTTTGCAGTTGTTAATAAATATTTCTATAATTCGGTCTAATGGTTATAGTCCTAGTGTTCTTGGACACTTTCCAATAAACTAGAAAGATTCCAGATTTGGGTCCTTGTGTATGAATTGATATTTGGGTCTAAACTCAAATCTTCGACCTTTTGCAGAGCAGAATCTATCTTTATTGAGATGTTATCATCATCCTGAAAGCCCTCTTTTATCTCTGTTAAAATTAATCTAGCACTTTTTGAGAGAGAATTATCGCTAGAAAGGTTATCGAGCAGTTCATTGACCTCTGATAAATCAGCCATTTTAATCTCCATTAGTAAAAATTCAATCTGAATGACTTATAAGCTTTGCTAACTATTGAAGTTCTGCTGCAACTTCTTTTTGTAATGCCATAGCTTTGTCTTTCGTCTTATTTTCCTGGCTTTCCAAGGATTTGACTCTCATACTAATATCGTCTTTTCTGTCGGATAATTCTTTTTTCAAATCGCCCGGATTTTTTTCGATTAACAAATCGCCAATAAGTTTGTAAGCTGGAGCTTTTGAAGTTTCAAGTTCTTTTAGAGCATTATCAGTTTCAAGCAATTGTATCTGCAGCTGCTGTTTTTGCTGTCCGAAAATATTTAATCTCTGGTGAAGCAATTGCAGTTCTGCAATTTTATTCTGCGAATCCTGTTCTGATTTTTTTATAGCCATAATAAAAACGCTAAATTAAAGGTTAAAAGGTTTTACATTCGCTTGTTAACTTCCGAAATGCTTTTTTCCACAATTGCAATTAAGCCCGCAATTGTATTTGTAACAGCTCTGAAGGAAGTTGCATCTTCGGCTTTAATTGTTATTATTAGTTTGCTGCCTGATTTCTTTAGCTCGTAAGTCGCTCTTTCGCTTTTGAAATCCTGCTCTGGGAGAAGTGCATTATAGTAAGAATCCAAATCTATTTTGTTGCCAGAAATTTCAATGGTTGAGATGAACATTATTAGCGAGCTCTAACTTTCTTGCTCATTATAGGTCTCTTTTTTACAATTATTCGTGAACCGCAATAAGTGCAGATTACTCTTTTCTCTACATCCTTCATATCTAATTCTTTCTGACAACTAAAGCATTTGTACATTATTGTTCCTCTACCGCAATAGACTCTTCTACAAGCATTGGAAGAGTTGCTGCGTGATCTACGCCAGGCTCATATGCTCTTCCCGCAAATTTAGATTCACAAGCTTTGCAAAACCATATACCTACAGCTAATCTTTTGACTGTTAATTTCTCACAGAAAGGGCATTTGTGCTTGCTTCTTTGTATCTGCTCGATTTTCAATACCGATTTTCTTATCTTTAATCCGTATCTTGCGCCCCAGCGTCCTGTTGAGCCAACTTTCTTTGTAGCCATTGTAAGTATATTTACCGCTAGTTTTGGGTTTAAAAAGATATTTATACCATCAACAAGCAATTTAATTATGGCTTTGGAGATATCTAACATAAACTATTTAGCTATTATTGTGGCAGCCATAGCGAGTTTTGTCGTTGGTTATGTCTGGTATATGTTACTAGGCAAGAAGATGATGAAAGGCGCTAAAATTGAACATAAGGGTATGTTGACAGGATCTGTTGGCGAATACTTATTAGCAGCTATAATGGCTGTAGTATTAGCTGTTATCCTTAATGCAGCTGGCATAGCAACAGCAGATTATGGAGGCGCTATAATGACTGCTTTCTGGGTCTGGCTTGGATTTATCGCAACGGTGCAGTTCAGTAAAGTAGTATGGGGTATGGAGAAATTCAATGATGTTTTGTTTAAATCCCTATATTATTTAATTAGCTTAGCAGTAATGGCTATAATTTTGGTAAGCGGTGTAATACCAGCTTACTAGACTTATTTTTTCTTTTTAATAAAAATGAGAACGCCGCCAGCAGGATTTGAACCTACACACCCTTACGGGCATCCGCTCTCAAGGCGGACGGAATACCGGGTTATCCGATGACGGCACGTATATAACTTATCCGTTAACTATTTATTAAATTGCCTATTCTAAATAAGATGCCAGCAAAGGAAAAGCCCTATAAGTTTCTCAAAAATTCAGTTACAGCAGATATAGCGTTTGAAGCTACGGGCAAAACATTAAATGAGGTATTCAAAAACTGCGCTATGGCTTTAATGGATACTATGGTCGATATGAAGACAGTAAAGCCGAGATTAAAAAAGCCAATCAGACTTAGAGCTAAAGATGAGAGTACGCTTTTGATTAATTTTCTTAATGAAATTATATATTATAAGGATGCAGAATCTATGCTAATTAGTGGTTTCAAAGTCGACATCAAAAAAAAGGAAGATGCTTACTTGCTGACTGCAGAGATTGCTGGCGAACCCCTGCAAATGAACAGGCACCTTCTTCGTTCGGATGTCAAAGCAGCAACGTGGCATAATTTCAAGCTGGAGAAGAAAGGAAATAAATATACAGCTATAGTTGTTTTAGATATATAGAAATAATTCTATCTAAGGCTTTGTGTAAAATTTGTGGGCATCACATTGATGCCCACTAGCGTCAGACGTGTAACTTTTTACACAAAGCATCTCTCTAAGAAACATTTATATCGCTAAAACATAGTTTTGCGCTATGTTTCAAGTGCCAACGAAGAGACCTCCGTTAGAGAAGTTGAGTGATTATTCTTGGGAAATTTCTAAAGATTATAAAAAAGATGAGCCAAAGATGCAGGTGCCAGCAAGAATTTTTGCATCTAAGAAATTATTAGATGAAATGGATTTAGCAGTTTATGAACAAATTAGTAATGTTGCGGCTTTACCTGGAATTGTAAAAGCGGCAATGGTAATGCCCGACGCGCATTGGGGTTATGGTTTTCCAATTGGAGGAGTTGCAGCGTTTGATTTAGACAAAGGAGTTGTAAGTCCTGGAGGAATTGGATACGACATAAATTGCGGAATGCGATTAATCAAAACAGATTTTACATTAAAGGAAATTGAACCTAAATTAAAACAGCTGGTTGATAGCTTATTTAGATTAGTTCCTGCCGGCGTCGGACGAAAAGGCTTTGTTAGAATTTCTGGAAAAGATTGGAAAGATGTTGCACAAGATGGAGCGCAGTGGTGCATTAAAAAAGGATACGGATTTGATAAAGATAAAGAACATATT
>JBBSXK010000021.1:0-14370 GCA_038045805.1 Nanobdellota archaeon | reverse complement strand
TTCTTTACAAACTTCAGTCAAGTTTTTTGTACCAATAACATTTGTATTGTAATTTACATCTTTGCTGATTGATTGAACGCTCGCGCCCAAATGCACAACGAAATCAATATTTTTTGTTGCATTGCGTAAAGCTTCTTTATCTGATAAATCTCCATATACATATTCAACACCATCAGGCAAAACACTCACATCGCTTGTTTCTCTTACTAAACAAAACACTTTGTATTTGTCTATGGCTGCTCTTACAAAATGTTTGCCGACAAATCCAGTAGCACCAGTTACTAATATGATTTTCATAAATTCTTTAATACGGTTGCTAAATATCTCCAACCCATTTTAGTTATATTTATACCGGATTCCCCATGACATCTTTTTAATTCCCGACTTGGAACCTCTAAAATCCTATAGCCTTTTTTGTAACATTTCATTACCATTTCTGTTTCTATATCGAATATATCTGATTCTAGCTTCAAATCTTTCGCAACGCTGGCTTTTATGGCACGATATCCATTTTGCGTGTCGCCAATAGCAGTTTTGAATCTCCAATTTATTATCTGTGCTATAGACATACTTAGAAACATCCTCAAAAATTTACCAAATGTACCATGTAATTCTTCGCTTCCACCAAGAAATCTCGAGGCGATTACCATATCAGCTTCGTTATTTTGCAACGGCTCGATTAAGTATGGCATATCTTTAGTTATGTGCGAACCATCAGCGTCTATAAATACAATAATACCGCTACTAATAGAATTTATTGCGCAGCGCATACCATCGCCTTTGCCTCTTCCATTATCACGTATTATTTTGATGCCAAGATTGTTAACTATGTCATAAGTTTTGTCTTTAGAATTTTTAGCTATTACTATTAATATATCATCGCAGTATTTCTTAGAGTTGTTTATAACCTCGGCAATGGATTTTTCTTCGTGGCGCGTTGGTATTACAACTGTTACTCGCTCTCTTGACATGAAATTCGTTTAAACCAAATGCATAAAATACTAACGTTATGGACATTTTATAATTTTAAAATCTCTAAGGTCTGTGGTGTATGTTGTTAATATGGAAAATTTATCGCCAATTTTGATATCCGAATTGAATGGCTCTCTATAAAGTATGCCTTTTTGCAAGTATTCTTCTGAGAAGTGACGCTTATCGACTACTATGTGGCTAATTCCAGTATTAGTACAGAATTGATTCACTTTATAAGTATCTGAATAATACATATTTAAAAAATCTGTAATTTGTAGCTTGCTTTTTTCGTAATATAGTTTATAATACGGATGGCTTAATTCATCCATAAACAAAACATTTCTGCTAGAGTATAGCGGAATGCAGTCAGAGGTATAAGGATGCGCCGCTATCAATGAATCTCTAGGTAATTTTTCTAAATAATCATATAATTCTTTATCGTCGCAAGTTGTTAGACCGTTTTGAATTTGAGGCGTATAAAATGTAAATGTAAGTAATATTACAAGCAATAAAACTATAAAGTTAGTTACCGCAACTTTTTTATCTAAACTTAATTCTAGTCCTTTACAAATATACCAAATCGCGATTATTGGAAATGTAAATACGATATAGCGCGATGGCAAATAAAGTCTTGAGAATAAAATAAACGATAACGCGAATAAAATTAGGCTTGAAATGGCCATAGATTTTAATTCCTTAGGCAGAGAAATTCGTTTCCAAAAAATCACTAAAGCTAGAAGTGCAAACAAGCCTAAAAGGAAAAATGCGTCTAAATAAAATGGTGAACTTATGTTAAAGTTATAAGAATTAAATATAGAGTGCAACGTATCGGCTATAGAATTTGTAAATGGTATTTCTCCCCTGAAAACAGGAGCTCTTGCGCTGCTATAAAACTCTGGCATTTGAATAGCTTCAAATAAACTTACTTGCGTACCGAATTTTGATGTCTTTGGAATTATGTAATACAAAAATACTGTCGGAATTATAGCGGGCAAAACTTTCCAGATTGAAATATTTTTTCTTAAGAAGTCTATACCAATTAATCCAAGAGAGATTATGAATATAGGCGGATAAATAATAGCTTGTAATGTCATAATAATAGTATAACTTAGTGCGTTTTTCTTGATGAAGAAATAAAGAAATGCAAGTAATAGCGGAAATGCAAAACCTCTGGATAAACCGCCCGAAAATGCCCAGAACATAATACCGGTTTGCAATATAATTAATAGACTAAACATAAATGCGTATTTTAGTTTCAATTCTTTTGCAAGCAAATATGAAAATAACGCAACTAAAATATAAAGAAATATAGACATAATTTTTGTGGCCAAAACTAAATCAATAAAATTAGTAAGCATTTTGTAAAATTGTGTTAAATAATATGTGGTTGGAATTCCAAGTTCAGTGTAATCGCTAATATAACTATCGGATAGGTCCATAGCGTTTAGCATAGTTCTAACATCGTCGCCAACCGAATAATTATCAGTTAGGCCGGCTATGCCCCCATTATTAGCTATGCCAATTATTAAGGCGATAACTAATAAAACAACTATTCGTACGTATTTCATATGCGATGCTGGTCGAAAAGTGTTATAAGAGTTACTTAAGCGCAGCTTTTCCAATATTGCCGAGAATAGTTTGATAGGCTTCGCAAGGTGTCCAGCACTGAGGGCACTTCAAATTCTGAGCCATTTTTTGTGCTTTTTTTGCTTCTTCAAGTTGCCATATTTTTTTCAAATCATAATCAAAATCTCTTACATTCCCAATTTTTTTACTCCAAATTAAACAGGGATAAACGTTACCTTGCGCATCTATGAAACAACTAGAATTCAAAGCTTTACAAGGCAATGGACTTTTTCCGGTTTTTACCCATTCCTCGGCAAATTTAAGATACTTATGCTCTAAAAAATCCACTGCAAAATCATTACCACGTTTTATTGTACGCATTTTACGTAATTCAGTTAGAACTTTTTTGTCGTATTCGTCTTTATCTTTTAATTTTACATTAGTATAATAATGATTTGAAGTGTGAAATAAATTCATATGAAAATGTTTTGGGTCTATTCCATGCTTGTTTTTTAATCCATTCATAGTAGTTTCTAATAAGCCCATATTATTTGGAGAAGAAGTATAACTTATGAAAACGTTGAAGTTTTCGTTTTCCAAGTCTCTTAGTTGTCTAAATGTTTCTATAGCGTGTTTGAATGCTTCTGGAACGCCCCTAATTTCATGATGTTTTTCTTCTAAGCCATCAACGCTGATTGAAACTACAAATCGCGGTATTCCTAAAGTCAAAACTTTTTTTACACTATCAACTATATTTTGTGTAGTGTAACCATTTGTAGTAGTATGGATTGCATATATATCTGGACAATTGTCTTTGATAGCTTTTACAATATCGTAGAAATCTGTTCTGAAAAATGGCTCTCCGCCCGTTAATTGAACCCACGACGCATTGCAGCTTTTGAACATTTTTCCTATTTCGTCTGGCGTTAATTCACCTTCGCGTGTTCCTTTAGGATCGTCTAAATAATTCCGGCCAATGTTGCAAGTTGTACATAAGAAATTGCAAGCGTAAGTAATCGCAAAAGTTATTTTAGCCGGAGCATCCAATCTAGTTATGTTTGATTTTAGCATCTTGCCTGTTAGTTTTGAAAGAGACATATATTAGCACTTAAGAACATAGTTATAAAAATGCTTTTAGATAAAATATAAAACCACAGGAAAAGCTATAACGCTCATTGCGTGGACACGTTTTATTCCGACTAATGGTGCAATCAAACCTATAGATGTTGCAATGCTCAATACCAGTAATCCAATAGCGCCCGATATTATGGCAGTAAGTGCTATGAGAAATAAAATTATAATTATGCTAAATTTATTGTAATTTATTTTTGCTATTTTATTAGCTAAAAACTTGCCTAATGTTAGTGTAAGATAAGCACCTATAACTGCAGCAGCAATACTTACTACTATTAGCAGCATATAAGAACCTAAATCTAAAATTAGGAATTGATCTAATGCAGCTATTACGCCCGTTCTAGCTCTACCTATTAGCCAGAGCGTTGACAGGACAAATAATGCTGATGCTGTATTTATACCGCCAACAATAACAAGAAAATCTTCATGATGTTTCTCTTTAGTAAGGCTTTGAGCTAGAATTGTTGCCTGTGCCGCGCCAAGAGCCGGCAAAACAGACATTATAGAGCTTGATAAAATTGATTTAATGTAATTTTTAAAATTCCTCAAATTTAAAAAAGGGACATTTTCGTCTATAATTTGAAGTGGTATTTTTGCATTGTCTTTCATACTGATTATTAACGTTGAAACTCCAAATAAGCCAGATAATAGAGGAAAAAGAGGCTCTTTAATTGATAAATCATTTAGAGTTATTATTCCTAATACCCCTGCAAGAATTGCTACCAGAAAACTCCATATGATTTTGCTTTTACTATTCTCCATAAAAATAAAATATGCGGATATAGATATTACGATTGGGGCAATTAGTTTTTCTAAAAATATATAGCCGTGTTCTACAAAGAAAGAAAATAAAGGCAATAGTAAAAGTCCAATCGTAAATGAACCAAGTCCGCCAATTACTGTAAGTTTCAAAGCTCTATATCCATGCCCTTCAAGTAGCAGTTTATGTCCGGGCAATACACCGAGTGCTGTTTCAGCCTCTGGCGCCCCCAAGAATATAGAAGGTATGAAATCAACAAAACTATGCACTACAACCATAGAGATAAGAAAAATTCCGAGAGCCAATGGCGAAAAATATTTAGTTAAAAGAGCTAAGCTTGCTAAAACTAATGCAGCGACTGTATTTGTATGAATGCCAGGAATTAAGCCAGTAATTATTCCAGCAAAAATTCCAAAAACTAACGCAATTGTTAATGAAATTAATTCAGCCACAATTAATACACCAGATTTGCTGAGCAATCAGCTCAAGTTCATTTTTGTATGTTTGTATTTTTCCCTTAGCATATATTTTATAACCTTTCGCAACTTCAAAATTAGGTTTTTCAAAGAAAACTATCGTAATGTTTGCGGAATTATCCTTAACAGTAATAAAATTTACATTTTCTCTATAAGATGCTTTTATCACATCGCCAGTAATTGTTACAGTTTCTCCAATTTTTGTATTCGCATCAATTATATTTATTTTTTCAGGCGATATGAAGACACTTAACCCTAATAAAATAGTAATTCCAATTAAGCTCCAAGCCAATGTAATTATTTGGATTTTAGTTTCATCCATTTAATTTAGCAAAATGTACCTTTTAATATCATAATATATACCACACAAAATAAATTATTATATGCTTTGCTAGGTGAAGTCTATATATGACTTATATTAGCTCATATACCGAAGATGAAAGAAAGATACTACAACATTTCTTCACCAATACAGAAAGCGATATATATTTTCTCAAAAATTTTCCAGATTTCGAAGTAGCAGCCCTGTTTGTAGCGTCTTATTCCAGAAATAAGAAAAACTTGCGCGATATGTTTCTGGATACTATAATTAATTTAGATATAATTGAACCAAATAACAAACTGATTAAAAAACAAGTCAAAGAATTAAAACAGCAGGAAGCGAGTTCTGATATTGAAGCAAAAATAAAAGAATTAACCAATAAATTATATCCAGAGAGCGCGACAGAATTGCGCCAGACTCATCCGTATTTAGTCACTAGGTCATTCGCAAAATGGGCTCAAAAAATTACAAACATAGAAACGGGCGAAGATAGCAAAGAGCTTATGGATATGCTTGGACCTAAAGCGCAAGGATTATTTGCAATTTGGGCTGATAAATACGGACATGATTCTCTGAAAGATATGGCGCACGGCCTTGGTTTTGCCTGCGAAAATGTAAGTAATATTTTCAGTGTTATTTTAGAAGACCATAGGCTTGGCGATTATCAAGAGAAATCAACCCGTTATTTAGAATTTACAGAAGATAGAGTATTTATGCCAAAGGAATTTGTTGGTACAATTTGGGAAGCTAAACTTAATGAGAATACGCACATAGTAATGCAAGCATATAGAGATGTTCTTGAAAATATAATTAATTATTTGAAAGAAAATAGAGAAAAGCCGGATGATATAAAAGATAGCGCGTGGGATGTAGCCATAAAAGCGGAAGCATTTGATAATGCCCGCTATATTTTACCAACCAGAATTAGAACTAATGTCGGACAAATTTCTAATGCAAGAACATTAGCAGAGCAGCTGTCTGAAATGTTAGTTAGTCAAATTGCAGAAATTAGAGAGCGCGCACAAGAAATAAAAAAAGAAGCAGAAAAAGTATTTCCAACTCTATTAGTTAATGTTTATGCGAATAAACATCGAGAGTGCGCTAAAGAAGATATGCGTCAGCTCGGTTTATCTTTGGAAGATAGATTAGGAAATGCTAGATATGATAAAAATTCAGCAGTATTAATTGATTATACGCCCGATATACAGGATAAAATTATAGCAGGTATGTTATATGAGGCAGTTCCAGCAGCACATAGTTGGCAGAATTGCTATAGCTTAATTAAGAGTATGACTTTGGAAGAAAAACTTGTAATAATTGAAACCTTCTTTGAAAATAGAGTTCACAAACACGATAGAATTGACGTACTTACAGGCAAAGTAGAAACTAGAACGTATAAACATGCACCAATGCACGCATTAGATGGAGGTAAATTGAAGTTTGAAATCGTAATGGATTATGGCGCATTCAGAGATATTCATAGACATAGACGCGCAAGCCAGAGAAGGCAAGTTCTTACTACAGCTTTAGGATATGAAATACCGCGTATGGTTAAACAAATAGGTGGAGAGACGAAAGATAAATATATGGAAGCTATGATACACTCAATTAGACTTTATAACGAATTGCAAGATAGTAAAGAATTCCATCCAGAAGTCTTGCAGTATATTCCTAACTTCGCTTTTAGAATATCGGAAATCGTAGAGATGGATGTTTGGGACGCATTTTATGCCATATCATTGAGAACAACGCCGCAAGGACATTTCGCATATAGAAAACTATTTCAGCAAATGTATTTGGAAATAGAAAGGGTACTGCCTCTGATTGCGTCATATATTGAGCCAGATATGAACGAATATGAGCTTGGAAGATTAAAACAAGAGCAGAGATATTTTGAAAAAGCAGAAAAACGTGGCTTAGATGAAAGCCAATTGATTAAGCCAGGCTGATTAACCTTAAAAAAGTACTATTATCTTTTTTACTATGAGTTTAATCGGTACATTTCTAGCAGTTATAGATATTGTTGCAGCTGTAATGATAGCGCTTACTGATTTCGCATATATTGGCGGGTTCAAGTGGGTTGTTGTAATTGCGCTGCTTTATATGGGTATAACTTCGTTATTTTTGCAGCCGAATTAAATATAAACTAAGAATTTTTAATTATTATATGGCTGCTAAGAAAATAATTATAGGTATAGTTGGTATGCCAGCATCTGGTAAATCATTAGTTGCAGATTATATAGAAAAGAAATACAAAGCTTACAAAATTCATATGGGTGATTTTGTCTGGGATTTCTTAAAAAAAAGAGGTATTCGGCCAAGCGAAGAAATGGGTTCTATGGTTGGCTTATATATTTGGGCAGAATATGGCGATATTCCGATTTCCGACTGGGCAAATAAGAAAGTTAGAAAAAGTAAAGCAAAAATAATTTTACTTGATTCTATAAGAACGCCAGAAGAAGTAACTTTTTTTAGACGACAATATGGTAAGAAGTTCTTAGTAATAGCTGTATTAGCAGAGTCGAAAAGAAGATTCGATAGAATGAAAAGCAGAGCCAGATTTGGAAAAGTATCAGATGTAGCTTTCAAAATGCGTGATGACGATGAAATGATAAGAGGCATAGGAGATGTTTTAGTATCAGCGAATTATGAAATAGATGGAAATAAAAGTAAAGCATTTGTTTTGAAACAAACGGATAAAATAATGAAAGCTATCAAAGGCAAATAGTTTTTAAGCTATAGCGCTGCAGTTGTATTATGTTAGATATAAAGCTGTTCAGGGAAAATCCAGAAACCATTAAGACTTCTCAGAAGAAGAGAGGCAAGGATGAAAAATTAATTGATAAAGTTTTGGAATTAGATCGAGTCTGGCGCGAACTATTACAACAGGCCGAAGAATTGAAGCGCGAAAGGAATATTGTTTCTGAAAAAATTAATCAAATGAAGAAAGAGGGCAAAGCGGCAACAGCTGAAATAAAGAAAGTTAAGAATGTTGCAGACGAAATTGTAAAACTTGATGTAAAAATCAGTGACACTTTAGCAATGCGTGATGCTACAAGGTATAAAATAGGAAATATTTTAGCAGTTGATGTGCCTCTTGGAACAAATATTAAAGTTGTTCGAACGTGGGGCACACAGACAAAATTTAGTTTTACTCCAAAAGCACATGCAGATATTATAGAAGATTTAAATGTAGCAGATGTTGCACGAGCTGCAGAATTAAGCGGAGCACGATTTTACTATCTCAAGAACGAATTAGTCAAATTAAATTTAGCACTTATACATTTTGCATTTGATAATCTAATAGCCAAAGGCTATACGCCAATGTGGACACCTTATTTGCTCAGACATAAACCAATTGAAGCCGCTGCAGAACTCGAAGATTTCAAAGACCAATTATATAAAATTGAAGGCGAAGAGCTCTATCTCATTGCAACAGCAGAGCAAACTTTAGCAGCATTTCATATGGATGAGGTTTTGGATGCAAATAACTTACCGATGAAGTATGTCGGCTTTTCTACTAATTTTAGAAAAGAAGCAGGTTCGCATGGTAAAGATACTAAAGGTATATTTAGAGTTCACCAATTTGACAAAGTTGAGCAATTCATTTTCTGTAAGCCAGAGAGTTCGAATGCTATACACGAAGATATGGTAAGAGTTACAGAAGAATTATTTCAAAAATTAGGGTTGCCTTACAGAGTAATAAGTATTCCTGCGCAAGATTTGAATGACAATGCAGCAAAGAAATACGACATAGAAGTTTGGTTTCCAGCACAGAAACAATATAGGGAATTAATTTCTGTTTCAAATTGTACAGATTATCAAGCAAGAAAATTAAATGTTAGATTTGGACAAAATAAAGATATAGCGCATACCTTAAACGGAACAGCAATCGCAACAGAGAGAACAATTTGCGCAATTCTCGAGAATTTCCAGCAAAAAGACAGCTCTGTAAAGATTCCAGAAGTCCTTCATAAATATACAGGTTTTACGGAAATTAAGAAAAAGAGTTAGGCTTTTAACACATAATTTAGTAAGTATAATATGAAAATACTAACAGCTGGTGACCTTCACGGAGATGTAAGCCAAGCTAAGAAATTAGCGGAACAGGCGAAAAGAGAATCAGTAGATTTAGTTGTAATTAACGGCGATTTTACAACTTTTGGTAATCATACGCCTGGATTATTTCAAGCTTTTGCAGGAGTAAAAAATTTAGCAATTCTTCCAGGCAATCATGAATCCGCTGCAGTTTCCGATGCTATGTCTCAGAAATATGGTGCAATACATTTGCATGGCTATTACAAAATTTTTAGTGATGTTGGAATAGTTGGCTGCGGCTCTGCAAATATTGGTATATTCCAATTGCCAGAAGATGAAATTGAATATTTATTAGAAAGAGGATTTGAAAAAATAAAAAATTGCAAAAAGAAAGTTATGATAACACATATTCATCCAGCAGCTACGAAAATAGAAATGGGAATGTTCGAAGGTTCGGAAGCAGTTAGAAAAATTATAGAAAAATTTCAGCCAAATGTAGCAATATGTTCACATATTCACGAAGCTGATGGCATAGAAGATGCAATCGGAAATACAAAAGTTATTTGTGCCAGCAAATCAGGCAGAATTGTCGAGCTTTAATTTTAATGCGTATTTTTTAATTTCTTCGCGAGCAGCTTCCACAGCCGGACCACTATATAAATAAACATGGCCTGATTCGTCAGTAACACCTAGGTAAAGTTCTTCAGTTGTTTGGCCTCTGCGCGTTTGTTCTATATATGCAAAATCAATATCTATAATGCTAGTACCTAAACTATATATGTCTAATAATAAATTATCAGCTTTAGTAAATATTTCAGAATTTCTTAGTTCTAGTATTTTTTCTAAATTTAAGGCTGTAGTTAGAGCAGCGCGATTTGACTTTCGCGAATCCATCTTTTTTTGTCTTTTTAATGTATGGTTTATGCGGCTCTCTCGCGATACATAGTTTGGTCTTGGATTATATAATCTGGATGGTATTTGTGGCAGTATCCTATCTGTTGGTATTGGGTATCTCGCAATTATTGGTGTTATATCTACCCGTGTTGGTAACGTATTATCCATTGTTATTTACTATTTTTTATGGGATTTAAAAACCTTACGGACGCAAGATTATTAACGAGTAAGCATATCTGATTTTTATGTCCCATACGTTAATTATAAGCGAAAAACCCTCCGCCGCAGAAAAAATAGCAGCTGCTATAGGAAAAGTTTCGCGTAAAAAGATAGGTTCGGTATCTTATTATGAAGTTTCTGACAAAGGCAAGAAGATTATAGTCGCGCCAGCAGTTGGACATTTATTCACATTGCGGGCAAAAAATAAGGGAGAGCATCCAGCATTTGATTTAGAATGGCATCCAACTTACGAAACCAAAGCATCAGCATTCTCAAAACCTTATTTTATGGCTCTGCAAAAACTTGCTAAAGATGCAAAAGATGTAATTGTCGCATGCGATTACGATATAGAAGGTGAAGTAATCGGACTAAATATTGTAAAATTTATCTGTCACAAAACAGATGCTAAGCGCATGAAATTCTCTACTCTTACAGCACGGGATTTGAAAGAAGCGTATGCAAATATGAGTTCAACTCTTGATTGGGGTCAGGCTGAAGCAGGTGTTACAAGACATAATTTAGATTGGCTGTGGGGCGTTAATTTGTCAAGAGCGGTAACAGATGCTTTGACGACAACAACAAAACACTATCAGCAATTATCTATTGGCAGAGTGCAAGGCCCATCTCTTTCGGTTTTAGCAGAACGTGAACTAGAGATACAGAAATTCAAGCCCGAACCATATTGGAATATATTAGCTTTGCTTAGTATCAGTAGTAAGAACTTTGAAGCGATTCACGAAAAGGATAAGTTTTGGAAAAAACCAGAAGCGCAGAAAATATTCAATAAGGTAAAAAACAAAAAAGCTACTGTAAATAGTATAGATAAAACTTCTCAGAAAGTTAATCCGCCTTTTCCATTTGATTTGACATCATTGCAAATAGAAGCGTATAGAGTTTTTAGAATTACACCGAAACAAACTCTGCAGGTTGCTCAACAACTCTATACAGATGCTTTAATTTCTTATCCGAGAACTTCATCCCAAAAGCTGCCTCCGCAATTAAATTATAAAAAATTACTTTCTGATTTAACAAAACAGAAAGATTATTCAGAATTAGCATTCAAAATATTAGATAGTAAATTAACACCAAACGAAGGACAGAAAACTGATCCCGCACATCCAGCAATTTATCCAACTGGAGAAATTCCCCGAACTCTTAGCGCCTACCAAAATAAAATTTACGATTTAATTGTTAAAAGATTTTTATCTGTTTTTGCCGATGCTGGATTGCGCGAGACAACTAAAGTAACATTTGATATATCTGGAGAAAAATTCTATATTTCCGGCACAAGAACTTTGGAAAAAGGCTGGCAAAAATTCTATGAACCTTACGTAAGACGAGAAGAAATAGAATTTCCTAAGATTGAAAAAGGCGATAATTACAATCAAAAATCTAAATTAGCAGAGAAAGCAACAGAAGCACCGAAGCGTTATACTCAAGCTTCAATAATAAAACAACTTGAGAAAGAAAATCTAGGAACTAAAGCAACAAGAGCTGGAATTATAGATACGCTTTATCAGAGAGGATATGTTGCTAATCAGTCTATTAGTGTTACTAAATTAGGTTTGGAAGTTGTAAAAATATTCGATAAATATGCGCCCGACATTCTTGATAAGAAAATGACACGCAAGTTTGAAAGCGATATGGAAAAAATCCGCGCACATAAACTCAAGAGCGAAGTTGTTTTAGAAAATGCGCGGAAAACTTTAATAAAAATCTCTGATAATATAGAAAAACACAGAAGTAACATAGGAAATGAGCTTGGAGAAGCTCTGCACGAAATGCGCATTACCGCTAATTTTCTTATGAAGTGTAATAAATGCCATACCGGAAATGTTAGGATTGTTCATTCTAAAAAAACTGGCAAGCAGTTTGCCGCCTGCGATGGTTATCCGAAATGCAAAAATACGTATCCATTGCCACAACACGGAGCGGTTGTGAGAATAGATAAGATTTGTGAGCAATGCAAATTCCCAATGCTTAAAATCGCAGCTAAAAGGCATTATCAAATGTGTTTGAATCATAAATGTCCAAGCAAGAAAGATTGGGGTAAAAACAAGACTGCTAAAAAAGACTGAATTTCTTTCTTTGCTGCACTGGATAAATGCCGCTGTTACTTATTTCAAATGTTATGCATTTTCTTTCTGGAATAGACCTGTGTTTAACAATTTCTGCACGCCTGTAATTATTTTCAAATTCAAGTTTTACAATATCTTTGCTCCAATATTTTAACAAATCTCCACCAACCATATGAAAACTGTTTTCTTTTTTGAAATCCGCATATACTTGATTGGTAACTAAGATTGGAATATCTTTCTTACGCGCAATTTCAGACAATTGCGAAAGCTGTTTTGCAAGTTCTTTATTTGTTGTTCTAATTTCTTCATCAGAACCTTTTTCCAGTCTGTAAAGCATTGTTATCGAATCAACAACTATAAGTCCAATCCTATCTTTATCGACAGCACCATTAAGTTTTGCAAAATGTTTTTTCTGTTCGTCAAAACTTATTGGCTTTAGAAGAATTATATTTTGCATAATTCGTTCGTAATCATATGGAAGAAGCTGTTTCATCCGCTCTGCAGAAAACCCACCTTCGGTGTCAATATAAATTACATTTTTGCCTTGCTTTATAACTGAAGCAGTCGCAATCATTGCAATATTTGATTTGCCTGAACCTGCAGGCCCATATACTGTTGTAATTACTTCTTTCTCAAATCCGCCATTTAGCAATTCATCTAATATAGGTGAGCCCGAAGACGTTTTTTGCATATAGCACTAGAACTCGCAAGGTTTAAAAGAAGTAATAGTATAAACTTACTATGATCACCGAGCATAAAAAAGAATATATGCGGAAATATAATAAACAGCTCGAAGTAAAAGTTAAGAAAGCTGCTTATATGCGCAAAGTAAGAGCAGAAAGAAAAACTAAAGACGCTTATGATATGGTACGATTTTTATTGAATGCAGGGTATGAAAATATGGCATTTGATTACGCCAAACAATATGTTCCAGATATGCTTGTAACGATTAAATCTCCAACTAGAACAAGGAAATTAAAGTAGATATGAGAGCATCCACTCATAAAGTATTTTAAGGCTCTATAAACTCTATCACGATGGCAGCTACAGCAGATTCTAGCAAAATTAATGACGACAGCAAAAAGGAAGTCAAGTTAAAAGTTGCTGAAGCTTCACAAGATGATGTAAATCGAGGAGTTGTACGTTTAGATTCTGCAATTATGAAAGATTTAGGTATTCATCAAGGATCTATTGTTGAGCTCGAAGGCTCAAGAAAAACTGTCGCGATTGCTGCAAGAGCATTTCCGGCAGATATTGGTTTAGCAATAATTAGAATGGATGGTTTAGTAAGAAGAAATGCAGGGGCATCAATAAGCGAATATGTAACAATAAGACCTTGCCAAGTTAAGGCAGCAAAAATGATTTCTCTTGCGCCAGTTCAGAAAGGAGTTATATTTCAAGCTCATCCATCTATTTTCAAAAGAGCTTTGCAAGATAGACCTGTGCGCAAAGGCGATATAATTTCACTTGGTGGAAACAGAAGACGAAGAACTGTAAGTTCGGGAAATTTTGAAGATATTTTTAGACTTGCATTCGAAGATGAATTTAATTTAGCATTCGGTTTTGCAGATATTAAATTCTTAGTATTAAATTCCAGTCCTAAAGAAAGTGTAATAATAACAGCAGATACGGAAATTGATTTGAAACCAGAAGCAGTTGAGCTAAAGGAAGAGCGCGTTCCTGATGTAACGTATGAAGATATAGGCGGACTGAAAGAAGAGCTGACAAAAGTAAGAGAAATGATAGAACTTCCTATGAAGCAGCCAGAAAATTTTGAAACTCTCGGAATTCAGCCGCCAAAAGGAGTTTTATTATATGGGCCGCCTGGAACTGGAAAAACACTTTTGGCAAAAGCAGTTGCAAATGAATCAGAAGCTAATTTTATTTTAATTAATGGTCCTGAAATTATGA
>JBBSXK010000020.1:0-11562 GCA_038045805.1 Nanobdellota archaeon | reverse complement strand
TGGCATTATTATAAAGAGCGTAATGCAAAAGAACTTGCTTGGCTGCTTGCAATATCTTTATTATTCTGGGTATTAATGTATCCGTGGTAGAAATATATGGCAAAAGATTTGGTTTGTGGAATGGACGTTGACGAAAAGAAAGCTGCAAAGAAAGTCTACAAAGGTAAGACATATTATTTTTGCAGCCCAACCTGCCAATGGGCATTTGAAAAGAACCCCGCACAGTTTGTAAAATAAAATGATAAAAGTTCAAATTCTGACAACACCAGATTGTACCGGCTGTGCTATCGTAGAAAAGATGCTTGATGAAATGAAAATTAAATACGAAATAATTGATGTGACAAAAAAGCCAGAATTTTTGAAGAAATATCCGATAATGGCTGCACCTGGAATTGTAATAAACGGAAAATTGGAATTTGCTGGCGTGCCAAATAAAGCAGAACTGAAAAAGAAATTGAAACTAAGTTAATGCTCATTCAGATATTCTGTTCTATAAATCTTAGCTACGTTCATAAAATCCAATGCGGGTATCTTTCCGAATCTCTCTTCTAAAGTCATACCAATTCTCATAAAATTAATGCCTATTTTTGTTTGGTTTTCCGGAGCTTTAAAACTATTATTTAATGCATACATTTGTTCCTTAGTTAATCCATACCTTTCCGCAAGAATACTCAAGTTGTTACTATTCCTTTCGCCACTTAACAAATTATATTCCAATCCAACTATTTCCTTATGGGTTCCAACAATTTGCGCTATTTCTTCTAAATCTTGATTAGTTATATCAATTCTCTTTTGAAGCTCATTTCTAATAGAGTTGGATCTTTGTTCATTAAGATATTCCGCATTATTCTCAAGATAAGAGTCAATTTGTTGTTTAGTCCACGATATCGTATCTCTCAGCTGCGCGTATATAGCTTTATTATTAAATAGTTGTTTAGGATAGTTGCCACTTCTCAAAGGCTTATTTTGATATTCTGGTAATTTAATTAATCCTCCAATTAAATTTTCAGGTTTTTGAGAAAGCATATATCGCGCAAGTACACTATTAACAGTGCTAATACTTAGACTGGTTTCTTGTATTATAGTTGCAACAGGAATTCCTTTTTTATGAAGATCTATTATAGTAGCTCTTCTTTCTTCTATTAACTCTCTTTCATATATTTTATGAGACTTTTTAGTAGCAACTGCAACGTCTCTAATAAATCTAGTATATACTTGATCGCCTTCTAATTGTTTTTCGCGTTCTTGTCTATTTTCATGCCTTGCTTCTGCGCCAATACTTGGCCGTCTATATCTTGCCATCTACAATACAACTCCATAACCAATTAGATGCCATCTGCTTTGTATTTGCCTTGCAATTGCGATTTTATTACCTTTCTCAACACAAACAGGTCGTCTTAATTTCAATTTTAATTTCTTACCAGATGATTGCACAATTCCAATTGTAGTTGCAGTGCCGACATTTAACATCAAAATTTCATACTGCTTAAATGGAGATAATTTTA
Source organism: Nanobdellota archaeon (assembly GCA_038045805.1). Classification (GTDB taxonomy): domain Archaea; phylum Nanobdellota; class Nanobdellia; order UBA10117; family UBA10117; genus JAGVWH01. The sequence goes on along the minus strand of JBBSXK010000020.1, from coordinate 10,057 downwards.
ATTTTACTTTTGTTCCAATTACATATTCAAACAAATACGGTATTAATTCCAAATCTTCAACAACTGGCGGTAATTTTCCATCTATTCCTGCTACATTTCCAACAAATGAATCTGATTTTGTAATTGCTGGATCTAAAGTTGTAGACAAAGCAATCGAACCTCCAGGACCTTTTTCCTTAATAGATATATTGCCAGAAAATATATCTGAAATTTTTGTACTGATTGGCTTCCAAGTTACATTTCCTTTCTTCTCAAGTTTTAATCCAGGTTTAATTTGTATTTCTTGTCCAATTTTAAATACACCTTGAGGAATAGCGCCGCCTAATACTCCGCCAGTTAGATTTTCTATATCTGTTCCTGGCTTATTAACATCAAAACTTCTTGCAATCATAAATATCGGATCTTTTTTCAAATTCCTTTCCGGTGTTGGAATTAATTCCTGTATTGCTGTAACTAATATATCTATGTTTATTTTCTTTTGTCCAGAAATAGGAATAATTGGTACGTCTCTACCTAATGTTTCTTTAACGAATGCTTTTATTTTTTCGTAATTTTCTTTCGCTTTATCTTTCGTAAGTAAATCAATTTTATTCTGCACGATAATTATTTTTTCAATTCCTAATATTTTTAAAGCTGTCAAATGTTCGAGTGTTTGCGGCTGGGGAACTTCTTCAGTTGCAGAAATAACTAAAATAGCGCCATCCATTATTGCTGCGCCAGACAGCATAACTGCCATTAAAGTTTCGTGGCCTGGTGCATCAACAAAAGAAATCTTTCTTACAACCTCGGTTTTAGCATTACAATTTAAACATACATCATCAATAGTGTAAGGTACATCATTACATGCACATTTTTTAATAGAAGCATCAGCATAACCTAATTTTATAGTGATTCCTCTTTTCAATTCTTCGGAATGAACCATTGTCCATTTGCCAGTTAAAGCGTGAGTTATGGTTGTCTTGCCGTGGTCTACGTGCCCTGTTAATCCAATTGTTATCTCTGGCAATAAATCTTTTTTAACCATAAACTAATTTTCTGAAGTCTCTTTAAAAGCTTTAATATTTGTCAAGAGGTGTTTGTTCAGCGTTTTCTTTATATACGAAGCATTTTCCTAATCTAGCTTTAGAAGAATTCGCATAACTTCCAGAATATATTTTTTTAGGTTGACCAAGCATTCTAAAGTAATCTATAACACCTAATGGTTGTCCATGCCGTATTGTCATCGGCGAATATGGTGTAAATTCAAATGTTAGGGAATTGCCGTGCTTATATCCGAAACCGGGATCGATAAAACCAGCAATATGTGCTTGATGAAATGACATATAAGCTTCAGTATATTCTCTTAATTCTGCAGCTAAATAAGGTGGCGTCACCATACCTTCCATGCTGCCTAAAATATAAGTTACGCCTTCTTTCGCAAGTAAACTATTATTTATAATTGGTGGATTAGTCCAATATGCTTCGGCATAATTATGCCCCATTAGATTAATTGATGTAAAATTTTCTTTTGGTGCATAAACCGACTTTTCTTTTACAAAAGCCTTCAAAACCAATCCGTCTAAATTAAATTCAACTCCGCTCTGAGGAATAGGTAAATTATATTCTAAATCTCTCAAAAGCGGTTCTTTTTCCCACTCTCGTCTTAATTCATTTTCCTTAAGTTTAGCATCTATTGTTTGAAATCTTAATTGTACTAATTTAGTATCTTCAAGAAGTATGTTAAAAGAGCGCGGCTGTAAATACGCAAAAAATTTACCATTGTATCCGAATGGTGAATGATTAATATATTTACCATCATCTGTATATGTTAAAACATATGTTCCTGTTCTACCAATTGAACTTTTAGGGCTGACTTTTGCAAAGAATGCAGGAGGTATTGAAAATGTTTCTGCAAATTGTATTTCGTAGATTTTATCTTTTTTCAAATCTTCGGTTTTTATATTTTTAATTTTTCTAATTCTATTTTCACGCCTAATTGAAGGTGTTAAACTTCCAAATGCTTTTACTTCCCACGCTTCTTCCAATACATATGGTTCATAAGATGCTGGCTGAACTTGACTATTATTCTGTATGTTATCAACTAAACTGCTAAGCCGCCAATCTGGAAGTATACCGCTGAGTATTTCAGTCATAGTTATTCAAAAGTAGTTTAACATAAAAGTCTTTATTCTGTCTTGTGAACAGCTTTTAATCTGATGTGTAAAACTATCCAAAGTACTATTCCAGCCGTTATTAAACCTATTACGATTATATCTACAATACTAGTGTACTTTTCAATAATATTCCAATTCTCGCCAAGTTTGAAACCAACGTAAACTAAAAATCCATTCCATGTTATAGCTCCTATTAGAGTATATATCAAAAATGGTATTATTTTCATTTTGGCATAGCCAGCTGGAATCGATATCAAATGTCTTACAACTGGAATAAATCTACTTATTAAAATCGTACTTGAACCATACTTTTCAAAAAATCTAATAGTCCAATCAAGATGATATTCTTCTAAGAATATATATTTACCAAATTTTCTAATTAATATTTGGCCACCAAAATAACCAGTATAATAGCTAATAAGTGAGCCAACTAAAGATCCTAAAGTGCTAATAAGCATTACATTTGCAAAAGTAAATTTACCATCTGCAATTAAGAATCCAGCAAATGGCATAACGGCTTCGGCTGGCACAGGAGCTACCATAGATTCTAGCATCATTAAAATAAATATACCTGGATAACCAATTGCAGAAATAAATTGCGTAATGTATTCAATCAATATTTCGGTTATCACTTTGCGAGCCTCTTAAAAATATTAAAACTTTTCTCTGCCACACTACTTACCCTTTACTCTTTTTTCTTTGGATTTAGCTCTAAAATGGCGCTGGCCGCATTTTCTGCAGTGAATTTCTCCAGCTCTGATTTTTTGGGAATCACCTTTAATTACAGTTTTGCATCTTCGGCAAACCCATTTTCTTCCAAATAATCGTGCAATCGCTTCCGGAATTTTTACCATTTTTAGTTATTACTCCTTACTTGTTTTATTACTTTAACACTGAGAATATCCCAATAAACTATCTCTGAACCTTCCTTAATCTGCGCTTTTAAGTCTTCGGGTATTTCCATATCAAAAGTTTCAAAAGTTTCCATATTCATTACTTGTGCTTTGGTTTGTGTTACAGAAAGAACTTGTGCGACTTGTCTTTCAATTATTGGACAATCAATTTTATCATGTGCGGCATAAACAACTTGTTTTTTACCGTGCGTTAACAAATCCATAGCAGTGATTCTGCATTTTGCGTGACCATGTTTACCAGGAGCGCTCCAATCAGCACCAACTATTTCATAAGGTCTACCTTCAATCATGATATATTTACCTTCTCTAATAGAACTTTTAGTAACATCTTCTCGTTTAATGTCCATAATTTATGAAACCGAAAGTTTCTTTATAAGCTTATTGCTAATTTATATTCTCCTGCATTAGCAAGACTCGCTGAATTCTTTCAGCTCTGTTTAGGCAAGAGCATAACGCAATATAGCAGCAACGTTTCCTAATGATTCTATTTGTTTGCCTTCTTGAGTTTTATTAGTAACTATAATAACATCAGCTCCTGTCTCATAAGCTTTATCCGTAAGTTCATCAAATATGTCATCATTTATATTTTCAGATATAATTAGTTCACTTACTGCTCCTGCTGTGAGCGCTTCACGTACTTTTTGCTCGCCTTTCGCAATCATTTCTTTTCTTGTTGCAAGCATAGTCAATAATTTTTCTATAACTTTTTTCTCTATCATTGCTTCCGATTCTTTCAAAATATCTTCTGACCTTTCAACTAATTCTTTTAAGCCATATTCATCTGTATATCCAATATTTTTAACTGCTAGTATTTTCTTTTTCAAATCTGTAGAAAGAAAATCTCCATTTACGAAATCTTCTTTTGTTGGTCCTGGGCCGCCCACTATTAAACCTGATATTTTATGAGGGTCAAAATTTTCGGTTGCTCTATCTCCAACTTTTTTATACCAATCTTTAGCCATACCCTCAATAGTTCTAGCAAATCGCTGAGCGCTTTGGCCGCCCACTCTAAATTTTCCTGGTACCATAGAATCCAATCTCATAATTGGAACAATATGTTTGCCTTTTAAGAAAGCTAAATTTGCTTCGCGTCTGTCTAAAACTAAAAGCCCGTAAACTGTTTTATTTTCAAGTTGTTCTGTAAGAGGTTCAAGATAAAAAACTTGGTCGCATTTGTACATTTTTAATCTGATTTCTTCCGGCGGTTCGATTTCCCAGATTCTAAAATCCATTTGTCCTTCTCTTTCAGAAATATTTCCAGAAAAAAGTGCGAGTCCGCGTTCAGGTGTTTTCTTATAAAGTCTAAGAGTTTGAAGCATTTTCTCAAGTGCTCCAGTAACATTCTTTCTCGTACTTGTAGTTTTTATATTTCTAGATGTTCCGAGTTCGCCAGATATTTGATCAATAATTCCCTGAATATTATAGCCAGTGGGTATGTAAACAGATATGAATTCAGTGTGACGCGCACGCTTTTTTGATAGATCTCTGACTATCTTGCGCAATTTCAATTTCGCTCTTTTGTCAAGTCTATCATCCTGATTTGCCATATTAATAAATAAAGAATGACGTTTTTAAACGCACTGCTACAATACTTTTAGCTTTCCAGATTTAAGTTCTAAATCTTTAATTCGCATTATTGCCATAACTTCTTTTCGAAGCTCTTTTGCATTCTTAGTAGAAACCCTAGGATATGTAACTACTAATTTATCTACTTCTGCACCTAAACCCATATTTTTCTCGGATTTCCATTTTCTTATTTCACTTACGATATCTTTTACTATATTTCCTAAAATTTCTTCCTTAGTATAGACTTTAGTATTATTTGATAATTTAGTAATGTGCACGGATTTTGTCTTTTCAAATTTCTTGAATAATTCTTGATAAATATCTTCAGTTACGTGTGATATAAATGGCGCCCACATTTGCAAAATTACTAACAAACATTCATATAACGTACTTTCTGCTTCTGCTTTAGCTTTTTTATTGCTGCCATAAAGTCTTGGCTTAGCCATTTCAATATAATAATCACAAAAATCATGCCAAAAGAATTGGTCTAATATCCTTCTAGCATTTATCGGATCGTAATTATCAAAATATTTTTTATATTTATTTAAACAATTATGTAAATTATGTAAAATCCATCTATCTATGAAATGAGTAGATATTTTACCTCTTTTAATTTTGCCTTCTGCAAATCTCGCGACATTCCAGAGTTTTGTAACTAACTTTTGTCCCCTTAGTATTTCTTTTTCCTGAAAACTTAAATCTGAACCAATATCTACTGTGGAAACAAAATATCGCCATGCATCCGCGCCGTATTTATCTAAAATTTCATCTGGTTCTATTACATTACCAAGAGATTTAGACATTTTTCTTCCATTCGAATCTAAAAGATGTCCAGAAATCATTATATTTCTCCACGGAATTTTATTGAAATGATAATGCGCTTTTACAATCGTATAAAATGCCCATGTTCTAATTATATCGTGAGCTTGAGGGCGTAAATCCATTGGAAAGTATTTCATTAAATTATCTTTCTTTCCCCAATCTAATGCGAATTCTGGAGTCAAGGAAGATGTCATCCACGTATCAAGAACGTCCGTTTCTGGAATTAATTCATCTTTTTCATATCCATTTGGTACGTATGTTAAAGGTTCGACTGGTAATTCACTTTCTTTAGGTATAACAACATTACCTTTTTTATCATACCAAACTGGCAATGGAACTCCAAAATGCCTTTGCCTTGAAATAATCCAATCCCAATCTAAATTCTTAACCCATTGATCATATCTTTCCTTATAAAATTCAGGAATCCAATTAATTTGTCTAGCTCTTTTCAAAAAATCCTGTCTTTTTGATAGTAATTTAATCATCCATTGTTTTGTAACTATAAATTCAATTGGTGTTGCACATCTCCAGCACGTACCAATATGCTGAATTAATTTTTGCTGCTGAATTAATTTCTGCCCTAAATCCTGAATTATTTTTTCTCTTGCTTCCAAAAATTTTAATCCGGCATAATCGCCTGCATCTTTGTTTAGTTTGCCGTGTTCATCAATTATTATTCGCAATGGAAGCTTATGCTTTTTCCACCAGCTAATATCTGTAACGTCACCGAAAGTACAAATCATAACTGCACCAGTTCCAAATTGCGGATCTGCTTTTTCATCTTTCATTATTGGAACTTCTCTATCAAATAATGGCACAATAGCTTTCTTGCCGACAAATTTCTTATATCTTTTATCTTGTGGATTTACAAAAATACCAACGCATGCTGGCAGTAATTCCGGTCTTGTAGTAGCAATTTGTATTTTTCCACCGTCTTTAATACTAAAATCAATGTAATTTAATTTTGTTTCCCTTTCAACAGGCTCAACATCTGCTTGTGCAGTAGCGGTTCCGCATTTAGGACACCACATCGTTGGCTCTTCTCTTCGGCTAAGTAAATTTTTTTTGTATAAATCTAGAAAAGATAATTGCGCAATTTTCTGCGAATCTTTTGAAATCGTATGATACTCAAGATCCCAATCGTAACTCTCTCCCAGTCTGATGAAAATTTCTTTCATCTTCGCTCTCGCTTCCGGAAGTTCTTTCATAACGATTTTATTGAACTCATCGCGAGGCATATATCTAGAGTTAATATTCAATTTCTTCTCAACATATCTTTCTGTTGGCAAGCCGTTATCATCAATTCCCATAGGCAAGAATACGTTAAAACCAGCAAGACGTTTATATCTCCCAATAAAATCAAATTGCGTATAACTCATTGCATGCCCTATATGTGTGCTTTTAGCGGAAAGAGTTGGCGGCGGGGAATCTATAGAATAAATTTTCTTTTTTGATTTTTTGTCAAATTTGTAAATTTTTTCCTTGAGCCAATAATTTTGCCAGTGTTTTTCTATGTGTTTAAAATCAGGTCGTTGTGCTAACATATATTTATCACAATCTTGGGATTTTTAAGAATTTAGGCTAATGTCTTTTGAGTAAATTTGAATTCAGCCAAGTCTATATGCATACCATCCTGAGCCGCTAATGTGCGTATATTAGTTTGTCTTTGTATCTCTCTTGCTTCATAAACTGGCTTCTGCCGAAGCATTTTAGCCCCAAAATGAGTTATTATGGCTAATTTTGGCTTAATTTTACTTGTTAAATTTACTGCATCCTGCGTGCAAAAATGAGTTTTCCACTTCTCTTTTCCTGGTTTTAATACATCCATTATCAATATATCTGAATTAGCATGCGCTTCTACAAGCTTATCTATGATAGGAGCAGTATTTCCAACATAAGATAGAGTAAATTTAGGCGTTTCTAGTTTTAGTCCATTGCAATATTCTATATCATGCTCTGCAGGTGTTGCTATAAATTTCAAATTATCTATTTGCACAGTTTCGCCAGTTTTCAAAATATGCGTTTCATTCAAAAAATTTCTATAAGCTTTCAATAAAATTGGACCATCATCGCCAGTTCCATCTATTGTAGTTGGAGTTGAAATTAATATTCCGCGTTTTTGTATCCCGCCGAGCGTCATTGCATCTATAACTGCATTCAAATCATTAGAGTGATCTAAATGATGGTGTGAAACAAAAATTATGTCGGTTTTGCTTGCTTTAACTCCAAATTGTTTTGCTCTTGCAACTGCTCCTGGACCAGGGTCTACCCATATCTGTTTACCCTCTGTTTGTATTATAAATCCGCCTGTTGCAACAAGCTGGGTCGCTAAGATAATTCTACCGCCGCCAGTACCGAGAAAGATAATTTTGTCTGCCATGTTATAAATAGCCTTTAAAATGGTAATTATTTAATGCTTATGTGGGCTGATAGTTCAGTCCGGCAGAACGCTTCATTCGCAATGAAGAGGCCGCGAGTTCAAATCTCGCTCAGTCCACTAACCTTAAAAACAATTCAATAGCATTTAAATTAAGGGTCCGTAGCTTAGCTTGGTAGAGCGCTGCTCTGATAAGGCAGAGGTCGGAAGTTCAAATCTCCCCGGGCCCACTAAACCTTTTATAATCGCTTTACTTTAATCTTATAATGACGGATACTAAAAAAATAGCTGAGACATTACAAGACGCCGAGATAGTAGTATTAAAAGTTCTAACTAAAGGTCCTGCTGCAACTGAGGACATTGCAAAGAAATCTATGCTTCAGGAAAGCGCTGTTTCAAGAGCTGGCTTGTGGCTTAAAAACAAAGATTTGGTTACAGTCGAAGAAAAAATATACAGATATGTTTCTCTTACAGAACTAGGACAAAAATACATTAAACAAAAACTTCCGGAGAAAAGATTATTAGAAGCTGTCAAAAACTCTCCAAAATATATTGATGAAGTTGTAAAAGATGCTAAATTAGACAAGCAAGAATTTACTGTTGCGCTTGGTTATTGCAAGGCAAATAATTTTGCTAAATTTGAAAACGGAAAAGTTACAATTACAAATTACGGAGCTAAACTTCTTAATCAAGAAACAGCGGAAGAAAGTTTGCTCAAAAAACTTTCTGGTAAAGAAGTTGAGGAACGCTCGCTAAAAGCAAATGAAAAAACTATATTTGAAAGTTTAAACAAAAGAACTTTAGCAAAACTAATAGAGAAAAAGATTAGAACGTTTGCTGTTACTGAATTGGCAAAGAGGGTAATATCTGCAGTGCCATCTGAATCAAGAATCGGACAGCTTACTTCTGAAAAAATACGCGATTGGGAGAAGTATTCATTTAGACGTTATGATGTTGAAGCGCCGACTCCCAAAATTTATGGCGGAAAGAAACAAGTTTATCGGGCTTTTCTTGATGAAGTAAAAAAAGAATTAGTTAGTCTTGGATTTCAAGAAATGTCTGGACCATTAGTGGAAGCAGAATTCTGGAATAATGATGCTCTATATATGCCTCAAGATCATCCAGCAAGAGGAATACACGATGTATTTTTCATTAAAGAACCAAAATATGGAAATCTTGATGCTAGCGAACAATTAATCAAAAACGTAAAGAACACGCACGAAACTGGAGGCAAATCCGGAAGCACAGGATGGAATTATAATTACAACGAGAAAGCTGCAGGCAGATTAATTTTAAGATCGCAGGGAACAGCTTTATCGGCAAGAACACTTGCAAGCAAAGATGTAAAAAATCCTGGAGCGTATTTTGCGATAAGCAGAGTTTTCCGGCCTGAAAAAACTGATGCTACACATTTAGCAGAGTTTGATCAGTGTGAAGGTCTTGTTATCGGAGAAAATGTAAATTTTCAAAATCTTCTCGGGTTATTAGAACAATTCGCGAAAAAGTTTACTAATTCAGATAAAATAAAATTCAAACCAAGCTATTTCCCATTTACAGAACCTAGTGTAGAAGCTCATGTCTGGCATCCGAAATTAAATAAATGGGTGGAAATCTTTGGAGCCGGAATTTTGCGGCCAGAAGTTACCAAACCTCTTGGAATAGATGTACCTGTCTTAGCATGGGGTATTGGTGTAAGCAGATTATTTATGATAAAAGAAGACATTTCAGATATACGGCAATTATTTAGCCAGGATTTAGACTTTTTGAGAAAAGCCAAGCTGTGATAAATCAAATTCTTTCAAATAACGCCACTTGCCAGATTCTAATCTTCCTAAGTTAAGATTAGCTATTTGCGTTCTCTGTAAACTCATAACTGGAAAGCCGACTGTTTTGAGCATCTGTCGTATTTGTCGTTTCTTTCCCTCTTTTATTACAATTTCAAGTATGGAAAAAGTTTTGCCTTTGTTCATTAATTTAACTTGCGCAGGCATTGTTTTATAATTACCAACTCTATGTCCAAATTTTATTGGTACTCTTAAACCTCTGCGAAGTTTTGCCATAGCCGGACGATTAATAATTCCTCTTATTTTTGCGACGTAGGTTTTTTCTATATCTCCTTTCGGATGTGCAAGTTTATGCGCTAATAAACCATCATTTGTAAATAATAGCAAGCCAGTTGTATCAAAATCAAGTCTGCCAATACTAAATAGACTTTTTTTAATATC
>JBBSXK010000019.1:0-8648 GCA_038045805.1 Nanobdellota archaeon | reverse complement strand
TGCATTCAGCTATTTTTACTTTATCTCCAATTTTTGCATTTATTTCTGGAGGATTATGAGCGTGAACTCGTGAGCGTTTCTTTTCATAACGTTCATATTTTGGAATAAACGTAATTCTAGGCCATTCTACTGTTACAGTATTCTGCATTTTGTCAGAAACTACAGTTCCTTCGAATACTCTTCCGCGTAAGTATATCGGCTTCCCGCCTTTGTAAAATATTTTTTGTTTTGTTTTCATTTTTTGTTTCACCATTTTGGCAGTTTTTTCTTGATGCGGTCCCACGGACGCGCAACGAGTATGTTTCCTTCCACCTCGACTTTTTTCTTGTCGGGCAGAGTTATTGTCAAAGTTGTGTGTTCTTTGAAGACTCTTTTTTCACCTTTGCGAGTTTCAATCACAAACGTCTTGTAAGTCTCATCTACGATTTTACCTTCCAAACCAACATTGCTCTTGTTTTTTGCGTTGGTTATCTTTGTAGCGAGACCGATTAGTTCGTGGCGAACCACATTATTTGGCGTTATCATTGGAGTACCTCAATACTTTCTGATTCGAAACCCAATTGAACAAGCAATTCTTTGACTTTTTTTCTGTGGTCACCTTGCAGTTCGATTGTTTTCTCCTTTGGTTTGTATGTTCCGCCGCACGCAAGTTTTTCTTTGAGTTTTTTCGCGACAGCTTTTATTTCATCATCTCGTGCTTCAAGGCCTTCGATAACAGTTGTTGGACTTCCATATTTTCTTTTGTCCATTTTGATAACTATTTTCTGACTCTCTTTTGAGATATCCGAACATACACAAATGTCCTTAGGTAATCCGCAAACAGCGCATATCTCTGACATTCTTTTACTTCTGACCTCCCTTTTCAGCCGGTTTTGATGCAGCATCTAACATAAGTATACGTGCAATTGCTCTTCTAAGAGCTTTGATTTTTCCTGGACTCTCGATAGCAGAACCTACCGCTCTTTGCGCACGCAGCTTGATTAATTCTTTTCGCGTATCTTCAAGCATTGCTTTTCGTTCTTTATTCCCTAGATTTTTCATTGTCTTGAATGATTTCTTCATCGTTAGCCTCCTGTGTTGCATTCTCACTTGATTCTTTACTTACTTCTTCTTGAGAAATATTATTCTCAGTTTCCACATCTTTATCAGATTTCTTTGCTCTTTTCTTTGGTTTCTTAACTTCTTGGATTTCTGTTACAACTTGATCTGCTGCTTCAACATTTTTCTTTTTTGATTTAGGTGCAGCATTTTTTAATAGCAATTTCTGAGTCTTTTTCTCTTCTATATCAAGTGCATCTATTTCTTTCTGCACTTCTTCAGGAATATGAACATTCTCTATAATTTTGATTTTATCTGGCTGATAAATATCAGGATGCATTATTCGTACTTGTATTCCAACAGTTCCAGTACGCAAATTTGCACCGGTCTTAACGTGGTCGATTTGTTCCAATGCGACCTGTCCGCTCTTTTTCATATAGCCTGCGGGGAATCTCCACATGTGAGCTCTTGCACCAGGTACGCCTCTTCCGCTAATCATAATTTCGGCTCCAATCGCTCCTGATTTCATTATCTGCATTAATGTTCTATAGCCTATTGCTTTAAATCTGGATGGACCAAATCTTTCTAAATCAGATGCAACTTTCTTTGACATCACTGCTGCACTCAAATTTGGATTCTCAAGTTCTGTAACTTCTATCTGCGGATTATCTAGTTTGAATTTATTTCTCAATGTCACTGTAAGTTCTTGGATCATAATTCCACCGCGCCCAATTATTAATCCTGGGCGTACTGCGTGCACAAGTATTTTTTCACCAAGCGGAGTTTTCTCGACAGTTATTTTTCCAATTCCAGCTGCGCTGCCTATTACTGAATCAATGTACTCTTTTATCTTGAGATACTTTGTTTTTTCTTTGATAAATTCTCGTTCTATCATTTTACGAACCTCGCACAACTAAAATAATCATCTAAATTTAGTATTTTTATAATTAAATTTAGATTTATCATTGTGATTTTTCTCCTTTAGCGTTAGCATTTTTGCTGTCTTTCTTCCTTTCAATTTCTTTTGCAACTAATTCGAAATGCGCATTTTTTCTTACACCGCGATTTCGTCCATTGTGTTGTATTTGTGCGCCCTTGTGTACAGCCGCGTGTATAATTGTTAATTTCTTTTCGTCCATTCCTTTTTCTTTTGCATTTGCTTTCAAACTACCAATAAGCTTTGCAACTGCAAGCGAAACATTTCTTGGATATTTTCCTTGTCCTATGCCGCGTTTGTGCGAAACATTCCAAGTATAACGTCTGTATGGAACTGCTAATTTCTCTTCTACAACTAATTTCAAATCGTGCAGAGCTACATCTACTTGTTTACCTCGTATGAAATTTGCAACTTCGTATGATTTCTTTGCAGAAATTTTCAAATTTTTGCCAACTACTTTTGTCATTGTTTTTCCATCATATCCTTGAAAGCTGTATTTTGTCATTTTACTTTACTGATTGATGTTTAGAACCTCTTGTTGCGCCGACTCCAGCAGCAGAGTGCTTGACATCTTTTCTTGTCATTACGAAGTCGCCAAGATTCCATCCTATCATCTCCGGTTTTATTTCCAACGGAACGAATTCTTTTCCGTTATGAACATGAAGTGTTAATCCAAACATTTCTGGCAAAATTACCATATCTCTTGCGTGTGTTTTAACAGGTCTTTTTCTTTCGCCTGCTTTTTGCTGTTTGACTTTTTCCAAAAATTTCTTTTGTACTGGAGTAAAGCCTCTCTTAATGTTCCGTCTCTTTTCAGATGGAAGCAATTCAGCTATTTCTTTCAAGCTTAATTTCTGAAGCTCTTCCGGCGTTTTTCCTCTATATTTGAATTCCTTAGCCATTACTTCTTGCCTCCTCTTCCTGTCTTTCGTGCAGCAATTAAACCAACCTTACGTCCTGGAGGTGCGTTTCTTGAAGTTGTTGTTGGCCTTCCCTTTGTTCTTCTATGAGTACCGCCAAATTTATGGTCAACAGCATTTTGTGCTACACCGCTTACAGTTGGATGTAGTTTACCTCTTCTCCTTCGTGCTATGTGTTTCTTTCCGCCTTTAACGAACGGCTTTTCAGAACGTCCGCCGCCGGCAATTACACCAACCACTACCCTGCAATTTTCATTAATTTTGATGAGTTGCTTTGATGGCATTTTTAGTATTACTTTATTCCCTTCTTTTGTAATTACAAATGCAGCTCCAGAACTTCTTACGAACTTTGGTCCATTTTCTGGAATCAATTCTATGTTAAAAACTGGATAACTTGATGGCACATCTCCTAAGCGTAAAATATTTCCGTGTTTTACAGGAGCTTGTCTGCCTGCGTGAACAATATCGCCTTTTCTCAAACCTAATGCAGCTGGCAAAAGAACTTCTTGATCATCTTCGTATCTTACAATTGCTAAAGGTGCATTATGTCCAACTGAATTAATTATATCCATTACTTCTCCGCGCATAGTTTCTTCTATTTGTTTTGGATAGCTAATTTTTCCAGCGTAATTGAAACTTGGAGCCCTATATCTAGGACCGCCTTTTCCTCTTGCTTGTTGTATCAATCTTTTTGTCATAATTATGCCAATCCTAACTGAGTTGTTATATCAACTGCTAGTGTTTCTGGTGATAACTTAATGTAGGCTTTTTTCTTGCCTTTTATGTCAATCAAAGTATTGACATCGATAACTTTGGCATTGAACGCTTTTTCAACTGCCCATTTTATTTCTGATTTCTTTGCTTTTTTAGCAACTATAAAAATCAAAACATTTTCTGCTTCCATTTTTCTTATTGCTTTTTCTGTGCTAAGCGGATGCATCAATATTGTGTATGGATCTTTCATTTGAATAAATCCTCCTTATTCATTACATCCAAACTTGCTGGAGTCCAAATTACAAGTCTGCTTGGTCTTGCTCCAGGAGCAAGTAATTCCGAATTAAGATATTTCACTTGGCAGACTTCGACACCGGGAACATTTCGTGCAGATTTTTCTGTGTCGCATGGTCCAGAAACAACTATCAATGGTCCAACTTTTCTTTTGTATTTTCTTCCTCTCATTGTTCCTTTGCCAGCTCTAATTTTTTTCTGCTTTGTTCGTTCTAATTCATTTGTTAATCCTAAATTACCAAGAGCATCAACAACTTCTTTAGATTTTTTAAAATTCTCAATTTTATTTTCAACTATTAATGGGAATATTTTAATTCCATTTAGAGTATGTTTCTGCTCAACTAAAGTTTTATTTATTGATGCAGCGATTGCTGAACGTAATGCCTTGAATTTTTCTTTTGTATTTAATTTATGCATAATTATTTTATTAGCATCAGGATTATGTGCAGTTCGTCCACCAATTGTTTGGGCAGCTCTTGCCCCAATTCGCATAATATTTTTTCCTCTAATAGATACTGCTTTTCTAGAGATTCTTGAAATTCCAATATTATATGTGGTTGATATTCTGTGTCTATTTTTAGTCCAAGCTTTACCTTGTTTATTACCAGCTTCTGGGTCTGCTCCATATTTTTGATAATTATGAGACTGGATTGCCAATACTGCTCTTTTTATTAAATCAGGACGTATTGTTTCATAGAATTGCTTTGGCAATTCTATATCTGCAATCTTCTCGCCTTTGATTGAATAAACTGCTGTTTTAGTCATTGTGATGCCTCCTCTGAAGTAAATTGCGGACCTAAGAAAAATACTAATCCAATTGGAGTTAAGTGATAATGATATGGTCCTTTGACAACATAATTCTCGCGAATCAAATTATTAAGTGCATTTTGTTCTTTATCATTTAGTAAAATTCTATGATTTGCGTTTGGATAAATTCTTGTTAACAAATCTTTTTCTAAACCAAATGGTTCATAGTTAGACTTAAGGTTATTCTTATCACAATATTGTTTTGCTTCTGTATAATCCCTAAAATCTATAGCTCTAAGTGTTCTTTCAGCGAGATCAGAATTTTTGAGTTTAGCTGATCTGAGCATATTTTCGGCACGTTCAGAATTTCTGCGTTTATTGGCTTCTAAAGCGCCTTCTATACTCCATTGTGGTTTATGTGTAGCTGTCATTGCTGTTGGCTCCTCAAGCTTACTTCTACAACTTCAGGCGCTTCAGTAAACTTGCTTGCTGGCCTGATAGCGTGACTTAAAACAACTAATCGTTTTTTTGCTCCAGGAACAGAGCCTGAAATTAAAATAAAATCGCCTTTGACTTTTCCGTAGCGTGATAATCCGGAAATAGGATTTACTTGCAAATCATTTATGTTTGCGATTTTTAATATTTGAGAATTGTAATGTGTTCGTTTATGAAATCCCATTTGTCCGGGCATTGGAATCCACCATCCAACTTTACTTGGCGTAGTTGGACCCATTGTAGATCTATGTCTTCGTCCAAATTCAGCTTTGTGGCTTTCAAGTCTTACACCAAAACGCTTTATGTCGCCCTGGAAACCTTTTCCTTTTGTAACACCATGCATATCAACAAATTCCCCTGCTTTGAAGACATCAGATGCGTTAATTTCTTTTCCAAGTTTTTCAGATGCATAAGAAAATTGTGATTCAACATTTCCACCGATTGGTATTTCAAAAACTTCAGGAGTTTTCTTTCCTAAACCTGTTGTTCTTGGCTGTGTGTAAACAACAACTCTTACTTCAGAAATATCAGATAATCTTTGTTTTAAACTTTCGATAGTTGCTTTTCTCTTTTTTGGAAGAATTAATGTTCTTAGTAAATCTTTATCTTTGGACAAACCTTCTGCCCAGACTTCTGATAAAACTTTTCTGCCGTATGAAGTTTTAGTGTAAATTCTTATAGCACCAACTTTCAAACTCGGAGCTTCAATAATCGTAACAGCTCTTTTAAGTTCCTCGCCTTTTGTAGGCGTTTTAGGTCTATTATCAACAATAATAACAGAAGTCATTCCAGCTTTATAGCCGGCAAATCCTAAAAGTTTAGTATCTTTAATTTGAGCAAAATTCTTGACCATAGCGTTAATTCTTTTAGCTCGCTTTCTAGGCCAAACTGCTCTACTTCCTCTTTGTGGTCGCTTTCTTTTCGTATGTCCCATTTTTCTCTTCTCTCATCTTTGGAGAGCTTTATCTAAAGCGACAGAATTCTAAGATTTGCAGGGGTAATAAAATCGGCCTTCTGCGGTTTATAAAGGTTATGATAACAAATGAAGAATAATTAATCCAATACAATATCTAATGTATTTTGATTATCTTCTAATTTAGGAGTTTTTCTTGCTTTCTTTGATTGGCGGTATACAGTATTAGTGTCTTCAGATGCATCACCTATATAATTAGGATTAACACCCATAAGCCAATAGGTAGTTGTCCAGTCATTTCCTGTGTTTATAGCCATATATATTTACTATATTGACAAGTATATAAATCTTACGTTTTCGCACTACTGCCGAATTTGAGAATATTAATCCGAGCAGACTTTAGAGACGCTCGGATGGTTGGAGGCGCCGCAATATTATCACGGCGTTGGCCACTTCGTGTCTGAACCGAAGTTCAGATGCGACTAGCAAACCGAAGTTTGCTTTGTCTTTTAGAAGTGAGTTTGATTTGAGAGAGCTGGTATTAGCTGTCTCTCTTTATTTGTCCAGTAGGCTTCAAATGGCGGATAAAAATCAGCTTTCTTAAGCTGTTTAGACATATCAACCATTCGCATTGTACCTTTTGCCATTATTGGAATTTTAATATCTTGCAAAGATATTTTTTTCAAAAGTTTGTAGTAGGCATCTGCCTCAGTATTTTTTTGCAAATCGAACACCTGCAATCGTTTTTGTCTTTTCTTTGTTGTCATTTGAACCCCCTTAATGAGTATAATGCAAAGGATTTTCCTTTGCAAGACGGATTCGAACTGTAAGCAATTTCAGTTCGATACTTACATTATGTAAGTAACATATATATAAATGTTTCTAAAGTAAAGTATATTATTACCAATCGTAATAACACAACGATTATTTTATATACATACTATTTTTTCTTAAGAAATGCTCGATGACATCGATAGACAAATTATTAGCAAACTTGCGAAGGATGGCAGATTGTCATTAACTAATCTTTCTGAAGGTATGGATATATCAAGAGTCGCAATTGCTACGCGAATTGATAAATTAATAGAAGCGGATATACTAAAGATATCAGCATCGTTGAATTTAGACAAATTAAACTATCAAACTTTAATTGTTGAAATGCAAGTTCCCAAAAAACAGCAGGAAGAATTTATGAAAGTTATTTCTATAAATGCGAAAGTGCTTAATTGCTTTGAAGTTAGTGGACAATATAATTATTTATTAATTTGTTCTGCAAAGAATAACAATAACTTGAGGCGCTTTATTGAACACGACTTGAAAAAATTCGCAGATGATTGCAGAGTAACATTAAGTTCAAATCCGATATATCCGGCATACGTACATTTGAAACATTTGGAGGATGATTAATGGCATATAGCATATTTGCATACATAAGTTTAGCAGCGGTTGCATTAATTGGAATTGCATTCGTACTCGCTTTGAAATTAAAAGATATAATGGGCACAGGCAGGGACACTGCGCCGTTGAAGATTTTGTTGACATTAATTTTTACAAATGGAATTCTTGCAATATATTCTGCAAGTGCAATTTATTGGAAATATACGCACGATTACTTAACGTATGTTCAAATCACAGACGTAGTGCTACTGGCAATTGGAATAATACTTGTTATTTCAATCTGGAAAATATATGACGACTATAAAGGTTTAGTCAAGAAGCATGATCCGGATGCTTAACCTTTGACATTTCCAATTGGTAAAAATCTTACAACTTTCTTTGAAATTCCTGCTTGATCCATCGTATCAATTACTTCATTGATATCTTTGTATGCTTTGCCGGCTTCTTCTGCTAAACCAGACATAGAGACAGCGTGCACATAGATTCCTTTCTTCTCCATTGACTTCTGAAGTTTCTCGCCTTGGAATTCCCGCATAGCTGCTTTTCTAGACATAGTTCTTCCAGCTCCGTGCATGGTTGAACCAAATGTTTCTTCTTCTGCTTTTGTTGTACCAACACAAAGATAAGAACCTGTTTCCATAGAACCTCCAACGATTACTGGTTGGCCCGTTTTTCTGAATATGTTTGCTAATTCGCTTCTCTCAGAACCAAAGCATCTTGTCGCACCTTTTCTATGGACTAAAACTTTTTTCTTCTTACCATCAACTATGTGCTGTTCTTCTTTAGCAATGTTGTGAGCCACATCGTAAATCAAATCCATTCCCATTCTATCAATATTTTTTCCGAATGCTTCTGCAAATCCTTTTCTTATTTGATGAGTAATTACCTGCCTGTTTGCAAATGCATAATTAGCAGCGCTGCGCATTGCTTTCAAATATCTATCAGCTTCTTTAGATTTAATTGGAGCACAACTTAATTCCTGATCTCTTACGTTTATTCCCCAGTCTTTTAATTTTGGTCTGAATAAATCTACGTAATCGGTGCAGATTTGGTGTCCAAGTCCTCTACTACCAGTGTGTAGCATTACAACAACTTGGTCTGGAAATAATCCAAATGTTTTTGCAATTTTTTCATCGAATATATTTTCTTTTTTTATTACTTGAATTTCTAAATAATGATTTCCGCTTCCTAA
>JBBSXK010000018.1:0-6805 GCA_038045805.1 Nanobdellota archaeon | reverse complement strand
TGCAGCAATCTTCCCCATAACTGGACGTTTGCAAGAAGTGCAGCAATCATAATAACTGGGATATTAGAAGTGTAGAAAAATTTCAGAGGCCAGCGCATACCATAACCACGTAATCTTCCAAATGAAAGTGGAATTTCAACTTTCAAAGCCTGTGCATAAACTGCAATAAGGAAAACGGCAATAGTTGCAACTATTCCTACAATTGCTATCGTTGCTCCTGTAGGTTCACCTTGCCCTAATGCCTGCAATAAATATGGCACTGCTCCAACTGGAACATCTGGATTTTGCGGTGATGGTAATGGATTAAATGCTCTTACGAATATTTGCAGAGCAACTCCTGCCGCTATAAATAATCCTATTCCAGAGCCGAAGCCCCATTTAGATGCTACTTCATCCATTAGTACTATTAAATATCCGCCAAGAATAAGCTGTACAATTAATGCGAGTTGAAGCATTGCAAAAGCTCCTGTACCTGCAAGTGCTGGGTTTGGTGCAAGACCTCCCATCAATACATAAACAATTGCTTCAAAAATTATGAATGCGATTATCGCTACTTTCTGTATAGCTTGGAATTTTGTTCTTCCTGCTTGTGTTGTTGTATCCAAACCAAGCATTCCAGAACCAGACATGAGCTGCAAAACTATACTTGCAGTTACGATTGGACCTATACCTAAACTAATAATAGAACCAAAGCTTGCTCCAAGAATAATAGCTAAATATTCAAACTGCTGCAAAGCATTTTGTCCCAATCCTAAAAGAGGAACGTAAGAAAGGACAAAATATAGCAAAAGAATTATTCCTGTCCACATCAATTTAGTATTAAATGAGAGTTTTGATACC
Organism: Nanobdellota archaeon; assembly: GCA_038045805.1. Lineage (GTDB taxonomy): Archaea > Nanobdellota > Nanobdellia > UBA10117 > UBA10117 > JAGVWH01. The sequence goes on along the minus strand of JBBSXK010000018.1, from coordinate 5,965 downwards.
TCTGGTTTTTTAATTTCCGGAAAATATTTTGTTATTGCCTGCCAATCAACCATTGTAATTATTTGCTAACAGCAACTTGCTCAACTTTAGTCAGTGTTTCGCAGCTGCCGCCAGCCTCCTGTAATTTTGCAATTGCTTTTACAGAAGCTTTGTTGCAAGTTATTGCTAATTTTTTAGTTATAGCACCCTGCGAAAGCAATTTACCATAGCCAAGTTTATTCAAATCTATTTTGTAAATAGTCCCTTCTTTAGCAATAAGAGAATTTGCAAGCCACTTGTTCAAGTTTTCTTCTATTATTTTGAAATCTATTGTCTGAAGTTCTAAAGCATGTGCTGGCTTTCTCATCATACCATGTTTTCCAATTGGTTGTATTCCGAGAGCCAAATATTTTGTCTTTCGTGCAGCTCCTCGCTTACCTTTACCAGCAAAACCTGTGCCTCCTCTATTACCTTTACCTCGGTGTTTCTTTGAATGTCCCCATCCGTGAGTTCGTGAACCCTGCATCCTTCGTGATTTTCTTCGCTTATTTACTGTCATTATGAAAACCTCCTGTTTTCACTTCTAATTTCTTTGAAAGTATCATATCATTTTCTCCAATAATTTGTTAATAGCTTTTGATCTGTAGCCAAGAACTCCACCTTGGCCATAACCTCTTTTGATTCCTTCTCTCTCAAAACCACCCGCAGGAGGCTGTAATCTAAAGAAAGGTTTGAAGCCAGGAATTTGATTTAGTGAAATTTTTCCGTCAAGAATTGCTTCTGCTAATTCATCAAAATTATATTTTGTTTTGTCTTTCAAAAATTCTTCAGTGATTGGTTTATTGCCTGCCATTCTTCCGCGTGTTCTCAAAAGTTTAACGAGAGTTTCTTTATCAATTTCTCCAAAAGTTGTAAAATCTTTTACTGCATTAAGCATACTTTTAGCATTCTCGAAATTTACAACTACACACGCGTGCTTCTTGCGCAATCTTAGCAAGTCGAATGTTTTTCTTACATCAGGATGCAATCCGACATCGCCTCTTACTCTTACAACTGCTAATGATGTCATTTCCATTTCACTCCTTTATCGCTCCTATTGTCATTGTTTTTTTGAGTGCCTGCATACAGGCATTTATGAAATTGATTTTTTGCCGTGTTTGTCCGATTGATTTAGATCTCATATCTTTGTAACCAGCGATGCTCATTAATTTCTTAACTTCTTCATCTACTACTAATCCTGTTCCCTTTGGAGCAGGCATCAATCTTACCTCTACAGAGCCGCATTTGCCAGTAACTTTGAACGGAAGTGAATGTGTCCCGCCGGCAGTATCTGCCCAATCACCGCTTCCAAATTTAACTTGACATAAATTTAATTTTGCCTGCCTTAGTGCTTTTTCTCTTGCTGGTAAACTTTCTTTTGCCTTTCCAATTCCTATGCCTACGTAACCTCTTTTGTTTCCAACAATTGCTAAAGCAGTAAATTTAGGTTTGTTACCTTCAGCAGTTTTCTTTTGCGTCTGTCTGATTATTCGTCTTCGTCCGCCTCCAAACTTTCCGTGCATCTGTCCTATAAGTACAAACTCATCTGATAAATCAGGAATTAATGCGTCTACAATTTCCGCTTCCATAATTTTTCTTCCTGATGCGAAAATTTGATCTATGCTAGTTATTTTTCCTGCTTGAACTTCTCTGCCTAAATCTGTCTTTGGCGTCCATCCATCAAGTTTCCTGTTTTCTGATTTAGCAATAGCTTTATCTCTATCTGCTTTTTCGGCTATCTCGGCAGTGACTTCTGCAATTTCTAGCATTTCCTTTGTTGCGCTTTCTGCTTCGATACCAAGATCTTCCTTCTTATCTGCATAGATTTTATGTTCTGCCATTATTGTAATATTACTCCTTTTACTTTCTCGAATTGAGAGCTTGCATCTGACTTCAAGTGCTTGCCAGTAATCCTGTCTTCGCTCGGACAAAGCTTATCTTCAAAATTTATGTTCAGACCGGCATCAGCCGCGCCCTTAAGTGTTGCGAATATTTTAGCGCCTTTGCTCGGCGTATATAATCCTAAATCGAAAATCGCTTTCTCTACTTTTGCATCGACAGCTTTTTTGCCTATTAGTAATCCAACTAAATAAGCTGCGGAAGTATTTTTCAAACTTGAAGTCCATCCGTGCTTCTTAAGTTCAAGCGAATTTACATATGCCACTGTCTTGTCTCCCTTTATATCAAAATCAATTATTTGTGCAATTATGTATTTGTTAGTTTTTCTTACAACTAATCTTGATGTTCTCGATTTGAGTAATCTGAGACGAGATCGGTACTTAGTCTTGCCTTCTCTTCTTCGTCTAAAGTGAACTGTAAATCTTGGTCCTTTACTCATGTGCTACTCCTTCTTTTAGCATATTGTTTGATTTGATGTAAAATAACATATGATTTTTGGATCTGAAAAATCCGCCTTTTGCTTTTTGTTTCAAGTCTACGAATGTTTTCATTTCCATTTTATTTTCATCTCTGTAAGATCTTAATGCATCGCGAAGCAATCGAATTCGTCTTACCCATTGCTCTTTTCGTGGTGTTCGTGCTGTATCTGTACCTTTTCTTTGTCCGTGACCTCGCTGACGTCCCTTTTTCCTTTGCAAATGTCTTACAATTGCCCTATGACCTGCCGGTCTTTTTGTTTGTTTTATTCTAATTGCGCCAGTTTTGATAAGCGAACGAATATCAGCTTTCGTAATAGCTTCTTTCAGATCGTCGAATCTTGTTGAATCGAGCGATATTCTGCTAATACCAACTTTGGCTACTTTTGCTGCAAGTTTCTTTTGATTATTTAGGTTCATTTTTTTCTCCTATATTTTTTGATAAGTCGGCTTTTTCTTGTTGCTCTTTAAGCATTTCACTTCGTGATTTTTCATTTTTTGTTTTAGGATTAATTTCCTTAGCTACTACATTCTTTTCTGTTTTAATTTCTAAATTAGCCTCAGATTTCTCTGCTTCGGCCTTTTTGTCGTCAACTTTCTTTTCTTCTTTTTTCGTTTCTGCTTTCTTCGTTCTATTTTTAACGTACTCAGAACGTTGATGTTTTCTTACCTTAACGTCTTTCTCGATTTTATCAAGGAATTTTTGTATTGATTTGACATTTACGAGTGCGATATTTAATTCACTAGCTTTCTTTACTAAATCGTATTTCTTTCGCTGTCCAACATCTGCGATTATTGCTGTGTGTTCGCCTGCTTTCAACGCAAGTAATTGCGGCATATTATGCACTAATACCATTTGTAATCCTGAATTATGAACTCCACGAACTGCTGCTGGACCTCTAAATCCATCTTTCACAATAGGCAATCTGCTGCCTTTGTGCAGTCTCAATTTAGTGTGTTTTCCCTTTGGTTTTCTCCAGCTTGAAACGCGCAAATTCATTCTGTGTCCAGATTTATTTCTTGGAAAGGCAGGTCTGCGTTTGCTTATTTCTGCTCTGAGTTTCAACATAGTTTGTGACATTTTATTTTAATATTGGTTCCCCGGCTTTTTCTATTATGTAAATGCCGTCTTGGAACGTCCTCCTATCTTTTCTTCTTACTCTTGTCGCTTGTTCTATCCTTGATGCGATCATACCTGCTTTTTCTATATCTGCTGACTCAACAGTTACTATATCTCCTTGGATTTTTATTGTAACTTCTTTTGTGAGTTTTACTTTTCTAGGCTTTTTTTCACCTAGGAAATTTTGAATTTGCATTTCCTCTCCTTGCTGGTTAACTGTAATTGGGAAATGTGTTCCTATTATTTTGAGTTTGTAAACGTAAGGTTTCTGCACGCCAGCTACCATATTTTTAATATGGCTTGCAAAAGTTCCGGCTAACATTCGTGAGTCTGCTGTTTTATTAGCCGCACTTACACTAAGTAAATTATTTTCTTGCTTCAATGCCACAAATTTACTGAACGCTCTCTTGAGTTCTGTTTTTGCGGATTTGACAACTACATCTAAGCCTTGCTTTTCTATCGTGATACCTTGAGGTACTTCAAATGTGTAACTCTTAAATTTAATAGACATATGCGACTAACACGCCTCCTTTTTTCTTTTCTTTTGCTTCCATGTGTGTAATTAATCCGCTGGAAGTTGAAATTATAAGTCTACCAAAATCTTTTGCAGGCAAATATCTTTTTTCAAACTTTTCGAATTCGCTGAGTTTCAATGAATAACGTGGTTTTATTACACCTATACTGTTAATATTGCCATTCAATTGTATAGTTATAATTCCGCCTCGTTTATTGTCTTTGTACTCATAAGAGGCTATGTAACCTTCTTTCTTTAGTATATCTAATATATTGAGAGCTAATTTAGATGCTGGTTGTGCAATTAGGTCTGTCTTTCCTTTTAGCTCAGCATGTTTAATCTGAGACAATATGCTTGCTAATACATCTTGTAACATTTTATCTTAACTTTCGGAAACCAAGTTCCTTAGCAACCTCCCTGAAGCATCTTCCGCAAATATTCAATCCATATTTCTTTATCATTCTTCGAGTTCCGCCGCATCTTTGGCAAATACTCTGTCCATGTCCGAACTTGCGAGGCTTTGGCGTATTATGGCGTTTGAATCTTGCGCGTTTTGTTTTACCTACATTAATTTTTTCTATTGCAGGGCGTTTTACCATTGCTGTTCCTCCTCGACTTTGAATGAAATTCCAAGTTCTTTCTGTGCCCATTCGGCGCTTTCTTTTGCAGATATTTCATGCTTTGAGCTAATTTTTGCATTTCGTACTTTTCGTCTTTTAACTCTGAATCCGCGTCTTGCCAATGCGACATTTACGTGAAGTCCAATAACTCCAATTTTTGGATCGTACTTAACTTCCGGAATATCGATGTATTCTTTGATACCGAATGAGAATCCATTTTGTGTAAAACTTTCTTCCTTTATTTTATTTTCAACTGCTTTCAATAATCTTTGAAGTATTTCTCTTGCTTTTGTTCCGCGTAATGTAACTACACTTCCTATTGGAAGACCTGGCCTGATTTTGAAATTTGCTATTCTTCTTCTTGCTTTTGCCTGAACCGCTTTCATTCCAGATATTGTATTAAGAAGTGCAACTGCTTTGTCAACATTTGCTGTTTCTGTACCTGCACCTATGTTTAGTGTTACTTTTTCAAGCAGTATTTCTTTATTTTTATTCATAGTAGTTATGATAGTGTTCATTGTAATTTGATTTCTGCCTCCTTGTCTCCGATAACAAATAATTGATTTGCATCAGTTTCCCAAGTATCGCCGTCGCTCTTCATTACAGCTATTTTACGTTTCTTTAACTCGCCAATTTCTTTTGTTTCTTTTATTTTTGCGAATACACCAGGATGTTTTCCGCCAACAACATATGCCAATTTGCTATTTGCGAATGTGATATGTTTAATTGGCTTTCTTGTCAGTACGTCAACAAAAAGAACATCTCCTACATTATATTTTTCATTTGGCAAAATATTCCAGCCGTTGCTTAAATTCAATTGTGGCTTTGCTTTTTTTAATGTAGTTTTGCCAATAACTTTTGCTATGATGAATTTCGCTTCGGCATTTGGAATCTCTATAAAATTTAATTTACCAATTACATTCATAACCAATCTATAATTCTTGCCTTCTTTTGGAATTGATATAACATCGAAAATTCCGACAGAAAATTTTACATCTTTTATTGCTCTGCCATTAACTATTATTTCCTTGGCATTCAAAAGTTTTTTTATGTCCTTTGTTGTTTTGGCTATCTGAATTAATTCTCTCAAACATACTGTTAGTGGAATAGATAATTCGCGTTTATGAGCGCCAGGCACAGGAGCTGCTATCCATTTTACTCCTTTCCTCTTTACAGGCCACGTTCTAGGTGCTGCTAATCGCGACATATGTTTATATTTTGACATTATTGTTTTTCTCCAGTTTCCTAATTCGGTGTTTATCGACCAAATTTAAAGTTATCAGTTGAACTTTTGAAGGCGACAATGGATATCTAATCG
>JBBSXK010000017.1:0-5181 GCA_038045805.1 Nanobdellota archaeon | reverse complement strand
GCGTAATAGAGGATATGGTGGCGTTTTTAGATGCATTTATCATACTTAGTATGATTTTCCTTTTTGTTTTGGTTGCAAGCGCTGTTTTTCTGAACGATGAGGTGAAATTAAATTTAGTTTTGGATGAAGATACGGGCTCGAAAGTTTGCGATCAAAATCTATTGAATTATTTGCGCGCAAGTACCTCAAGCGGAATAAGATTTTCGCAGCTGATTAGTTTTGCAGAAATTAATTCAGACAGCAAAAAAAATCTTATAACTGAAACAAATGCTTTTTTTGAAGATTACAAGCGCGGCGATTCCACTAGGGAAAAATGGTTCTTGCATATCTCAAAAGACAATGTTCCGATAGTTAAAACAGGAGAATTGCAAACTGCAAAAGGAGATGACACTTGCAAGCAATATATTCCAAGTTTGAAGGATGGAAAATTAATAGCTACTTTGGGGGTTGAATATTAATGAATCAAAATTCGAAGAATTTTGCTAATCTCGCTTCATGGAGGTTCGCAAGATGAACAAACGAGGAACCTGGCTGGTTTATTTAGCAATAGTTTTTGTAATTCTTGTAGGCTTCGCAGCAATTTTCCTGAAAAATTACGAGGCTAAGGATATAGTTTTGAGCGTGGGAGAAAGGCAGTCAGCCCTTCTTGGAACATATAAGGAAGCAGAGGCTATTAGAGAATATGCGAGAGACTCTGCTGCAACATCTGCAGTTCAGGCAGCAATTGCTGGCGGTGCTGGAACAGGTGAACAATGTTTTACTAATCTCGGCGATATTTCGCAAGCCGTCAAGTCGCAATTTGATAAGTTAATGGAATTGTATAAAACTCCGCGCGTACTCGTAGATGTTGTTGCTCCAAAATATGATTTAGTTATCGATACAACTGCAACAAAAATAATAATTGAAGGCTTCAGCAAAGATATTTTAATAAGCTCTGAAGTGCACAGATATGAATATACTGCGCAGTCATACTTTAGAGAAGAAGTCACCTGTAACGTTTATGCGCAGTACTTTAGCAATTTAGGAGCTCAAATATGAAACAGGGAAAAATAGAACAAAGCGTTTTAGTCTCGATTTTATTAGCCATAGTTATAGGTGGAGTCATATTAGTAGCAGTAGTTTTTCCCGTAGCCGGAACAGGAGGAGGATTAAGCGATAGGCTTTGCCATTTTAATATGGCGCTAGGAGCCGCATTGCCAACAGGCATAAAATTTATTGCGGGAACTGGTTTATGTCAGGAAATAGAAGTTGGAACTATAGATGCAGCTGAATATTCTAAATGTCCTAAGAGCTATAATAAGGATGCTACAAAATGTGGCGCTTATCAGCTCGCAGTTTTAGCAGACAGATGTTTGTATAGGGGCGGAGGAAGAGGAGCGGATTTAGGTCCTGTAAATCTAGAATGGGGTATATGTTTCAAAAGTATTACTGTAAAAAATCTCGGATTTTTGCAAATAAGTGAAAATGAGATTAAAACAGTAATAAAAGAAAATGAATTTTCTCATAAAATTAAATCAGATGATATAAAACTAGATTTTAAAGAAGAAATTTCTAAAGATAAAAACTTTAACATATATTTTGTTAATGTACCCTTAAGTAATAATTATGTTCTCATAAAGGAATAATATTAAATGTTATTATTAAATAAAGCGTTTAATCACTCATTAGCTTTTGCATAAGCCCTATGCGCATCATCCATTTGGCTAAGTTCCTTGAAATTATCACCAATTTTAAACCAAACATCAGAGTCTTTAGGATTAATCTGTTTTAGAGTCTTCAAAGAATCTCCATAGAGTTCTTCTTTGTAATAAAGGTCTGCTAATTTCACTAATGTAGTATAATCTCTTGGCTTTCCTGAAAGTATTCTTAAGTAGTCATTTTTAAGTTCATCGAAAGATTTGTCATCATCTTTAGGTTCCGGGTTAGATTTTTCATCCGTCTCAAAGAAATCATCTATGGTGACTTCTTGTTTATTTTTTGCGGGTAAGTTTGTTGAGCGATTAATTTTTATTTCAGCCTTACCATACTTTTCCAGAATTTCATTACGCTCCAAAGTATACAGCGTTAAATATGTTGCATATAGAGCAGTTACCAACATAGTATCTCTAATAACATCTATAGTCCAGCCTCCTGCGCCAGATCGAGGCTCTATGAGATATTGAAATTTGTAAACAATATCTAAGCTACCTAAAATTGCTGTAGGAGTGAGTGCAACTAAAGTGCTGATTTTAGCAACAGAAAATATATCTAGTTTATCCATAACATTTTCGAGAGACTAAGTCTTTTAAGGTTTACTAGTTTTCGAAGTCTTCGAAAGAGAGCGCTTTGTTGCTTTTAGGTTCGTTAGATTCAAAATCATCAAAAGACATAGCTTTCCCGCTTTTAGATTTTGAATCATCAAAATCTGCGAATGAAAGTCCTTTAGCTTTTATTTTGGATTCTGTTTGTTTATATTTTTTGCGCGTAAAGTAAATTGTTGCTGCGCTACTAACACCCAAGGCTCCGGCAAGGGTAAGTATGGGAGAATGTCTCTGAACATTTTGCAAATTATTTTCGAAATCATTTTTTGGCAAATCTGCGAATTCGAGTTTTATAGTCTCGCCTTGTTTTATGTCACTCTTCTTAATTCTAATATCTTCATTGACTCTATTAACTTTCTTTACTTCGAGAATATAATCTTCATTGTATATACCTTTTAGATAAATATAGGGTTTTATTTCTCCTAGTATGATAATTCTTTCCTCTGCTGAAAAGTATTTTGAATTTGGTATAGATTCAACTATTTTATCATTTTTTAATCCGGTAGTTCTACCGATTGAGTCTACTGCAAAAAGCTCCGGACTATTTTTTATGCTAATTTGAGTAAGAAGTCCGTAAGTTGGATTTAATCTAATATAGCTATCAGGATCTTTGTAACGGTTTTGCTCTGTTGGAAATTTACCTCGTTCTCCAGGAAAATCGCTAGCATCATATTTTAGCAAATCTTCTAATGGACGTAATTCATAACTATTTTTGTCTTGAACTTTTCCTACACCATTAAAATCCATCTTTATATGGTCGAGCATAAATATATCTTTAGACATTCCGTGTCCGCCTTCCTCAACAAGAAATCTGCTTATATCGCCCTGATAATTATTATCCCACCAATGCATACTTGCGGAAGTATAGAATACATTTCCGCTTTTGTTATCTACCCATTTGTGAATTACTTCCCAATCGTATTCGTGATCATCTGAGCCCCAATCATTGTATACATAATAAGACCAATATTGTATTACTTTGTAACCTTCTGGATGCTCTGGGCTTGTTGTATTTGAATAATCCGTGACAGCATAATAAATAGCTTTATCGTCTTTTGGAAATTCAGCTTTTTGCCATTTCAATGCATTGTTAGTTACGTTAGAATCATCGGCGTAAGGATCTGTTGGAAAATAGCTCTCATCTTTGCTAAATAATAAAGTCGGTGCGTGCTTTTCAACTAGCGCTTCTAGTTCCGGACTTATCTCTGTGAAATTATCAGGTATAGTTTGATTATTGTTGTTAGTTGGATTATTAGGAGTAATTGGCGGATCATCTGGAAGTATATTCATTGTCCAATCATAGTTATTTAAATCAGCCAAATAAAATTTATTTCCAGTTTGCCAAGCTATTTTTTCATTACTAATATCTAAATATGTAGCTTCGTCAATAATTATATCATTTGTATCGTTATTTTGTATGTTATGTATTCTTAACGCATTGTTTTCAAATGAATACCAAGCAACGTTATCCCTATCTATTACAGGGAAAACAGCATTTGCATCATTTATCATATCTCTTAGTTCATCTGATCTTAAATTCCATATGTAAATGCCTTCGCCATATTCGCAATCACCATTACAGGACCAAACTGCAGTATCTAACCAAACATCAGGAGAGTCATGACGTCTTTCACTATATTTTGAACCAGGCGATACTTGATCAAAGTTACCTGTTTTTCCACTATAGACATAAATATCATTGCCAGCCTCATACAGCACAGTATGAACTAATCCATATGCGCCAGCAACACCATTGCTCTCGTCAACTATTTCGCCAGTATATGGAAATTCGGTATCGGGATTGTATAATGCACCATCGCGTTCGTTATACAAGTAAACATCCCAATTATATTCATCATTTGGTTCTGTATTGACCGTATTCCATGTAATTGATGGCGATCTTACTTTTACCGAATCAACCCACAAGGCATTAATATCTTCAAAAATAGTCTCTTGTTTGAGCGTATCGACATTTATACTTATTATGGATTGATCGCTAGCTAAGTATATAACGTATTCATCAAAATCATTTTTACCTATATCTACGGGATCTAAATGAACTAACTCGAAGTCTATAGGTATGTGTTTATAATTATTAGTTGTAGTGTTGTAAATATAAATATCATTTTTATCTAAATTTGCTAACAAAACTTGATCATCTTGTAATCTAATGTAATTTAGTCCTAAGTTTTTGTCAGCGTCTATAACGTTTAAACCAGGATTTTTAGATTTATACATTTTAATCAACGGTTCGTCTTGAGCACTTACATCATCAATAAGAATTCCATCTAAATCTGGATGCAGATCTTTGGTAGCAGCCATACCCATCATTCCAGCTCCTAGCATTGCTAAACTAGCAAGAGCAGCTTTTGTCCCGCTTTTTTGTTTGGTATTTATTCCATAATGTTTTAGCAAATTCTTAAGTTTGTAACCAGGTAATGTAATTCCTACCCCAGAAACTGCACCCAAATTTACATTTGCTTTTAGACTTTCGAATCCCGCTTTTGTAAGACTTCCATCAGACAATAAGCCTTTGTTTTCTAATGTATTAGTAAATCTATCTGCACGTTCTAAGAATTTATTATATTCGGGTATTAATTTAGATAAATCTCCTAGTTGGGACGCTACTAATGGTTTATCTTCTAAAACTATTTCATATAAATCTAATATAACATCTTCGGTTTTAGTCAGTGTTCCTGTATAGATTAAACTATCCGCATCTTTTGCAAAAGGTAAATTATATTTTTTAGCAACATTATGCAGATAATCAATAGTACTTTTTCTGCTCAAAGTTTTCTGCTTTAGCATATGATTTTTAAGTCGTTTAATTTCTTAAACTTATTTGTGTCTGTGACTATAGCGCATATGCTCGAAAATACCC
>JBBSXK010000016.1:5050-6183 GCA_038045805.1 Nanobdellota archaeon | reverse complement strand
TGGTACCATCGAAGTTCCGATACCGAAAATTGTTACTGGATTTACTTCCATATGCGTATGTTTATCTGTCAAATCGTCTTCGCTAAGTGCAACAAGAGCGTCTTCCTCTTCCATTGCATCGAGATATTCAATTACGCCCTGGTCAACAAGAGTATTCCATGTAATGCTTCTGCTTTTTATTGCATCAATTTTATCTTTCGTTAGCATAGACATCTTATTCTTTACAACAATAAGTGGTCTTGTTACTCTATTTCTATCTAGAGCGATATAAATTGCATCCTGATTAACTTCATATCTTATATTAAGGTGGCGCGATAATTTTCCTTCTCTCCTTGTTTGTTTTACACTTTCAACAAATTTTTGTGCATCGTCAACGTATCCTGAAAACATACCATTGAAAAATACGTCTACCATTATTCTATCCTCCTTAATCCTAAATGTTGTAATGTCTGGAAATTGTCAGTAATATTTTCTTCTTTTAATTCTGGCGTAATTGTTGCTAAAAGTGCGAGATTTTTTCTCAAACCAATTTGCTTTCCTTCTGGAGATTCAAGCGGACAAAGTCTTCCCCAATGTGTAGGGTGTAATTGTCTTGCCTCAAATGATTCTCTTGTAGCTTCTAACAGACTTGAAACTCTCTGTAAATGTGATAATGTTGCCAAAGCATTGTCCCTTTCTAATCTCTGACTAACACCTTGTCTGTTACCAGTCCAGTTACCAGTTGCCAATGCGCTTTTTACTCTTTGAGTTGGCAATTTAGTTCTAACTATACTTGGAATTGTGAGAACTTTTCCTCTTCGTACGCCTCTTTGGAAAATGTAAAGCATATCTCCAACAAGCACTTTCAAATTTGCGCGGAACAAATCTTCAAGCAAATCACCTGCCATTCTTACTCTCTTATTCATATAATGGTCTTTATCATCGGGTTGTATTTTTCCTTGTTTCAAAAGCAAAAGTTTCTTTATCATTCTGCCAATGAATATTGCTTTTCTTGTCCTATCTTCTGATTTCATACCGATGTGCGGCAATAGCAAATTATTAATTATGTATTGAACTTTTTGGAGTTTTTGCTCTCTTGGAATGAGCATTGCCATTTCTTTTGCAATTACTTCCTGTCCTGCTTCTTCATTTTT
>JBBSXK010000016.1:0-5040 GCA_038045805.1 Nanobdellota archaeon | reverse complement strand
TTTTTTATCTCGGCGCCATTTATTATATTAATCATAATATCTTCGTCATCTATTCCAATTAAACTAGGTATGCTGGAATCTTTTGTGTAGCCAAGAGATTTGAACAAAACTGTTGCAGGTATTTTTTTATTACCTGCAAAGCTTACTAAAAATATTCCATCTTTTCCTCTCTCTATAATATGCGGTATTTTGTAAAGTGAGCTTGCGGAAAATACCCTCGCGGTATGTGTTATTGGTCCGGATTTTTCTGCGTGTACGAAAATTTGATTTGACGCTAAATCTTCCAATAATACAAGAGCTCTTTCTGTTCCATTTATTATGAAATATCCGCCAGTATCGTAAGGATCTTCACCAGCATTGATTAATTCTTCTCTTGATAATCCATACAAATAACAATATTTAGATTTTAACATAACTGGAAGATCCATAATTTTAACTTCTTGTCTTTCTCTTTCTTTTCCATCAATTATTAAAGAAATTTCCAAATAAATTGTTGCGGCGTAAGTTAAATCTCTCATTCGCGCTTCTGCCGGAAAAATAATTCTCTTTGCGCCGTCTGCTTCTATAAGACTTGGCTTTTCTATTCTAATATTTCCAAAAACAAATTTTACTTCTTCTGCCTCTGGTGGTATAACTGCTGGAACTGCTTCTTTTAGTTCATCGACAAGTTTTTGCAATCTCCAGTCGACAAAGCCGTCAAAAGATTCTATATTTGACTGGACGAAATTATTCTCTTCGAAATATTTCTGCACTATATCAATTCTATCTTTAGTCATTTTATACAACCAATCTATAGTAAGGTGTCTTGCTTGCAATTGTTCGTTCGATTTTTACTATGTCTCCTTTATTAGCTCCAATAATTTTTATGACTGGATCTAATAGAGATATGACTGGAAGTTGAACTTTTGAAATATTATAGTGCTGAAGAATTTTTTGAATTTCTTCTTCAGAAAGAATTGTATGAGCTGGTACCAAAATATGCTTCGTAATATCGAATTTCTTCTCAACAGCTGCCATATTTAATATCGTACTTAGCCACAGATACGCTGCATCCTTGGTGCAGTTTTACCCTCGGTGTCACAGTCAACTGGAACGGGGAAGGCTATTTAAAAAACGTTATTTATCCCTATATAAACTTATGCTACTAACAAACGTAAACTTTTCTTATAACTAACTATAGCATTTTCCAATGTTTTTGAAAGATTATCGTCTTTTAATCTATCTAAAAGTTGGTGTTCTTGACCAACAGCATAATAGAATTTAGAACGGCCACCCATAATATCATTTACGTAATCTGCTTGTTTTAAAATTCTAATATGATGAGACATAATACCATTACTATAACCTAAGTTTTTCTGATTTGACAATAGTTTATACCAGCATTTCTAAATACGTAGTTAAAAATTTGTGCACGAGTGTAGTTATCTAAAACTTCTATCGGATCCAATGTAGTGCGGCTTACCATAGATTATAAGCGCCCGCGGCGGGATTTGAACCCGCGTCTAAAGCGTGACAAGCTTTTATCCTAGACCAAACTAGACTACACGAGCGCGCATATTAAATGGCTAAATTTTGTTTAAAAACATATCGACAGCTAGCTTTTTATTGTTTCAGCTGGATTTTATTCGACTTTAATTTATCAATTAGCTTTTTATCGCTTTCCTCAGGGAATTATATATGACTACACTCCTCGGTATAAAAACAAACAGCGGCGAAGAAGCTGTAGTATTAGTTACTGATACTCAAGTAACTTACGGCTCAGAAGAACACAATAAAAATAGAAAACCATTTTATAAAATGGCTAATGGGGATTTTTGGGCGCTTGGTTTTATTGGAAGTCAGTGGGACGAATCAAGAAAATTTTATAATCAACTTACAACGCGGAGATTCAAAGATTTTACAGAAAAAGATATTGAACAAATGATTCTTAGCTCAATACAGAAAAAGCGATTTATTGAGATTGATACTATAAATGCTGAATTTATGAGACGTTATGATGAAGGTGAATCTGGCACTATGGAATTTTTGCTTGCAACTAATAAACCTAAAGTTGAATTATATTTTATTGATGCTTATGGTAATATATACACGTTAGATGATTTGGACTATCATGAACCATTTATAGTTAAGAGTGCTACAGACGATACAAAAAAAGCTATTATAAATTATATAAATGAAAAAATAAGTGGCGACGATATAGGAAGTGGAGATAGAATTGATTTAGAGTTAGCACTTAATTTAGCTAAAGGAGCGATGCAAAAAGTTGAAACAGATATTTATTCAAGCGGTCCAATAGACATAACTATACTTACAAAAAATGGTATTTTTAATTACGGTCGGCAAATCAAGAAAGCTATAGAAGACGCTGAAAATGCCGCTTTTTCTGAAATAATAAAAAAACACATTCCAAAAGAATCGGAAATGAAAAAAGATGGATCCCGCTCCCCAGATTCGAACTAGGAACTTCGCGATTTCTACTAGCGTGCTAGTAACCAACTACAGTCGCGCACTCTACCGTTGAGTTAGAGCGGGATAACAAAAGAGCTTAGTTTTATCTTATAAGCTTTTCAGTAACAATTATTTAAGATGAAATAAAAAATAAAGAAATCAAATTTATGCTGTTGCTACGCATCTACCGCTTGAACATGTTTCGCCTATAGGGCATTGCACTATATCATATGCGCATATTTTACTGCCTGTTAAACAGCCAGTTTCTTGCACGGTGTTCTCACCTACGCACATATCTGTATGAACCCCATTAGTATCTTCGCAAGCGCCAGTGGTATGTGTAGCATCAAGTCCTACATCGCTATCGAGGCAATAATCTACCTGTGTCTGCGGAGTAACTGCAAATCCTGTTTGCGCTGTTACAAACGCTATCGCCAAAATAGCAACTGCTATCACTACAGCTGTTGTTGTCGTATTGAATTGATGTTTCATAGACTATTAACCACTTGGTTTCTCCTCTTCTAATTCACTTATTTTTACTTTCCCTTTTATTGCTACTTTATTTGAATAAAATACTTTCGATTCGCCATTAACGTGTGTTTTAGCTTTCGCAGCAGGAAGCAATACATCCCCAATTACACCTAATGAAGATTTCATTGTATACGTAAATACACGCTCATCGCCCGGATATAAATTATCAAGTCTCCATATGAGTTTTACTTTTCCTGCCTCTTGTTTAATTGCTTTTGGATGGACTGGACTGAATTTTTGTCCTAATTTCAGAGGTGTTGGAACATAATCTTCTATTACGACTGATTTAAGCATACTTCTTGATGCGCCTTTTGCAGTTACTCTGACTTTAAGTGAGTCGCCGTGTGATTCAATTTCCTTGACAATTGAAACATCCTGTCTGTAATACCACGCCAAAACATAAACCAATAGCACCATTGAAAGAGCTATTTCTAAAAATGGTACATATGAAATCATATATTTTATTTCAATGCTTTCTCCTTGCGCTAAATCATAATCCCATGAGAATTGTTTTCCGACTGGCAAATTTCTAACAGATGCTACTGGTCTACTTGTTGTAAAAATTCTGTCAAATGTAGACATCTGTACATCATAAGAATTCTCTGCATCTACATTACCTACATTAGTTAAAATTAATTTATGCTTTTGCTGCAAAAAGTTAGTGCTTACAATGTCATCAACTTTGACTGTTTCTTTTTCTTTTATATTTACGTATTTAGTGGTACGGCTAACTTCAATTCCATCTTGATAAACTACAAATGTGAATGGATAAATATTTGGTTCGGTGTTAAATGGTATATCTAAAATACCTTGCCATAAAAGTTTTGCATCTTCTATGTCTAAAAATCCAATGCTAAATGACTGTGATTCTGAAAAAGGAGTTGTGAATATTCCTTTCAATTCTGAATGCGATAAAGCTCCAGTATTTTTAACTATTAAATCTATATCGGTTGGACCTGGATCTATTGCTGAACCAGTTATGAAATTTGCTTCTATATGTGGTAATTCTGAATTAACTATTAATCTTAAGAATCCGATTCCTCGTATAGATGGCTCTTGGTCATCAATAGCCATAATTTGTATATCGTAAATTCCAATTCTGACGTCGCGCGGCGGCGAAACTTTCGCATTGACGATCTGGCTCGCACCAGGCATCAAATAAACCAAATTGTTATCAAAAAGTATATCTCCCCAGCCAAGAGATGCTGCTCTAAGCCTTAACGTGTGCGGTTTTTCATCATTATTTTGAACAGTTATTTTGTAAGAAGTTGTTTCATCCCATTCTGCAGCATTTATATCAGAACTAGTAATATCGATCAACGCTGCCTCTGCTAAAGGTAGAGCAAATGAAATAGCTAAAATAAGAAGGATAGGTAGTAATAATCTCGCTGGCCTCATGCACAAATTTGCCCATTTCTGTATATAAATGTATCTTATTTTATAGAATTAACCGGTATAATGCAACGGAGTATCTTCCTTTTCTGCTTGCGCCCAGCTCTCTATCAATTTATCTGAAAAGTGCTTGGCTTTCTTCTTCAACTTTGGCCATTCCAGCCAAATATCATTTATGAATTTAACTTCGTCTGCTTCTGAAGACAAACTTGTATTTGCACTTATATGTAAAAGATGCCAAATTCGTTTGTAAAATATTGCCATATCTTTAATATCTTCTTCGTTAAAGAAATTTGATTCTATTGTACTTCTTAGGCTTTCATGGGGATTTAAAATCGGGTCAAGCATATCGGAAAAGTAAATCAATTTGTTGCTAATTGCTCTCCTAATTTCCCTGATTAAAATAGAATCGTAATCGATTTTTCTTATTTCAAATTCATCATCCATCTCTTCGAATGTTGGAAGTTTGTATTTCTTTTTTACTTTCTCATAATTTTCCTTGAGCTTCTCAAAGTTATCTTTTTCTTCCATAACACAATCTCATATAGTATGTTTAAAAGTGTAGTGCCCCCGATGAGAATTGAACTCACGACCTTTCCCTTACCAAGGGAACGCTCTACCACTGAGCCACGGAGGCTTATATCTTCAATGCTGAATTGACTACTTCAA
>JBBSXK010000015.1:0-18058 GCA_038045805.1 Nanobdellota archaeon | reverse complement strand
AAAACCTAATTTGTAAAATTCTCTGCCTACCTGGCTTTCTGCTAGATAGTTTTTTATTTCGTTGGGATTAGCATCCTCAACTATAAATTTTCGCGTGTTTTTTTCTTTATGTGATTTAACTTTTTCCTTACCATACTTATCTAAGAGTGTATCGGTTACGTGATCTCTTATTTGTTTTGTAAGCCATCCCTTGCTGGTTCCCATTGGTGCACAAACAACTCCATTATTATCCTCTTTATATATTAAATAAGGTATATCCTGAACAGGGTTTGTTGCATTAATTTTTGAAAAATCCGCAAACAGCCCTAAAGCATCAATTTTTGAAAAATCCGCAAACAGCCCTAAAGCATCATATTCCTTTTTGTAAGCATCTATTAGTTTAATGTGTTCACAATTATTCTCATTTTTGCATTCATAATGGTGCTGTTGCGTAAGCCACAATATCAAATCATAGTCCTCTTTTATATCATAATTAAGACGTTTTGTTAAAAATTCGTAAGGATTTAATTTAGAAAGCTCTATGGCTTCTTCCATTGATTTATCTTCAAGTGTAGTGAGTATCTCATCTTGAATCAGAATTGTCCTGCTAAAAATGTACATAATATCTTCTAGCACTTTGTCAGGTAATTTAAAATATTGAATTTTTACTTCTTGTACATCTCTGATTACAGCTCCGGATTTAGTTTCTGCTAATTTTAATTTGCCTTCTAAACCAATTATTTGATTTTCATATTGTTGTTGCTGCTTAGTCCAAACAACTCTTTGTTGTTCTGAATCTTTAATTTTAGTCTCTAAGGATTTTATTTCACGTTCTTGCGCCACAGTCAGATTTTCTAAACCATTAATGTGTTTTTCTTGTAATTCTTCTTCAGATAATTCTAATTTTTCTAAAGTATATTTGAAAGGTGAGTGATGAATATTAGCTGAACTTTTTTGAATTGTATCTATAACTGATATTATTTCTTGCTCCGGTATTCCGGTTACATATAGTTCAGTTCCACGTATACGTATATTTCCAAAAAAACCTTTCTTGCGTAATTTAGTCTGTAATATATTTCGCACATTTAAAGCAGCACTATTAGAGTCAAATCTAGTTCCAAGTGCAGTAAGATATATTGCGTAAGTTTCTTGCATAAATCACTGATTAAATAACACTTTTTAAGCTTAAGCGTAACCTAATAATAACTTATAAATGTAACCAAGAAGGTTTCAAATATCCAATCAATGCTGAAACAGATATTACTATTATTGCTATTGCGGTGCCTGCTGATTCTGGAGTAATTGGAATATCAAGCGGAACTCCTCCAGTAAAGAAATTTGAATTACTTGCTTCTTGAGTTTGCTCTTCTTGTTGGTTTGCAACAATAAATTCCTGTTGCGGAGCAGTTTCAGTTATTAGCGCTCTTGTTGCTTCGACTCCGTCGCCGCCGGATCCGCCGCCAGAACTAGAACTAGAGCTGCTCGAACTTGTTTGCCCTCCGGCCTCTCCCTGCAAATTTATTGTAAACATAACTGAACTGCTACCTATATTTTCAGCGGCATCTTCAGCATAAACATAAAGTGTATGTTGCTTTTCTGCCAATATTGCTGTCCAGTTTTCGCAGCTTCCGGTTGTTACATTAGTATTGCCTAAAGAATACCAGCAAGATATTATTGCAGAATCGTCAGTAGCTGCATATGTTATATTGATAGACTGAGTATTGTATGTAATATTTTGAGGCGCTGTTATATTTATAATTGGAGAAGTTACATCAGGAGCAGTTATATTTTGCAACGTTGCAAAACTGCTTACAGAGCTTTCAGCACAAAGATTTTGGGAGTTGCAAGATTTTACTTGATAATAATAAGTTGTCAAATTATCTTGCAAGTTAGTCAATCCTATATTATGCGATGTTTCCAAATCAGAATTTACAGATAAGTTTCCTAAAGCTGTTGTTAGTCCGTAATTAACTGTTGAGTTGGATGCATCATCTGTATTCCAAATTATATTTGCGGTAGTATGAGTTATAGATGTAGAATTTATATTTGAAATTACAGGAGGCGTTGAATAATTAATTATTAATTGCGGTATTATACTGCTATTGCTATTTTCGCTCGATGCAAAAGTTTTTCTGCCAACATTATTTGATTCTGTCAGCAGCAATATTCCATAATTATCGTAAGTTCCATTAGACCAACTTCTTGCTAATTGAGTTACATCCCATTCATACCATTGATCTTGGTCAGTAACGTTTTGACTCGACCATTCAAAACTATCATAATCTCCGCCGTTACTATCCCAGTTATCATTATTATCATAATATTTCCAAGTTGCGCCATCATTTGTCTGCTGGCCGTCTCCAGTTCCTTCTGCCCAGCTTCTTGTTATTCTATAAATTGGAATTGCTGCAGTTTTATCGTCTTGCGTTACATCGGTTGCATAAAATCTTAATGTTGCAAAATGTATTGTTGCATTTGCTCCCATACTTGAAATGTTAAATTCGAAAATTGCATTTCTGTCATTTTTATCTACATCTAAATTCTCAGAAATGCCATAATTTTTCTTATTTGAGCCTGACTTCAAGTAAGCATCTTTTATTGCATCTGACGTATCTTGTAATCCAATAGCCGCACCAGTTATGCTTGCATCTGGCGATATAAACAAAGATATAGATATAACACTAATAAGTAATATAAGAACTAAGAGTATAGTTTTGTACGTCATGGTCTATGAAATTCATTTTAACTTAATATAAAACAATTACTATGCTAACGTAAAGTTTATAAAATACTATAACACTGAAACCTTGGCGAATGAACAATTTGAACTCGTATATTATATACCGTGTTCGCCTGTTCTAAGCCTTACACATGGAGAAAAAATGGCAAAAGTTGAATTTATAACTGTAAAAGCCGAGGAAATAAAATTTGGACGAAACAACTTTATAGAAGTTGCAAGAAAAGTAGCAAAAACTGAAGAAGGCGAGAACGAGTTTATCTCGATCTCCAAAGGTTTCTATCTGCCAGAAAATGCAGGTAAAAGATTCAGAAACTCTGTTAGCTTACCAAGCGATGATGATACAGCTGCAAAAGTTGCTGAACTGTTGAAAACGATATAAAACCGTATAAAAACTATTTAATTGGGATAAAATCCCAATTTTATATTTTATTTTCCATTACATATTATATAATGAGATAGTTACTATCATCTTGTTATCACAAACTTTATAAATCATTTATTCTTATCGCTATAAAATGGGATATAAATTAGAACCAGAAGGAAAATTAATACCTGTATATCAAGAAGATCCTACAATTCCAGTTAAAAAACAAACTACTACATCTCGAACACCAATAACTCGCGCTGAATTTGAAATATTATTACAGCAACCTAGATCAAACTCGGCAGATGAATCTTGGAAGCCAGAGCCAGGAATTACATCAGAAGAAAGCGTCTATTGTGGACCAAAGAGCAGATACCATGCGGAATTAGATGGCCTAGCTTACGAAGTTGTAATAAGGAGAACTTTACCACAAGGCACTAAAAAAGATATGCTTTACAAAGCTATTATAGTTCAAAATGGTCGAGCCATAGGCGAATTAAATTACTTAGGAATTTATACTGGTAAGAAAAAAACTAGTTTAGAGGCAATAATAGATATTGCAACGCCTTCTAATAGAAAAACTGATCCCGAATTAGCGAAGCTGGCAAATTCGGCAAGAAAAATATTAAAATATCATCTAGAATATTAAATCAAATAACTCTAAAGCCTAATTACATTATTGCCTGCTTCTGCAAGTTTTTCATTATGGGTTATTATAAAAATTTGATCCAGGAAGCTTGACAAATCATTTTGCAGAACGTCTACGAATGTTGCAATCGCTCTGTCATCCATATTATGTGTTGGTTCATCTAATATTAATACACTAAGCTGCGGGGTTAATATTTTTGTAAACGCAATTCGCAAGGCAAGTGATGCAATTATTCTTTCTCCACCAGACGCATACCCTGTCACGTTCAGCCATTCACCTTCGTATTCACGCAGCTGCAAAACATAATCGCTGTCAGTTACTTCTAATCTTACTGATGTCCATTTATCATAAGGATATATCAAATTCCAAATGTTTCCAATTACTTCATTTACAGCTGTTATCAATTCTTTTCTCAAGGCTTCCTGCGCCGCAAGCAAAGCATTTTTGAATTGATATAGAAAATCAATTTTATTTCCTAAATATTCAACTTCTTTTTCTATATCTGTAAATTGTTCCTGCCGCTCGTTCAAATCTCTAAAACGTTTTTCTTTCTCTTCAATTAAGAACTCACCAGAGCGTTGCTGTGCTAAAATCTTTTCGAGTTCCTGTATAATTTCGCGGTATTGTTCTTCTGCACTTTCAACAGATTTTGCATTTATGTTTACACCCACTATAGATTTTTCAATTACTTCAAGATCTCTTGCAAGTTTATACTTTTGGTTTTTAAATTCCAAAACTTGTTTCTTTTCGTCAAGTTTTCGCCTTTCAGATTCGAGATTTTCAATTTCTTTATCAAGATTTTCTGCACGTGTAGAAATTTGTGAAAATCCATCCGTAAGTGCTGCTCTTCGTCCGCGTAATTCAGATAATCTTATAGCTATATCTCGTTCTTTCTTCCTTAATTCTATTTCTTTCTCTATTTTTTGCTGCAATACTTTTTGTCTTTCCAAACTTTTTGTTAAACTAAACTTTTCGGTTTTCAAATCTTCAACTTTATTTTCTAATCGCGTAATAGTTTCATTCAATTCTATAATTTTTCTGCGCCTTTCCTGTATCAAAACATCTTTTGTAACTTGCTCTAGCCGAGTTGAACAAACAGGACACGCGCCGTCAACACTTTCTAATTCATGTAAGTGTCCTTTCAAAACTCCGATTTCACCAACCATTTGATTTTTACTTTCGAGAGTTTCATCTATGAATTTTTCAATTTCTAATAAGCGTAATTCTAATTTCGTAATATCGCCAAATTTTTTAAGTTTATCAATTTCGAATTTCGAATCTTCAATATCTTTTAAACTTATTATGATTTCTGAATTTTTTTCTTCCAGACCGCCGTAAGATTTCTCTATCTCAAGTGCGCTGTTTCGTCCTCTCTCAAGATCATCGCGGCTATGCTGTTTTGCGCGTTTGACTTCTTCTATTCTTAACGTTATTTCATTTAATCTCAATCTTACAGAATCTAAACTCTCATCCGGTTCTGAAGAGACTTTAGTATTAATCTCTTCCAGCTGTTTCCTATATAATTCTCTACGTTCAACCATTCTATTGTAATTATCAAGCTGTATACGAAGCGTTCTCGTCTTTAGATTTAATTCGGCTTTACGTTTTTCGACTTCAGCTAATTTTAAACTTAAATTAGCTTTTTCTTGTTTCAATTCTGAAATTTCTGTAGCTAAAGTGTCTATATCTTTTCTTGATTTTTGGAAATCAAAATTTCCTAAAAACGTTGCTTGTGCATCTCTTTTAGCAGCTATTTGATTTGCTAATTTTATAGTATTTCTTCTCGCAATTTCAAACTTTTGTAAACCCATAAGTTCGTCAAGCTTAGATTTTCTATCTCCTGGACTAAGTCTCAAAAACATATCAATATCATTCTGTCGGGCATATGCTGTTCTCAAGAAAACATCTTCATCTAAACCTAATTTTTCTGCCAAAAAATCTGTAACTTGCATAGAATTTGTACCCGCTAATAATTGGCCTGTTGAATTTCGTATTACTGCTTCTGAAGTTATGCCATTTTTTATAGTTCTAGTGATATTATATTCAATATCTAATGGTTGCAAAGACAAATTTACTTCTGATGTAATTCCATCAAGTCCCCTAGTTGGCAAGTCTGAAACTTTTATCTCTTTGCTTTTAAGTTCTGAAAAAGTTCCGAATATAGCATAAGAAATTGCCTGCAAAATAGAACTCTTTCCGGCACCCATTTGTCCAATTATTACATTTGTGCCTGGCTTGAATTCATATTCACTTTGCTTATGCACTTTCCAATTCTGCAATTTTATTTTCTTGAGCATTTTTAACTCCTGAATTTAATTCCTGTTCGGCTTTTTCTAATTCGCCGACCGATAGTAATTCAAATAAATTATGTAATTTCTCTTGGCTAACAGCATTTCTCAAACTTCTTGATAAAATTTCAAGGCCAACTTTATCAACTGAAAATTTATTTTGCTTGATATCTTGCAAAAGCTGCGAACCTTTTTCCAGTTCACTTGATGATATTTTACTTTTATCCAAACTAATTATGCATTTATCACTATATTCTTTGATTAATTTTGAAAGTTTGATATCTTCTGGAGAGAAACCATCAGGTAGTTTTCCTACAAGACGAATTCTAACCATAGGTTTTAACTCATAGCGTTTCTTCAGGTGAGCATCAATCTTTTCTGCAAGTTTGAAATAAACATCGCTTGGTTTATTGCCAGTTATATCGAAATCTTCGTAAATTAATTTCCTTGTATTTATTGGTATAAACTTAATTCCGCCTTGCAGTCGTCCGAATTCTAAAACGTAGAGTCCTTTTTCTGTTTCGCTTTCACTTTTTTGCATCTGTGTGCTTACTGTTGAGCCAACAGTTATTATTGGATTTTTAGAAATTGGGTGCTTATTTTGAGAAGTATTATGAATATGACCAAGCAAATAAACATTGAAATCTTTTGGCAAATCTTTGAATTCCAGATAGTGTTCAACTGGCGGCATTATTTCCTTAAAATTTTGATGTATCATTAAAATATTAGGACCTTCTTTAAATGGAGCTGGACTCCAAGTCCTCAATGTATCTTTTGCATAAGGTTCTGGAACGCCCGATAAACCATGCACGCCAAGTTTATCAGTATCAATTTCTAAAAGAATTGATTCCGCGTGTAAACAATATAATAAACCGGCTTTCTCAAGTATTTGAACAGGATTAGTGCTTCCTTTATGTCGCCTTTCATGAGTTCCCCAGATAGCTATTATTGGAGGAATTTGATATTTCTCAAGTTCAACTTTTCCATCTTTTATTTTTCTAATAACTGTAAGTTTCTTCTTCATAACGCGATTCA
Source organism: Nanobdellota archaeon (assembly GCA_038045805.1). Classification (GTDB taxonomy): domain Archaea; phylum Nanobdellota; class Nanobdellia; order UBA10117; family UBA10117; genus JAGVWH01. Next base: position 11,003 of record JBBSXK010000015.1, on the reverse strand, counting down.
TTTTAGTAAAAAGTTCTATAGCTCTTCCTAGAATTTCCTGCTTTGGAATCCTATCGTGAAATATATCTCCACCTAAAAGTATTGCTTGAGGTTGTTCTCGGACTGCATTATTGAATGCCTGCTCGAAATTTATAAAAGAGTCATCCTGCCTTTCAGTTCCATAAGCAAAACCAAGATGTGTATCTGAAATTACAGCTACTTTTAACATGTAAAATTAAAGTTCGGGGAGTTTTAAATCAATTATTAGTTTAGAATATACAATATGAAAAGCTTATATTTCAGCAATATTAGCCATTATTATGGCTCTTAAGAATAAGAAAGCTGAAAATTTTTCTGAATGGTACACTGAAATTACTGGAGAAAATGGTGCCAAATTAGTTGATATGCGTTATGGCGTCCAAGGTTTTGTCCCTCATCGTCCTTGGGCTGTCAGAATAACAAGAAATTTTGAAGCACTTTTAGAAACCGCGGTAGAAAAAGATAATTACGATCCAATACTCCTTCCGGTTTTGATTTCCGAAGAGAATATTAAAAAAGAAAAAGAACACGTGCAGTTCTCTCCAGAATTATTTTGGGTTGAGCGCATGGGAAATTCAAAATTAGAGGTGCCGCTTTATCTTAGGCCAACTGGAGAATCGCAAATTTATCCACTTTATAGTTTATGGATACGGAGCTGGAAAGATTTGCCTTGGAAGAATTATCAATCTAGAATTATGACTTATAGAGGCGAACCTACAACAAGACCTTTTCTAAGAGGAAGAGAATTTATGTTTTTTGAAACGCATGGAGTTTTCACAACCCATAAAGAAGTTTTAGAACAGATAGATAAAGATATGGAAATTGCGAGTAATGTAATTACTGGCTATCTTGGCTTGCCATTTTTATTTTTCAAACGGCCAAATTGGGATAAATTCGCTGGTGCAGATGACACCTATGCCGCAGATTGTATAATGCCAGATGGAAAAGTAAATCAAATTGCTTCAACTCATGATCTCGGACAAAGATTTTCAAAAGCCTACGATATAAAATTCGTCAATAAAAAAGAACAGCAGGAATTTGGCTGGCAAACTTGTTTCGGTCCTGGTATCTGGCGAATAATGGCTGCACTAATAGCAGTGCATGGCGACGATTATGGTTTAGTATTGCCTTTCAAAATTGCGCCAATACAAATAGCAATAGTTCCGATTATATTTGAAAAAGGCGACAAGAAAATTGATAAGAAATGCAAAGAGCTCGAAAAGAAATTGTCAAAGAATTTCAGAGTAAAATATGATGATTCTAATAACAAACCAGGTTGGAAATATAACAAATGGGAGATGCTTGGTGTGCCAATAAGAATAGAAGTAGGACCAAAAGAAGTGAAAGTTAAAAAAGTAACTCTGGTTAGAAGAGATACAAGAAAGCGTGAAATTATTTCAGAGAAACAATTAGATAAAAAAATCTCGCAATATGAAAAATCTATATTAACAAACATAACAGAAAAAGCCGATATGCATTTAAGAGCCAATATCAGCGAAGCTAAAACATTCGCACAGCTCGTATCTATATTAAACAAAAAGCGCGGATTTGTAAAAGTGAAATTCTGCACTTTAGAAAAAGGTGGAGAAAAATGTGCTGATAAAATACAACAAGCAACTGATGGCGGTAAAGTTCGGGGCTCGCTCTTCGGAGATACATCAAAAGTTACTGGCGAATGCGTAGTCTGTGGCAAGAAAGCTACTGCTACTACCTATCTGGCAAAATCTTATTAAGAAATTATAGACTTTTTTGTGTTAGCAACCATACAAAAAGTTTTTAAAGATGCTAACCCCTTAACATTTCAGTTCTCTGAGATAAAGCAAAATCATATTGATTTTGCGGAACTAACTGAAATCTTATTTCAGTTTTGAATTAGAGGTAACCAATGACTGATATACAAGAAGGTCACAAAAAAGGAACGACAACTTGCGGAATTGTATGCAAGGATTCTGTTGTATTAGCTGCTGACAAGCGCGCAACCTTAGGATTCTTAATTGCAAACAAAGATGTTGATAAAATTTTCGAAGTAACTTCAAATATAGGTATAACTTTTGCGGGCAGTGCTGCTGACGGCCAAGCTCTTGCCAAACTTATGAAAGCTGAAATGAAATTATATCACTTAAATACTGGTGTAGATCCAAGTTTAACTGTTGCTGCAAGTTTAACAGCAAATGTAGTTCTTGAGAGAGCCAAATCATTCATTCCTTATTATGTTCAATTAATTATGGGAGGCAAGGATAACGGCGAATATTCGTTATATAGCCTCGATATGGGTGGAAGCATAATAAAAGAAACAAAGTTTACTGCTACTGGAAGTGGAAGTCCAATGGCATTTGGAGTGCTAGAAGATAATTTCAAGGAAAATATGACTACAGAGGAAGGCGTAAAGTTGGCTTTCAAAGCAATCAATTCTGCCATCAAGCGCGACATCTTTACTGGCGAAGGTGTAAATATAATTGTAATCGACAAAAACGGTTACAGAAAAGTAAGTCCAGAACAAGTTACAACTAAATCTAGATGATGTAACCAAATGTTACGATGACTGTATTAAGCGATATCTTAAACAAACTACCAAGCGATGCTTCTATAGAGAGCACGAGCTACGAAGGGGCGAATATTGTTATTTATACAAAAAATAAAACTTTTTTCACTCAAGGCAGCGATATAGTTAGAGCGCTTGTAAATGAATTTAAAAAGCGAATAGATTTGCGTGCAGATTCTTCTATTAGAATGGATGCAAAAGCAGCAGAGAAATTTATTCGCGAAACAATTCCAGAAGATGCTGAAATTAGTCAAATACTTTTCGAACCTGCTAGAAGTTTGATAACAATTGAAGCAAAGAAACCCGGAATTGCAATTGGCAAAGAAGGTGATAATTTGAAAAGAATTAAAGATGAAACTTTCTGGACGCCAATTGTTAGAAGAGATTCCGTAATTCCATCCAAAATTACAACAAACATTAGAAATGTACTTTTCACAGATTCAGATTTCAGACGTAAATTCCTTGACGATGTTGGAAAAAGAATTTACGAACAAAGATTAAGCACAAGTGAAGAAATGTGGGTAAGAATAACTACACTCGGAGCAGGACGGCAAGTCGGACGAAGCTGTTTCTTGTTACAAACTCCAGAATCTAAAATTTTACTTGACTGCGGCGTAAACGTCGCGGCGCATGGAAAATATCAATTTCCTTATCTAAACGCTCCTGAATTTAGAATTGACGAACTTGATGCAGTAATAATTTCTCATGCGCATTTAGATCACTCAGGCTTCCTGCCGTTTTTATTCAAGATGGGCTATAAAGGTCCGGTCTATTTAACTGAGCCAACAAGAGATACAACTGCTTTATTATTATTAGATTACATTCAAGTAAACCAATCAGGCTCAAGAACTCCATTGTTTACAAGTACAGATGTAAAAGAAGCGATTAAACATACTATATCTTTAGAGTATGGTGAAGTTACAGACATAACACCTGATGTTAGACTTACATTTTACAATGCTGGACATATTTTAGGCTCGTGTTTAGTGCATTTGCATATTGGTGAAGGCTATCACAATTTTATGTATACGGGAGATTTCAAAATAAAAAACAGTAGATTATTTGACGGCGCAACGATACAATTTCCAAGACTTGAAACTGTAATGATGGAAAGCACTTACGGCTTGGCAACCGATATTATGCCATCTAGAGAAGATTGCGAAGCAGAAATAGAAAAAATAATTCGCACAACACTTGCACGCAAAGGAAAAGTTTTGATTCCATCTCTTGGTGTCGGAAGGTCGCAAGAAATTATGCTAATACTTGAAAAAATGGCGAGAGAAGAAAAAATGGACTTCAAAGTACATTTAGACGGAATGGTATGGGATGTTGCTGCATTGCATAACGCATATCCAAGATTTTTGAAAAAAGAAGTACGAGAAAAAATATTTTATGAAGGGCAGGATCCATTCCTATCTCCAATATTTAATCGAATAGGTTCTGGAAAAGAAAGACAGGAAGCTATAGAAAGTGGTCCTTGTGTTATAATTGCGACATCTGGAATGCTAACTGGCGGTCCAAGTCTTGAATATTTCAAGAAACTTGCAGACAATCCAAAAAACTCTATGATATTTGTAAACTATCAAGGTGAAGGTTCGTTAGGAAAGAAAGTTGAAAGCGGAGTAAATGAAGTGCAAGTAGATAATGATTTTGTAAAAGTAAAATTAGAGCTCCACACTATTACTGGCTTGTCAGGTCACGCTGACAGAAATGAATTACTAGAATTCATACAGAAAGTAAAGCCAAGACCACGAAAAGCTATAATCGTACACGGTGAGCAGTCTAAAACTCTTGATTTGGCATCAAGTTTACACAAAACGTACAGAGTTGAAACAATTGCTCCAAGAAATCTTGAGACTTTAAGATTAAGATAAATTAATTATTTCCTAACTTCTATTTTCCAAACTATGACTTTTTCAATTGGGTAAATTGTTTTGACCTCATTCTTGAGTTCACCGCTTATTCTTTCCAATGTTGATGGCAAAAACAATTCATCTGTTGTAGTTTGTTTAATTTTATCAGTTAAACTTGCAGTCATATTATGTAATACTGTAGCTCTTACTTTTTGGTGTAATTTCTTAACTGCCATTACTAAAACTTTCACTTTTACGGTGCTATCTTTTGATGGCAATGTCGGTACTATGATAAATTTCTCTTTGTATTTTCTTGTCATTCTTTGTATATAATTATCAAGGAAAAACATTCTTTTTACAACAGATGTAACTTTATCACCAGTTACGTCAGAAATTTGAAGAACTATTTTTCTGTGTTGATCTTTCGGAGTATCTGTTAATTTTGATGCGCTTATTTCTACTGTTCTTCCGAGTAGTTCGTTTTGCTCAAATGCAGCCACGTCACCGACTTCCTTATGCTTGAATATTTCCGGCGCTATAACTGCGAACCATCTTTTCTTTGCCTTTACAATTTTTGTCTGTTTAGCCATTATTTAGTGAATGCCGCCTTTTCTTGTGTGTATTTCCAATGCGTTGGCAGTACGTTACTCCTTTTGTAATATTTTGCAAGTCTATTGATTTTTGATTCTATTAATTGTAGACCTCTTTTTGAGACATTATCTTTCTTGTGAGTCTCCATATGTTTCTTAACATGGAATGCCCGTACTACTAAACTATTCAAATCTTCTGGAAGTTCCGGCGCTGTCTTATTTTCTTTCAAAACAACCGTTATATTTTTTCCAGTTAGTTTTTGGAAATCTGGAATTTGATATTTATCTCTTAATAAAAGTCCGATAGTGCTTGGCTTATTACCTTCTTTTGCTAACTTAAGAACTAAAGAAACTGCTTCTTCTGGTTTATAAGAAACCCAATCTGGCAATGATTCTGTCAGAGGTTTTCTTGATCTTGATTTTCCTTTTCTTCCCGAATGTAATCTTGACATTTTATTACTGGTATGAGCACGCCTAAGCTTGCCTCATCCTAAATTAAGCCTACTGAGCGGCTTTTTAAACCTTTACTCGACTTCTCTTTTTAGCTCTCTTAGCAGCTTTAGTTTCAGCCGTTAGTATTTCTTTATTATTTCTCTCAATTAAATTATTATACTTCTTAATAGTTCTTCTTGCGTTCGGTAAGTTGTATAAACCAAATGTAGATAACAATAAGCTAGGTACGGCTACGGCACCGCCACCTGCTTCAACTGTGCTCATCACTGCTCCGAATGCAGTTCCAACTACTCCTAATGCAATTAATCCATAGCTCTCTTTAGAATATTCTCTCCGAAAAAAATAGCAATCAGATTTCCATTGATGATAAATTTCTATTTGTTTTTCTAATAGTAAATTTTTTACTCCTTCGTGATGGATATCGTATTCTTTAAGTTCAACTTCTAAATTGCTATCGGTCATAAAAATTTAATAACGTGTGCTTTTTTAAACCTAATCTAGTTTTTTGTATCTTCCTCTAGCTTCTACTTTCTTCAAATGCTTTAGAGCTTTATCATTTTTATACGTCTTCAAAAAACTATTCCAAACTTTTTCCCAAATAGAATTATGTTTTGATATTATACATTCTTTAAAAAGATGTAAATCAACAGCCATATCTTCTACTTTGTCTGTTATTTTTCCAAGTCCAAAATCTATAAAATAAACATTATTATTTTTTAAAATCATATTTGATGTAGTTAGATCTCCGTGCACAATTTTTCTGCTGTGCAACTTGTAAACCTGCTCTCCTATTTTTTCTCCCAATTCTATATTCTTATCAAGTATATCTCCTACTTTATCTCCATTTAAGAACTCCATATTTAATTTGTAAGTTTTATCATCTTGCTCAAGAATCGCAGGAACGTTTACTCCCGCTCTTTCCGCTTCCCTAATTAATTTAGCTTCGCTTCTTGTTCTTGTTTTACGCAAAAATTCATCAATAACTGCTAATCTGTAAGTTTTCTTAACTCTATCTTTGATGATTTTTTCTTTATCTATGTATATTTTGGCTTCAGCCCCTTCTGCTATAAGTTTCATATTGATACTTCTAAAATCTATTTTAAAAACATAACCTATTTATGCCAAAATACTAACTAAAGTTTATGGTCACGAAGAGTCTGCTATACGAATACTATGTGCTGGGTATTGGAGCTCTTGCAATAACGTATTTAGCGATTCGCGGAACAATTGGAAGTCAAATTTATGGTTTTATTCCAGATGCAGTTTTCACAATTGCATTTCTTGTGATGTTATTCTTTACCAGAAAAATTTGGAATCTTACGCCTGCTAGCTATAGTTTAATCGCATTTGGTTTTGTTTTGCACAATATGGGTTTCTTGGGATTTTATGGTAAATCGCTACTATTAGACTGGGATCATATAACTCATCTCTTCGGAGCTATGTCATTTGCAGTTTTATTTTACAAATTCTTTGAGCCGAAACTAGAAAAGAAAATCGCTACAATAAAAAATACTATAATGTATTTCGTTGCTGGACTTGCGGCATTTGGGGCTGGTGCAATTATAGAACTTCTGGAATTTATTGCGTATATTAGATTAAATCGTGGTGATGGTATTTTATTTACCGGTCCTGGTGATGGACTAACAGGCTTGGCTGCCACCGATTTAATTGAAGCTACTGGAAGCACGTATACCAACGTTGGCTACGATTTAGTTTACAACATGGCGGGTATTTTAATTGCTATAACTCTGCTAATTTTATGGCGCGCTGTAAGAAGCAAGTTTAAATAACAATATTTATTAACCCCGTTATTATGCTAATATTATGCAAAGGATTGATGCCGTTCGGAATCTACAGTAAAGATCTTTCTAGTCATATTTATTTTGAGGTGAGTTATGTCAGATAAATTCACTCCTATTGTGCAAGCTCTTTCTCTAGAGCAAGACGGCAAAATAGTTTCATTAAGATGCTGGATTCACAGAAAGAGAGGACAAAAAGAATTAATTTTTCTTATACTTAGAGACAGCACTGGACAAATACAAGCAATTGTAAAGAAGGATACAGACGCTTGGAAAGAGGCTGAAAAAATAACAGTTGAAAGTTCCTGCGAAATTACTGGAAAGATAAAACAAGATCGCAGAGCTCCAACTGGATATGAATTGCAAGTTACCAAACTAAAAATAGTTGGTTTATCTGAAGCGTTTCCAATACAGAAAGATTTTTCCGAAGAATATTTGAGAAAAGTTAGACATCTCTGGGTTAGAAGTACAAAATTAGTTCCAGTTTTCAAAATACGTTCAAAAATATTTGAAGCTATAAGAGAATTTTATTCCATAAAAGGTTATCACGAAATACAAAGCCCAAGTTTTACTAAAAGTGCATCTGAAGGCGGCTCTACTTTATTTAAGGTAGATTATTTTGGTGAGCCTGCTTACTTAACGCAGAGCTGGCAATTGTATGCTGAAGCTTTGATGTTCGGTTTAGAAAAAATCTATTGCATCGCTCCAAGTTTTAGAGCAGAAAAATCCAGAACGCGAAGGCATTTAGCAGAATATTGGCATCACGAAATGGAAACAGCGTGGATGGAATTTGATGACCTTTTGAAATTTCAGGAAGAATTAATTGTATTTATAATCTGGTACGTTTTGAAACACTGTGAAAAAGATTTTAAGGATCTTGGCAGAGATACTTCTGATTTGAAAAAAATAACCGCGCCATTTAAAAGAATAAAATATAAAGAGGCACTAAAGATGCTCGGCAAAAGCTGGGGCTACGATTTAACTGACGATGATGAACGAAAATTAGTTGCAGATTTAGGGCAACCGATTTTCTTGACCCACTTTCCAAGAGATATGAAAGCATTCTATATGAAAGTTGATTCTGAGGATAAGAAAGTTGTTTTAGCTGCAGATTTATTGATTCCTGGTGTTGGTGAAACAACTGGTGGAAGCCAAAGAATAGATGATGAAAAGGAGCTTAAAGAAAGTATAAAATTATTCAAACTCAAACCAAAAGATTACGATTGGTACATAGATTTACGAAAGTATGGAAGTGTTCCTCACTCTGGTTTCGGTTTAGGAATGGAACGATTAGTAATGTGGCTTTCAGGTACGGAACATATAATGGATACAATTCCTTTCCCAAGAACTAAAGATAGATTAGAGCCCTAATATTCTTTTCATTTCTAGCGCATCTTTCTCTAACAATGGTGTTTCACAAATCAAAGTCATATTTAGTTTGCGCTTTTTTAATTCGTCTGCCAGAGGCTTGAAATCTGGAGTTTTTGCAGCTAGTGGCTGGTGAATATCAACATAACTTTTGCTTGCAGTGCTATATTTGACACAATTAAAATGTGAGTTTATATGATTTAAATTTAATTTTTCTAATTCATCAAGAATATATTTATAATTTATAGTACCATTATAGTATGCAAACATATGCCCCCAGTCCAAGTAAGGAGTCAAATGTTTTTTGTAATGTTTATACATCTGCACAACTTCTTCAAATGAACCCCACTGGCCTTTCTTTACCATCGTCTCCGGACCAAGTTTTACTTTCCTTATTCCTTGTTTTTCCATTTTTTCAATTATATCTGCAATTCTTTCTTTCATCAGTTCATTGCTTTCCTGCTGCGAAAGTTTTCCCAAGAAACCCATATGGACCGCAACAGCATCTGCTTTCATAATTTCAGCTCTACCAAGAGATTCGATTATCCGCTCAATTGATTTCTTAATTAATTCTTTATCTGGAGAAAGCAAATTAATATAATATGGAGCATGGACGCTCAATCTTATTTTATGCTCCTCTGCAATTTGTCCGACTTCTTCTGCCACATACTCTGACATTTTTACGCCTCGCACAAATTCAACTTCCATTGCATTTAATCCAAGCTTAGCTAATTCTTTTATTCCGCCTATTGTAGAGCGTTCTTTAGAAGAAAGCGGAACTCCGCCTGTACCTATCCAAATCATAAATCAATAATAATACTCAAGCTTTTAAATCTCTTTTTAGATAAACACTTGTGGGCGTTTAGCATAGTCTGGATAGTGCGCTCGGCTTCGGACCGAGAGATCGGAGGTTCAAATCCTTCAGCGCCCGTTTGCTCCCGTAGTCTAGCCCGGCCAAGGATACGAGCTTCTCAAGCTTGGGACGCGAGTTCAAATGTCGCGAAGCTGCAAAGAAATATCTTTGTGGACTTTCGGCTGAAAGTCTCGCCGGGAGCATTTTCTATTTAAAGAATAATTCAGCATTTGGCAAACTTTAAAAGATACGATACAATTCGATTGCTGTGCAAGCAACGCTTAATTGAGGTTAGCTGGTCTGCACTCATTACATTCGTGCAGGGGTACCCAAGCCTGGTCAAAGGGGTAGGACTTAAGTGTCGCTAAGGCTCTTAGCGGAGTCTCGGCTGAGACATCCTATGACTTAGTGTCTTCGCAGGTTCAAATCCTGTCCCCTGCACTTATAATTATGGCAATCAAAAAAGTATTAGCAAAAAGTATCAGTATTGGAATAAAAATACCTAAACACAAGTATCAACTTAGACTTAGATTCAAAGGTCTGAAAAAACTCAATCAGCTTAAACCATTCATAAGTGCATTAGATCCTAGTTTAAGCATCGATGATATATTCACTTTTCCTTTAGAAGAGATGGAATATCGTTTTGCTAAATTGCCTAATCTATATTTCGATGTTATAAAACATAGTAAGTATGATTATACTTTAATAGTAGGCTACAATGATAAAGATAAAAATAGAGTTCTGAATGCTGTTAACAAATATATCAAACTACCAAAGATTAAGAAGTCTTAGTTAGTTTTTTAAATCCAAATTTTTTGCTTTGAGTATGGTATTAAGAAAACCTGGTCCAAACGACAAACTTGCATACTTTACTAGAAGAACTTTTGGAGGTAATTGCTCTGTTATAGTTTGGAAATTTGAAGGCGAAGATAATGCAAATATTCAATATACCTGCCCGCACTGTAAAAATGCTGGCGAGAAACAACAGCTATTTGAAAGAGAAAAAAAACGAATGGAAATTAAAGGAAAGAAAAAGGCTGTTGATGCATTTACATTTACTTGTGACAAATGCGGCAAGGAAATAAGTTTGGAAAAATGGGTTAAAGGCCGCGGTAAAAAGAAGTAATAATTCTTATAAACTCTATATTAAATCTTAAAACAAGCCTCCATAGCTCAGTCCGGCAGAGCGGCAGTTTTGTAAACTGTAGGTCACAGGTTCAAATCCTGTTGGGGGCATCTGTATAAATGAAGTAAATGCAGATACACAAACTAAAGTTTGGATATTCCAATGAACGCATCTCATAAAAGTCTGAGTTTAGTCCTAATAGCATTAGGTTGGTTTATCTTCGAACTGCTTTCTAAGCGCTATATTTTTGCGGTATTTGCATTAGCACTTTTCTTAATTGCACTTTGGATGCATTTAAACAAGAAAACCGGCTGGCATAGGATGGAACAGCACTAAGGTTTATTAACATTAAATTAATTCTTTTTATAACTAGTTTGTTTATAGTTCTGCTGTCTATTGTG
>JBBSXK010000014.1:0-10713 GCA_038045805.1 Nanobdellota archaeon | reverse complement strand
AAAGTTTTAAGCTTTTGCATACCTTCGAGAAATTTAAGTCGGGGCTTGTTAAATCGCATAGCAGCACTCGGATGAATGATATGCAGATATTTATATTTCAAATTTCGTGGCACATTATCAGCAGCAGTCTTGCCAAGTAATACGATTATTTTGGGATTAATTTCTTCTATTTCTTTCTCCAAGAAAGGCAAGTATAGTTGTATTTCTTCTTTAGTCGGAGCTCTATTTCCTTCAGCATAAGACTTTACAATATTAGTTATGTAATTTTCATCTCTTTTAATTCCAATTTTCTCGAGCTCTTTGTCGAGAAATTTGCCAGCTCTGCCTATGAATGGTTTCTTTAGTTCATATTCTTTAGCGCCCGGCCTTTCACCGATAAAAAGAATCTTTGGGCTATTCTTGTTTCCAAATCCAGGGCAGTCAATTTTTAGTTTCATATTATAACGCTCCAATAAGGCTTTAAATACATAATTGAAACATCAGTTTGTGAAAAAGCATCGGCTTTTCCACTTTTGAAACCTAATAAGGTTTCAATATATACATTACGACGAGGGTAGTATAGCCTGGCAAGTATCGGAGACTGTGGATCTTTGGACGGGAGTTCAAATCTCCCCCCTCGTCCTTACATTTAGTTTATATATTTACATTTTGAATTCTAATTATGACTAATACGCCTGAAACAGTAAAAGGCATGAGAGATTTTCTGCCGGAAGAAAAGATATTCAGAGACGAAGTTATAGAGAAAATAAAAACTGTTTTTGAAATATATGGCTTTTCGCCATTAGAAACTCCTGCAGTGGAAAGCAAAGAACTTTTGACTGGCAAAGGCCAGTATGGTGATGAAGCCCTTAAACTCATTTATGATTTCAAAGATAAAGCGGGAAGAGAGCTTGGATTAAGATATGATTTAACAGTTCCATTAGCAAGAGTAATCGCATCAAATAAAAATTTGCCAAAACCATTCAAAAGATATGCAATAGATAAAGTATGGCGATATGAAAGCCCACAAAAAGGTCGTTATAGAGAATTTTATCAGTGTGATATTGATATAGTCGGAGTTGCCGGAAATCTAGCTGATGCGGAATTGCTTGCCTGCGCAAACGACGCATTACTAGTAATAGGTTTAGACAAATTTACATTCAGACTAAATTCAAGAAAATTAATGAATGAAATTCTAAAATCGGCAGGAATAGAAGAAAGTAAAATCAGCAAGACTTTGCGTACGCTCGATAAATTAGATAAAATAGGCGAGCAAAACGTTGCTCAAGAACTAAGAACATTTCTTTCTGAATCAGCTGTTTTCAGTGTTTTAGAAACTATGAAACTCAAAGGAGAGTGGAATAGAATTTCCCAAAAATTAAAGGCCTCAACAGAAACAAAAAAAGAAGTTGATGAGTTTTTAGATTATTTAGCAAACTTAGGAGTGCGCAATTATATTTTTGATTTAAGCTTGGCAAGAGGACTTGATTACTATACGGGATTTGTTTTTGAAATTGATGCCGGTGCCGGAATAAGTGTAGGTGGAGGAGGCAGATACGATACGTTAATAGAAGTTTATTCTGGAGAGAATACTCCAGCAACTGGAATATCTCTTGGATTAGAGAGATTATTATCTTTACTAAATAAAATTGAAAAGAAAACAATAGCAGAAATTTTTGTTATCCCAATTAATACATTAAAAGCGTCATTGCAGATTGTTGGCGAACTAAGAAAAAACGGAATAAATACAGATTTCGATTTATTAGGAAGAAATATCAGTAAGAATTTAGATTATGTTAACAAGCAAAATATTCCTTATGCGCTTTTTGTCGGAGAGAAAGAACTTAGCGTAGGGAAAGTAAAACTCAAAGATATGAAATCTGGTGATGAAGAGCTTATGTCAGTAACTAAATTAATTGAAAAATTAACTTACTCTAAGTAAATTGCAGGACGTCCTGGTTTTGCCTTTCCTGCTTTGTTTTCAGGATCGTATTTAGTTTTGTCATTCATAGCGAAGACTTTTACTTCCATAGCAAGCTCTTTTTCTATATCTTTCAAAACAAATTTATAATTCTCTAATTCTGGAGGAATTACATAAAGAATTACTTTGTTAGCTGGTTTAGCGACAATCTTTTGAATATGTCTTACATCAGAAATTACTTTGTCAATTGCTTCTATTTCTTTTTCTACTTTTTCATTTATTAATTTCTTATTTATTTCAGGCCATTTGCTTTGAGCAAGAATTTTTTTGTTTCCCAATTTGTTCCAAACTTCTTCGCATATGTGCGGTGCAAATGGATAAAGTAGATGTAAAAATATACCGATTGTATATTTGCTTGGGTATCTTTCTAATTTATTTGAAAAGTCAAATAATTCAATTAGCGCTTTATTGTGATGCAAATTTTCTAAGTGTAGTGTAACTAATTCTATTTTTCTCTGAGCAACGCTTTCTATGTATGCTTTAGATTTTTTATTTTCAGTAAGAGAATTAAAAGTTTTAATTTTATCTATAAATTTTATTGTTCCAGAAAATCCCTTGTCCGACCATTCCATATCTGTGTCTGGCTGGGCAACAGACAAAAGATAAGTCCGCAAAACGTCTGCGCCGTGCATTTTTGTAATATGTATAGGGTCGACTACATTACCTTTTGATTTGGACATCTTTGTGCCGCCAAGATTTATCATACCTTGATTCAAAAGTTTTGTAAATGGCTCATCTACATTTATATAATTATTTTTCTTAAAAAATTTTGTAATAAATCTGGAATATAGAAGATGGCCGACAGCGTGTTCAATTCCACCTATATACTGGTCAACTGGCATCCAATAATTAGACTTTTTTTTATCAAATATTTGTTTTTTATTTTTAGGATCACAATATCTTAAATAATACCATGCTGAATCAATGAAAGTTGTCATAGTATCTGTTTCTCTTTTTGCAGGAGATTTGCATTTAGGACATTTAGTATTTAGGAATTTTTTATCAGTTGCAAGTGGAGAAATTACTTTCTTCCTGAAATTAACATTTAATGGAAGTTTTACTGGCAAATCTTTTTCTAGTACAGGTACAATACCGCACTTAATACAATATATTATTGGAATAGGAGAGCCCCAATATCTTTGCCTTGAAATATTCCAGTCGCGTAAAGCGTAATTCGTGACCTTCTTAGCCAAACCTTTTTTTATTAATTCATTTGTAACTTTTTCTATATCGCCTTGCTGTATTTCTATATGTTTTATAGGTAATTTGTGTAATTTTGCAAATTCTTCATCTCTTTTATCGTGTGCTGGAACAGACATTACCGCGCCCGTACCATAGTCTAAAAGGACATAATTAGCAGCATAAACAGGCACTTTTTCATTATTTATTGGATTAATTGCATATTTTCCAAGAAATACGCCAGTCTTTTCTTTCGATTTTCTGTCTAATTCTGAGAGTTTTTCTGTTTCTCTAATATAGGTTTGAATTATTTTTTCATATTTTGTTCCAATCACTAAGTCTTTAGTCTGCGGATGTTCCGGAGCCAATACAATAAAAGTACACCCTGGAAGAGTATCAGGACGAGTTGTGAAAATTTTTATTTCCTCGCCATCTTCTAATTTGAAAGCTATTTCAACGCCTTCACTTTTGCCAATCCAATTAGTCTGCAGAGATTTTAATCTGTTAGACCAGTCAATTTTTTCTAAACCTTTAAGCAATTCATCAGCATAATTTGTAGTTCTGATGAACCATTGCTCCAGCTCTTTTTGTACAATCTGCGAGTCGCATCTCCAACATCGCCCGTTTTTTACATCTTCATTTGCAATTGTTGTATTACATTCCGGACACCAATTTCCAAAAGCTTTTTTCTTGTAAGCCAAACCTTTTTTGTAAAGCTGTAAAAATAACCATTGATCCCATTTATAATATTCTGAATCGTGAGTTGTAATTTCTCTGTCCCAGTCATAACTTAATCCTAATTTAGCCATCTGAGCTTTCATAGTTTTGATATTTTGAGAAATACTTTTTACCGGATGAATTCCTTTTGCAATTGCAGCATTTTCTGCCGGAAGTCCAAAAGAATCCCAGCCCATTGGATAAAGAACATTATATCCCTGAAGTCTTTTGAATCTTGCAAATGAATCTCCAATAGCATAATTTCTTGCGTGTCCCATATGCAAGCCAGAGCCGGATGGGTATGGAAACATTTCAAGAACATAATATTTTTTCTTGCCAGAATCTTTTGCCTTGAAGACTTTAGCTTTCTTCCAGGCCTTCTGCCATTTGGATTCTATAGCTGCAGATTTGGTCATAGTAAACATTAAAAGACGTGATTTAAATCATTTACTTGTGTGCCTGTAGCTCAGCCTGGATAGAGCGATAACCTTCTAAGTTATAGGTCGCAGGTTCGAATCCTGTCAGGCACGCTTCTGATTACCTTTTTAAATCTAATTTAAGTGAGACAAGCATGATAGAGTCCGAATACTTTGAACTGGATTATAGAAGATTGCCGCTAACAGAACCAATTAGGATAGTAGAATATGCTGTTGAAGTTTTGCCTGATATTGAGAGGAAAATAGGATGTTTAGAATTAGTAGATTTGAGATACAGCACTGAATTTGGCAGGCTTGAAGGTCCAAAAGGAAAAGTTAAAATTAAAAAATCAAATTTGAATTCTGAAGTAAATAAGTTAGCTGCTTTTATGTATGTTTTAGGAAAAGGAAAAAAATGCAGGCATTTTGATGTACATAGCGGAATTAAATTAGTAGCAAAAGATTTTCTAATAAACACCAAACATAAACGTGGAAGAACTAGTAAATTGCAAAAAACACTAGATACCCTAATAGGATGATTAATATTAAATAGTGCTTCAGTAGTGCGATTTCTTTGCAATACGCCAATCCTTTTATAGCTTACTTCTTGAGCTTTTCTGAGGTGCTTGTATGAATAAGTCGCACATAAGCAAAATAACAACAGTGGTTCTGGTAGCTCTTCTATTACCTTTTACAGCTGCCGCAGTTGATTTCGATATGTCAACAGTAAACATATCATTTGACGAAGATACCACATATACAGGATTAGATTTGGACAATTACGCAACTAACGTAAATGGTGCCGTATCTTACACATATTCTGGAAACGATAAGATAACGGTAAATATAGATGCAAATAATATCGTTACATTCACACCAGCAGCAAACTGGAATGGTAATGAACAAATTACATTTACAGCAGACGATACAGACCCTGGAACACAAAATGATATAATAACTGTAACGGTAAGGCCAATTAACGATGCACCAACTTTAACGTTGCCTGCAAGCTTGAATGCAATTCAAGGACAAGCTTTCAGCCACCAAGTTGTTGGCGCAGATGTTGACCTAACTGCTCTAACCTTTTCTGCAGACGCATTAGACTGGGATACTTTTAGCATAAATGCGAATGGATTGATTTCATTCACTCCAGAAAGTATTGATGTAGGTATACATGAAGTTAAAGTAACTATAAAAGACACTAGTAGTGTAGAAGCCACAAAAAAGACAATTGTTATTGTCGGCGAACCTGAGGACAGCGGCGCTTTGCTTGGCGAAAGCATTGAAGTCGAAGACCAAACAGGCGACGATTCTGAAACATTACCAGGTGACGACCTAAAAGTAACTTTTGATGTATCCAACGAAATTACAACTGATATGAAAGATATCAAAGTAAGAGTATGGATACAAGATTCTAACGGAGACAGAATTTCTGACAGAATAGATACTGAGAAATTTGATGTAGATGGCAAAGATACCTTAGCAAAAGAAGTCGAATTAAAAGTGCCAGTAGATGCTGAAGACGGCGTACATTACGTTGTATTTGAAGCAACTGGAGAAGATGACGATGGAAACAACATTTATGATTTGCAATTTGCAGAAATAAATGTTGAGCGAAACAGCCACGACCTTTTGATTGAGAGCGTAACTTTCAATCCAGAAATACCAGTGTGTGGTGGTCCGGTTGAAGTATCTGTCAATGTAGTAAATATTGGAAAATCTGATGAAGATGATGCCGTTTTAACAATAAAGAATACCAATTTAGGCATAGACTTCACATCAGAAGTATTCAATGTTGAAGAATCTGGCAGCGATGCAGACCATATGATAAGAGCTGTATTCGATTTGGCTAAATCTACCTCTGAAGAGTTTTATCCATTAGATATAAAACTAACCTTTGATGGCACAAGCGGTTCTGAAAGCAAGATTATAGATATGCAAGTATCTTGCGATGAATCTGTTGTGGCAGATGAAGTAGAAATAAGTACCGCAAGTACATTTGCGGCAGTTGCAGCAGGACAAACTGTAAAGTTTGTTGTTGAAATAACAAATAACGGAGCAAGTGCGGCTGACTTCGTTTTGTCTGCAACAGGCGTACAAGATTGGGCAACTGTAACAATTGAGCCAGGCGATATAAGTTTGGACAGTGATGCGCAAGTTCCAGTGAATATATACATCACGCCAAAGTCTGGAGCATCTCTCGGAACTCATACTGCCACATTGACAGTTGAGTCTGATGGCAAAGTTGTTGCAACAAAAGACTTTACAATAAATGTAGAGTCAAGCACGCCAAATCTAAACAACCTAGTCAATGGATTGGACTTTTCCAATTCTGACACAACCGCATTCCTGCTCATAGTAGTAGGTATTGCAATCGTAGCAGGCTTTGCTATGATGTCGCGCAGCGGTATTGGAAGAAGAAAAGTTGACGTCTACGATGACGAAGTTCCAAGAAAGAGAAGGTAAATTTACCTTCTTTTATTTCTTTTTTTATTTTATTTTCATACGTAATGTTTAAAAGCATATAATTTACGCGAGAACTGCTATGGATGAACAACCAAATACAAAACCAAATATGGGTAAAATTGTTTCTAAACTAAAAAAGGTTGTAAAACCAATACAAGTCGAAGAAACCCAACCTATACTTGTTGAAGAAACTTCTTTAGAATCTATTCCTCGGGAACTATTTGATAAAATAGCGAAGGAGCAGGGTTATGCGATATCGAAAGAATTGGCGATAGCTGCAGAGAAACAATGGAAAGCTGTTAAAGCAGATGAAAATAGCCTTTCAGGTACAACTAAAACTTATTTAGAACAAACAGATAAAATAAGAAAAGAATATGATATAATACAAGCATCAAATCAAGGATCAGATTCTTTAGATCAGTTATTACAATCCGTACAAACAGAAGAACCAAAAATACCAGAAAATTATGTTTCTCAAGAACAGTACACTGAATTAAAGAAAGAATTTGACGAATTATCAAAAGCATTTCACATAGCAGTAAAAAATGAAGAAAGATTAGAGCAGGTAGTAAAAGAATATGGATTAGCAGATGAACAGTCGCAATTAAAAATAAAAAAATATGAAACAGAAAATGAATTATTGCAATTAACAAATACTGATTTGAAAGCAGCCATAGAGAATGCAAAAGTGCCAATTTCACCTTTGACAGATGAAGAGAAAGATAAGCAATATCAAGATGAAATTAAAGCTCTAAAGGAAGAGAATGCATCTTATACAAAGAAGGTTGATGATTTAACAACCGTTGTAAATGCTGACAGAGCAGAATTAGCAAAGGCATACGATACTGTAACTTTGTTAGAGAATAGATTACATGAGTATAAACTTGCGGTTGCTGGTGGAACTACACAAGACCTGCAAACTGAAACAGAAGAAGAATCGGTTCAAGAAGGACAGGAATTCTCTGGAACTCCCTCATATACTATACATGACTATTTCGGATTAGTAACTGTACAAGAACAAGATGGCGGATTACTTAGATATCAGCCAGATGTAGATGGATACGTATTCGATGTTGATAACAAAAGACTAATTCATGTCGGAAAAGATTATCCAATGTTCTTAGAAAACCACGAGAAAAACTTAATGGCGTATATTAATGGCGAATCGGATAAATCTAACTTAAGTGTCCGAAAAAAACGAGCATTAGATTCTGAGGAATAATGACAGTTACTAAACCTAAACTGATATGGTTTGACGACTCAGTGCAAGAAGGAGTTTCAAAACAAGGTGATTCTTATATTTTCGCTACAAATAATTATAATAGTTTTAAGCAATGTTTGGAAAATTTAGTTTCTGGCGAGACGCAAGAAATTATGCGGGAAATTGCAGAAGGTATTGCGACAGATTCTGATAATGAATATACTATGCAATTCACAGGTCTTGATGCATTAGTATTTGCAGAGCAAATTTCTCCTGATGCTGAGAATATTATTAAAACTGCAGAACGTAATCTAACTTCTCCAGTAGTTTCAGAAAGCTATTACGATAGAAATTATGAGAGAACTAAGAAATACCTTTCAAATTTGCTAGACTCCGAATTATATTTGGATTTATTTGAGCGCGGAGGCAATTTATTCGGTCCGGTTTATATCCAGACATTTTTGAAAGAAAAACTGGAAGAAATGGCAGAAACTGCACAATCTCAAAATGCAACTTATAAATCAGCAGCTAAGTCTATGGAAGCTTTATTACACTTATCAATGGCACACTTTAATCCTGAAAAAGGCAAGATTTTCAATTACAAAAATGCCCAAGATTTCCTTTTGGCCAAAAAAGTACAGCTTATTGTTACTCCAGATACTGCAAAGGGTATACTAAACAGGATAGAACGTGCCAGAAAAGAGTTTGAAATCAAGTATGATACAAACCCAACTGGTTTGGAATTCAATACAAATGGGCAAGGTCATGTATTTGATAAGGTACGCGAAAGCTATCAAAAGATAGGATTTGAGTTAGAAGCAAGTCCAGAAGTTTGCAAAACAATATTGCAGTGCTATGATGCGAATTCGCAAAATTATTTGCAATAGAACAACCCTTATAAAAGTATCATTACTTAAAAGTCGTAACTATTGAGGTACTAATATGACAAAGACAACAAAGACACAGAATTTCAGATTTGACGAAGAGGAATCTAATCTAACTGTAACAAAGATTGCAGATGGCAAAGTTCACGTTTCTTTTGATGCCATTGCAGATAATGGAGATGCTGAGCCAAAAGAATTTGTTTGGAAATCTGAAGGAGATAAAGTATTAGTAAAAACTGAAGAAGGAAAATTAAAAGTTACCTCAAAAGATGAAGCTCTTAATCAAGCAGCTAAATTTTTAGAAGCTCAAGGTTCAGTTGGAAGAGAATTATTGCATACACAATACAATCTTACTACTGCCAAAAGATCTACAGAAAAAGCACAAGAAAAAATAAGAGCAACTGAAAAGAGCAAAGACAATTGGCAAGCTGGAGTTGTAGTTACAGCTGCTATGGGTTTAATTGGCGCAGTTGCTGGCGTAGCACTTGTGACGTCTAAAGATTCTCAAATAGCTGGATTGGAAGATAAAGTTGACCAACAAAACGATACAATAAACAACAGAAATACTATTATAAGCGATCTTGCTGGCGATTTAGCAGGCAAGAATGCAACAATCAAATGGCACCAAGATGAATGGACATTTGCCAATAAAACGATTGTAGATTCTGGTTTGTATCAAGCAGGATGGAATGATTCTGTTGAAGCTCGCAAAAATATAACGCGAGAATATATAACAAGTAATTTCAATAACGATGAAATTGCTGCAGTAACAACTGAAAATCTAAATGGTTTAACAATAGACCAATTGTTTGATGTAGCTTTGAAACTAGAACACAATGAAGGCGATGCTGAAGGCTACCAAAAAGCAGTAGATATGGTTGGCAATGTATTAGCTGCAGAAGGATTAAATTCAGAAGATTATGCAAATTCAGGATTGATTGAAAGATTAGTCTCATATGGAGAACACGTTGTTTCTGAAAACAAAACAGCATTTTTCGACGACGGCTATGATGAAGGCTATGCAATAGCATTGCAAGAAGCAGTATCTGTAGCAGACGACATATTAGGCAAAACAAAAGCTGGCCAATATGATCAAGTTGATGCTTTAGTTAAAGCATACGGCGAAGCTGTAGCAGCAGAAGCATTGGAATTGTCTGATTATACTGACAATTATGTTTTAAGCGCAGTAGATTCTGGCAACTGGTCAAAAGCAGATCAAGCTTTAGACAGACTTGCTAATTTGCGTGGCGGAGCGCCAACTATACAGTCAGACAACGCAACAAAATACCAAGCTTTTATGACAAATATATCTGATGCAGAGAAATCTGAATTGGATAAAACAGCATTGAGCTTTGGATATTCAGGCTTTACAGATATGTGGAATCAAGGATTTGGATTCTACGCAGTAGACACATTCGGTCCTGGAGCTGTAATAGTCGCATATGATAGCGATACAAGAATGGTAGGAAAACTTTCCGATCCATTATATAACAAAATAAAATCACAAGGTGAATAAAAATGAAACGAACTAGCGCATTAATATTGGGAGTGGTGTTTGTACTTTCTATTTTAGCTGGTGCAACATCAACGTTGGCAGTTCAAACTAGCGTCGTCCCAGTCTTGACTGTTGATGACAACGGACAAAGCTTAACTGTCGACAGTATTACCGCATTCAACAGTGATGGCACTGTTGCAGGTAAGAAGACTGTTGTAAGTTCTACTTCTTTTGTTTTAGAAGCAGGCATTTACAAAATAGTAGCCAAGAAATCCGGCTATAAAGACGCTGATCGTGATTTAACAATCACAGCACAGAGCCCATCAACTCTTGCAACAAGCATTTTGACGTTGCAAAAGAGTAATGAGCCAACTGGCGGAACAGGTTCCGGAACA
>JBBSXK010000013.1:0-7404 GCA_038045805.1 Nanobdellota archaeon | reverse complement strand
CTGGCATTATGTCAATTGTTAGTGCGGGGGGCGTAGCGGTCAATATTGTTAAGAACGCTCAATTTACTGCTACTTCTTATGCATGGTCTACTGTTGGTGCTTCTGGGTTTAGTACTGCATCTGGTACGCAAGACCGTTTCTGGATTTATTATAAAGCTCCAGGAACTCGTCTTTGGGAAGCTTCTGCAACTGGGCAATCTGGTTGGGAACTTGAATCTACAAGCGGTGCTATCGGTGCTATTCGTCGTGGGCAGATTAAAGCATATCTTTACAATACTGATACTGATACGAAATCGACCTATACTGCCGCAGGCCGTGCCCTGCGTTTGCAGACTGTTTCTATTGACGTAGCTCTTGGAGAAGAGCAGTTATTTGAACTGGGTACTGATGGGTTCTATGGTATTTCTAAACAAACTCCAGTGCCGATTACTGTTACTGTAACTGCTAATGATTCTGACCTTGAATATTTTGCTGCGCTTGTTTCGACTTCTCATGCTAATACCGCAGTAAAAACTTTGAATGCTGCCGACTTTAACGGATATAACGCTCTGCGTATTGAAGTCTATAAAGACATTGCGCAAAGCACTCTTTTGAAGACTATTACTTGCAGCAAAATGCAGGTTCAAAGCGAAGCGTTTAATGTTTCTGTTGGCGGATTTGCTAATCAAGAGATTACTTTTACTACTGATAATATCACCGTCGTTGGTAGTGGTGCCAATGTGACGGGCGGATTTTACGGAGCCCTCTAATTAAAATAGCAGGGAGATATATTCTCCCTGCATCATATAACAGGAGGAATGATGCCCGGACAAGAACAACGTACAATATCTTTAGGAGCTGCTTCTATATATCGCAAATATGGCGATACATGCGGATGGTATTATGAAAATGATAGCCATACTGCTATTGCGCGAATTCATAGCAATTACAATAAAAAAGAAGTTGGCACAATTGATTTTGCTTATCCTGCGTTAAAATTTTCAGCCAGTAGCGAGGCTGTATTTTCATTTAATTTCTATAAAGATACTGCTATATCATATTATGCGTATATTAATCTTTATTCACATACGCAACATACAAACGATTGGAATCAGTCAGGTTGGATATTAGTAGGTTCTAAAAATTCTAATAGTTTACATACTTCTGATAGTTTTTCAATTTCTACTGCCGGATTTATTAATGCACGTAGTTTAGCATTTGAATTTAAAGTTCTTGCTTCTGCTAACCCGTTTAAGGCATATATAAATCCTATTAATTTGCAGTATTATGTAAATTTATTTGAAGGAACCTCTGAGCCGCCACAAGGATAAAAATGCGGGGCGACCCGCATCCATAAAATAGGAGAATAGATGATTGAAGAAAAGATTGAACCAAAACTCGGCGATCCTATCCCCGATGAATGGTTGAAGAAAGCAGAAGTAGAGATTAAATCTAAAACTAGAACTATTACTTTAGATGAATTTCACGGCCAAAAAAATGTAGAAATTGCTATTAATCATCCCACCACTAAAGACGATACTTCAAGTGTAAATCTTTATTCTAAAGTGTATAATCGCCTTCTTCGTGATCCTGAAATGTTAACTCGTGCAGAAATGAAAAAACTGTTAGAACAAAAGGGGTTGTGGGGCGAGGAGCAAGAAAAAATCATTGATAATATACGAGAAGAAATGCGAGCCGTTGAATTACAAGTAGTGACTCTACGCGCTAAAAACAAAAATCCCAATAAAGCTACTGTTAATCGTTTGAAAAAACAATGGTACGAGCTTCAGAACAAAATAAGAGATATGGTTGTCGAGCGAGAGAATTATTATTCTAACACTGTCGAAGGACGTGCTGAAGAGGAGCAATTAAAAAGTAAATTGTCTCTTTGCGTTAAATACCCAGATGGAAATCGCGTATGGAGCAGCTTAGATATTTTAGATGAAGAAACTGAACGACATAATGTTGTGACTATTATGAATGCTGCCATGTTGTTTTGGATGGGTTTGACGCAAGAGATAATTTCTGACCTCCCTGCTAAGTTGATATTTGGTGGGGAGACCGAATCCGAAAACTTGCAAGACAATTAGAATACCAACGCATGTATGTGCTGATGTTAGACACACACATACCAATGTTTGAGGGTTCATTGATAGAGTTAGACTCTAATCAAAAATCTTTGATATATTGGTGTAAGTTCTATAATCAGCACGTTTTTTCATTAGATGAAACAGAAAGGCCATCTGATACGCTTGTCGAATACGATATATTGTTAGATACGTATCTTGAAGATAAAGCCTTTAGGGAGAAATCTAAAACTGATTCGCGTAAACGTACATCGGCGCGAGAAATGCAATCGGTGATAGAATTTGGTTGATATTAATGAAATTGTAGTACAACTACGTGCTTTAGGTTTTGAAAATTTTGTTCAAGATACTAATCGTTCTATAAGAAACGTAGAAGTATTAGCTAAGGCTATTAACGCTTCGGGCGAAAGTAGTGCTGCCGGATTACGGAAATGGGCTAAAGCCGCTTTTGAATCTGGCGATATTACTAAAACTTTCGCTAAACAACTTCGCACTGCCGTTAACGCTTTTGAAGAACAAAAACGCGCTTTAACCGGCAAAGATAAATTACAATTCAATTTTGCTATCAAAGCACTTGTCAGCGAAGGTCAGATACGGAAAGAACTTCAAAGCAAGTTAGAAAAACTTTCAGGTCATTTAGAAATTAAGGCCGATACAGCTAAATTTGAAAAACAATTCCAGCATGTAATAGATAAATTTAAACAAGAATTAGCAATTGCTTCACGAGAAAATCCTTTTGATTTTAAAGTTAAAAAAGCGTTCGGTCCAGTTGACCAATTAGGGCTAATTGACCCCAATAAGCGTGCTAATGCTATAAAATCTATATTGCCAGCACTAGAAGAAGAATTTAAGCGTCAAAATGCTATTTTAGACCTAGAAGGCAATTCTATTAAAGCCTTAAAAGAAAAAGAGCATTTAGCGCGGCAATATGTGATTTTGTTAGACGCAATGAAATCATCTAGTTTTATTGGTCCGCCGGGAAGTTCTACTAAAGACCTCGGTAGGCATCCTGGACTTACTGATTTTAATGCTTCTACTATTAATAAGTCTATTGCTGTACAAGAAACTTATGCCAAAAATCTTGAAAAAACTTCTAAAGCAAAAGTAGAAAATTTAGAAAAAACTAAAGTTCTACAAGATAGCGAAGAAAAATTAAATAAGAGTATTGGACTTGCTATTGGTAAGCTTATTCGTTATCGTGTTGCGTTTTATGCTATGCGAACTGCTATCGAATCTGTTACTGGTTCTATTAAAAATTTTGCTGAACTACAATTGCAATTTGCAGATTTAAGAAAAATCATTGACCCTGCTGTTGACAGTATGGTTAAATTTACTAGTGCTGCATTTGACATGGCACAACGTTTCGGTGTTACTACAAAAGAAGTAGTTGAATCATTCAGAATTTGGGCACAGGCTGGATTAAAACAAAATGAAGTTCTGAAAGCAACCGAGGCCACCCTTATAGGTGTTAATTCTATAGGATTGGATGCCATTGGTGTTACTGAAGCTCTTACTGCTGCTATTTTCACTTACGGCGAATCAATTGAAAATCTGATTAAAATTGAATCTAAATGGTTAGCAGTTGAAAAAGAATTCCCTGTTTCTGCTGCTGACTTAGCTAACTCTATTAAAGTTGTTGGTTCTGCCGCTAGAACTGTAGGAGTAGATTTAGATGATTTAGCCGGATTTGTTGTCGCTATCGGTTCCGCAACTCGTAAATCCGGTACTGCTGTTGGCCAATCTATTAAAACGATGTTTGCTGAATTACCCAAAAAAGAAACTATTGAAGCATTTGAATCTATTGGAATTGCAGTACTAAAAACCGCTACTGATTTTAGAGATTTTGACGATATCCTAGATGATTTAAATAATAAGTGGAAAAATCTCACCAGTGTTCAAAAGGCCAACTTATCTATCACATTAAGTGGCGTAAGACGTTATTCTGATTTTATTGCGTTAATGGATAACTATTCTTTGAAATTAGCGGCTACTATTAAATCTCAACGTGCTAGTAATGAAGCACAAAAAGCTTCTGATATTATTTTAAACACTTTATCTAAGAATTGGAGTTCTCTTAAAGCATCGGTTGAAGAATTTAGTTTTGCTTTAGGTAAATCATTTTCAGGTGGTTTAAATTCATTAATACAATTGGGCAAAGCGTTTTTGGATTTTGCTAATGCTCATCCAATTCTTGTTAAATTAACAGGGGCTTTTGTTACGTTCGGCTCTTTATTGTCAGTCTCGCTACTTACTATATTTGCAGTGGCTTTTGCTATAAGTGGATTAAGAACTAAAATTCGAGATTTGGCTTTAGAAACAGAACGTACTAGTATAAGAGGTAAAGAATTTGCTTTTATTATGCATATTATGGGAGGTTCTGCAAAAACTGCCTCAGGAGCTACTGGAGTATTTGGATTAGTAAACGCTGTTGGTAAATTAAATGCAGTTTTAGCAATTGCGGGCTTAGCTTTGTCAGTATTTTCTTCTTTGATTTTAGCAACTGGTTCTAAAAGTCGCAATTCATTTAAAGATTTGTCTAGTAGCATAGAAGATTTAGACCATCAAATTACCGGGTTAAAAGATACAATTAATTCGTTAGGAACAAGCCAAAAGTTTTTTGCTGTTATTAGTAGAGATGTAGAACAATTAGCAAAATCTATTTTAACAACCGACAAGACTTCTTCTGATTATGGCAAGCAAGTTAGTAAATTATCACAACTTTTAGAAGTTGCAGGAGCATCTTCGGTAGAATTATTTAATGCTTCTCAAGATGTTAAAAAAGGTCTTGACGAAAATCGCTTATCGTTAGAAAGTTTTAATACCGCAGTGACTAATCATATATCTTTATTAGACCAAGAGATTGCTAAGACTAAAGAGCTTACCGAGCTACGAAAAACAGAATTAAGTGCTTTTCTTACAAAACGCATTGTTGAATTTGAAAGCAAAATCTCGGATTTAAATACTAGGCTTGTTGACACTAAAAGACTTTTTGGTGATATAGGGAGTAAATTAAAAGTTACATTTGATGAAAATATATTTAAATCGGCTTTAGAAAGTGTCGATGCATTAAAACAAGATTTTGTTGACAGGCTATCGACTGGAGATTTTTTGCAAGGCAGCAAAGTCGCCGACGGTATTTTTGGCAGTATTAAAGAGGAAATTATTGCCAATAAAAATAACTCGAAAAAGATATTATCTATTTTATTTGCACAGTTTGAAGCTGCCGGCAAAACTAGCGATAAGGCCAGACTAATATCCGGCTCTTTTGTTAATCATATTCTGAAAGCGTTAGAAAAAGATGCTAAACAAAGGGCAAAAGACATTAACCAATCTGTTGAATCTTTTTTCCCTTCAGAATTACAGGCTACTTTTAAAATAAATCTTGAACAAGGTCAAAATGTTATAGAGCCTGTTATTGATGATATGAAAAGAGATATTAATATTGCTCTTTTAGAATTTTCTAATGGCACCGTTGACGCTTCACAAGCGTTAACTCGTATCAACGGTATTATAATAGATGGTCAAGAATCTTTAAACGGCCTATTGGATGTCTATAATCAATCAACTAAGGCTTTGGGGATTTATGGCACAGAACTTGACAAAGCACGTGGACAATTCAATTCCCTCAATGAAGTTACAAACAAGAGCGGAGCACAATTATTTGTCGGCCAAAAAGCTCAAGATACTGTATCAGAATGGAATAAAAAAGTACGTGAGTTGGTTCATAGCTATACAGACCTAACTAGGCGTATATCAGTTTCACAACAAACTGCTAAATTTGGCGATATTCTTCCCGGTTTTGACCAAATGGCATTTGATAATGCCGCAGAATTTTTGACAAAATTATCAGAAGAATCTAAAAATCTTAAACAAGAAATTGATAATCTTACTAAAGACCGTAGCGATTTGTCGCGTTTCTTGGCGATTTACGATAAAGACGGCTCTAAAGCAAGTGAAACTATTGGGAATTTAGTTACCAACTTAAAAGAGTGGGACAATACTATCATTGGCACTAAACTTAAAGCCGGTGCTGATACTATAGGTAATGTACATGAAGAATTAATTAAAGTGGAAGCTACCCTTGAGGGGTTAAATGAAGTTTCGCGTAAATTACAATTGTTGCCGGAAATTGAAGCATCGCAAAGGGCTATTGAACAGTTTAATCAAAAATCACGCGAAATATATAAATCTATAGGTTTAGTTTCTAATAGTTTTGAAGTGCTATCTGCCGAATTAGAATCGCAAATTAGATTACTATCTGTCTATAATAATAAAGAAGTTGAATTAGCCGAATTAGAAGCCAAACGTACCGATATTTTGAATGAGCAAAATACTTTATTAGCTAAACTCAATATAGGTCGTGAAGATAGGATTAAGTCTATTTTAGATAGTATAACAAGCAATTTTGACGATGCTGTTGAAAGTATTCGTAAGATAAAAGACGCCAAATTAGATAAACTATCCAAACAGCTTATAGCAAATGCTACCTTGTTCCAAGACACTATTTCTAACGCCATTGGGAATATCCCAGATAATATTTTAGCTGGCCATGAAAAAAGACGCGATTTACAAAACGATATAGTACAGGCCGAATTTGATTTACAAGAAGCTCGCAAAGACGGTGACTCTGCTGCTATGGCGGCTGCGCAACAAAGATTGGGCATATTAAGCAAAGAACTTAAGAACTATCGTAGAGGATGGTTTGAAATACGCAATCTTGTATTAGATATTTTCGGTAGTATTTCTTCTGCATTTTGGAAGAATCTTTCTGATGAAATTGGCAAATCTCTTGCCTCTCTTTCGCTTAATGGAAAACCTCTTGGCGATATAGTAGCAGAAAAAATGGCTATAGCTACTACTAATTTAACTCAATCTTGGGCTGCTACCGCTAGGCAGGTTAATGATGAATTTTTAAAGAAATTCCGTCAAATAACAGAAGATATGAATTTGAATCTTGCGAATGTGCGTGAAGCGTCTTCTAAAACACCCCAAGATATTGTCAAGTTAACACCCGGAGAAATCAAACAATTTACTCCAACTAGTCTTGAAATATTAATTGATTCTCTTAAGGGGTACAAAAGTATTATAGAAAATACTCGTGATTTAGCTAAAAAAACCAACGAATCATTCGCCGGTTTTGATTTGAGTTTATCTCAAGGCGACAATAGTAAGATAGAAAATATTCTCAAAAAATTCCCAGATGAAATAGCGTCTGCTTCTGCTAAGTTCCAAATTGATCCTCGTATGATTGCTGCTATCATAGCTCAAGAATCCGGCGGCAATCCCAATGCTGTGAATGCTAGAAGCGGTGCTACTGGTTTAATGCAATTAATGTCTG
>JBBSXK010000012.1:0-11982 GCA_038045805.1 Nanobdellota archaeon | reverse complement strand
AAAAAGAGTTCATTACAAACACTTCGAACGAGGGTCTATGTGGATGGAAGCAACTAGTTTGAAAGGCATAGCAATTCCGAGCAAATCTTTTTAAATCCATAATTATCATATTTTTTATTATGGACACTAATCAGCCTACGTCGGGCTCTCCTGAAAAAGAGAATAAAGTAGATGTACGACCTCAAGCACCTAAAATAGAATTAAAGATGCCAAGCATACCAAAAATCTCTCTATCAAATATGCCTACTGGAAAAGCAGGAACATACATAATAAATAAATTAAGGGAATATGACAGAGTTATAAAAATTACTAAAAAGCCAAGTTTAGATGAATACAAAGCAACAGCAAAAGCAACCGGCTTAGGAATAACTATTATAGGGATAATTGGTTTCATAATAACAATGATAGTACAATTATTAGGGTGGATCTAATGGGATTATTTATTGTAAAAACAGCAATAGGAAGAGAAGGACAAGTTATGGACTTCTTGGCATCTAATACGAAAAAGATGCAAGGTATATACAGTTTGATCTATCCTCACGGAATGACTGGCTATATAATTGTAGAAGCTGTCAATCCAGATGTAATTAGACATATTGCTGCAGGAGTTCCTTATGTAAAAGGTGTATTACGAACTCCAACAACTTACGCAGAAATAGAACATTTAATTGAATTCAAACCAGAAACAATTGATGTAAATAAAGGAGATATTGTTTCTATAATTGCAGGACCATTCAAAGGTGAGAAAGCAAAAGTAGTAAGAGTAGATTTGCAGAAACAGCAAGTTGTCTTGGAATTATTGGAAGCAGCAGTTCCTATCCCAATTACTATTGGTTTAGATTCTGTTAAGGTAACTACTAAAGCTGCGCAAGTAGCAGAGCAGAAAGCATCTGACGAAGCTCGAGAGAAAGAGTTAAAAAATACTTTCAGTGACGAGGTAACAAACTAAAATGCCAAAACTAGAAAAAGTAGAGTTAATGGTAACAGGAGGAAAAGCAAGTGCAGGTCCACCTCTCGGACCAGCTCTAGCAGGTAAGGGAATAAATATAGGCCAAATAGTTTCTGATATTAATAAAAAGACCAGCGATATGGAAGGTATAACTGTTCCTGTAACAGTCCTAGTTGATGTTGAAAATAAAAGTTATGAAATAAAAGTTGGAGTTCCTCCAAGTTCAGCTTTATTAAAAAAAGAAGCAGAAGTGGAATTAGGCTCAGGTAAAGCTGGAAGTATGACTATATCTGCTTTGACAATTGAGCATTTAATCAAAATCGCAAAAGTTAAGCAAGAAAATTCTCTCGGAAATACATTGAAAGATGTAGTTAAGGAGCTAGCAGGTACGTGTGTAAGTTTGGGATTTGAAGTAGAAGGAATGCATCCAAAGGAATTTACAAAACAAGTAAACGAAGGAAAATTCGATAAGCAAATTAACGCTGAAACAATTGTTCTTACTGCAGAAAAGCAGAAAGAATGGAAGGCCAAAGTTACAAAATTAAAATCTGATTTTGAAAAGGCAAAAGTAGCTGCGGCTGCAGCGGCAATTGCACAAGTTACTGCTCCAGCAGAGACTACTGTAGCGCCAACACCAGCAAAATAGAAATAGTTTTCACAAATTATTTATTCTTTTGATTAACTTGTGGCTGCTGCGGTTTTGATATTTGCTTTAATTTCTCAATTTCTTTTTTTAATTTCTTCCAGTCCTCAAAAAATCTTCTAGATGTTTGAGGTACTTGCTCAATAGTGACAGAAAATGCATTTGCCGCTTCGTGCAAAAGATCCTCTCTTCTATGCAATTCTTCTATAGCTTTAGGTCCCGCAACAAATTCAATTCGCACAACTCCGTCTTGTATTTTTTTGCTGCCTAAGATTTTAATAAATCCCGTTTCACTTGTTTTGCTTCCGTGTGTTCCACCGCAGGCTTCTATATCAATGCCTTTTATTTCTAAAATTCTTATGTCTGCTCCCGGAATAAATCCACCTTGATAAATTCTAAATCCAAATTTCTTTTCCGCCTGATCTTTTGGATAAGTTATTTTTGTAATTGGTACGTCAGAAAAAACAACTTCATTTGCAAGTTTCTCTATATCTTGAAGTTGTTTCTGTGTCAATGGTGCAAAATGCGTAATATCTAATCTAGCTTTTTCGGGACTTACTTCTGAGCCAGCCTGCCAAACGTGGTGTCCGAGATAAGAATGCACGATGCCATTAATAATATGCGTTGCATCATGATTTCGTGTAAGCGCTTTTCTTCTTTCCCAGTCTATTTTTCCAACAACCATTTGTCCTTCCTTGAATACATTTGTTAGAACTTCGTGTAAAATAACACCGCCAACTTTTTCCGCTCCTAATATTTCTTTGCCGTTTAATGTTCCAGTATCTGTTAGCTGGCCGCCGCCAGTCGGATAGAATGCAGTTTTATCTAATACAATGTATTTGCCATCTATTACTCCAAGCACTTTAGCAGTAAATTCTCTTAGATTTTCATCGTCATAGTAAAGCGCTTTAGTTTCTGGAAAGCCCTTTACATTTATCAAATCTTTTGGCCTCGTTTCTTTTTGTTCTGTATGTTTGTCAGCTAAAATAGAATAGAAATTAGATGGAATTTCGAATTTTATTTTATCTTTTTCCGCCTGGGCTTTGATATCTTCCGGCAGTACACCTTTACTTTCATAAAGCGTTACTAAATCGTCAGTTGTAAGTTTCTTTTTCTTCTGGAAAATAGTTCCTATAATAGAAGCAACCTTTTGTTGCGATTCTATATGTTTGCTTTCTTCAAATTCCAAAACTTTTTCTACATCGGGCAGAGCCTCTACCAGCTCAGGATACATTGGTATTTGTCCAGTTTCCATTAATTCTCTGCCAGCAACATCTGCAACTTGCCTGGGTCTGTAATTTCCATAAAGAGCTTGTGCGTGGTCTCTAACTAAATCTCTTAAACTAATTTTCCATCCGTATTTTTCTGCTAATCTTAAAGCCCTTCTTAAAATAAATCTTAAATTGTATCCGCCTCCGGAATTGGAAGGCAAACCACCATCGGCTAAAGCAAATAGCAAAGTACGCGAGTGATCTAAAATTGAGTAAAATGCCTGTACTCTTTCTATTTCCGTTTTCAATTTCTCTTCATCCACTTTAATTTTTTTTGCAACTGTTTTCCAAGCTTTGTTTGCATCAACTTCGGTTAAATCCATATTTGCAGAATTCAATACGTATTTTTTCATTAAAGCACTGTTAAAATTTAATTTTAATTCTCTTGCAAATTTTTTATCTACTGGATTGAATGCAACTTCGTAGCTTGTTGGCGTTCCATTTAACAGCCATGCAAGTCTCTCTAAACCCCATCCAAAATCAATAGTTTTTATTGGCAATTCTTTCAAACCTGATGGAGTAGCTTGATATTGCATAAATACAGTTGTTACGAATTCCATTCCTTTGTAAAATCCTTCGAATGCAGGACCAGCATTTCCGCCGCCAGCCCAGACGCTTTCCGAAAGTGTTATGTCTTGATCTTTGATTCCAAAATTATTCATAGCATCAAAAACTAATTTTATATCGTCATCTTTCCAATTTATATTGTGCCTGAATTTCGATGAAATAAAATTATGCTGACCGAGCATTACAAATCCAGAATAATGTCTTTGCGTTATACCAATATTTTCTAAATCATTAAATCTGAAACATGGCTGCGCCATTACTAATGGATTAGCTGGAGGTCTTACTGCGCCCGTAACTACATATGGCTGAAATGCATAAATAGAAGCTTGCGTAAAAATAGTATCATCTCTCCATCGTGCAATTGTCGGATAGCGATTAATTGTAGTTCTGCCATTTTTAGCAAAGAAGTCTGAAAATTTAAGCCAGGTTCCAGTATAATCTGTTGCGCCTTTTATTTTTTTACCAATAAAACCATAAGGTTCGCAAGTGCTGTCACCGCATTTATTTCTTTTTTTATCAGATGTCCAGAAAAATTTCTTACATGAATTGCATCTCTTTCGTATGAATCCGCGATTTGCAAATACTTCTAGATTATAATGTTTTTTCCAGTCTTTAGAGAATTGACTTGCTAGTTTCTTTTTATCGATATCCATTGGCAAAGAAGTGAAAGCGAGCTTATTTATTTTTATTTATATTCAATATTGACAGAAAGTCTTATCTCTGTCTGAAGGCTTTTCTTTGCAATTCTAATATGTCATCTTTCGTAAAGGATTTCTTTTCTTTTAGTTTGGAAATTACATCAATAATTGGCTTTTTGATTGATGGTTCTTGTGGAGCGATTTCAGACCATAGCGTAAGGCAAGTTTCTAATTCTTGATTAAGAGAATCAATCTTTTCTTTATAATTTTTCAAAGAAATTTGCATTTCAGATTTCTTTGTCTTAATGTCAGAAATCTTTCGCGATAAATCTGTAAGAGTTTCAAAATCTTTGGAGCTTTCAGTAGCTAAATCAATTATTTTTTCATGTGTTTCGTCCGCAACTTTTTTCTTGTCAAAAACATCTTTTTTAGATATTCTCGAATCTTTAATATTTCCAAGAGTTTTCTGAATTTCAGTAAATTGAGTCTTTAGTGCACGTATCTTTTCCATGTATGCTTTTTCGCGTTCGAAACTCAAAGCTTCGGTTTCAATTGAGAATTGTATTGCATCAATTTGTTTCTTTATATTTTCAGGAGAAACTTTCGGCTTTTCAAATTTAGATTGATGGAAAAATTTTAGTCCGCTAAATAAATTTTTGAGCTCTGCATTCAGACCTTCGCGCGATTTTTTTAATTGTCTTATAATCGTATCTGTTTTGGTTTTCTTATCGCGGATTTCGTTAGCATTTCTAATAAATGAGAAAAGCAGTTTGTCAAGTTTATTTTTTTCCTTGTACTTGAGTTCTTTCTCCTCATTTATTCTTTTAAGCTCAGCGCTATTCTGCTCTATCTTTCTTCTTAATTCATCTAGCTTTCGTTTTGCTTCGTCTTCCATTTTCAATGTCGTCTAACATAATCGGAGTCTTAGCCAAACAGTGCGCCTAATCCAGCTGCAGCTTCTTCTTCACTTACTTTCTTTTCTTCAGCCTTTGGTGCTTCTTTCTTTTCTGCTGAAGCGTTTGAAGCTACGGCTATAGGTGCTGCTTGTACTACGGCTGCTTCAGATATTACTTTATCGATATCCACATCTTTCAAAGCGCTTACAGTTGCCTTTACTATGCCTTTGTCGACATTTTTACCAGTAGCTGTTAGTACTTTCTCTATGGAGTCTTCTGTAATCTCCTTACCCGCTTTATGCAACAACATAGCTGCGTATATATATTCCATATTTATTCCTCTTTAATTTCTGATTTAAGAGCCTGAGATTCGTCCTTGCCTAATCCTATTTTATCTGCAAGTGCTTTCGTATCTCGATAAGCTTTTCCAATCAAGTATGATGCATTTTCTTTGTTTACAATTCCAAGTCCGACAGTTAAATTAAATGCGTCTCGTGCGGCTTGTCTAATTTTAGCAGCAATTTCTACTGGATCAATATTCATAACTTTTGCAGCATAAATTTCGCCGTTATCTGTTCCGAAAGTCATTTTGACTTTAACTTCAATTGGCTCAATTCCTAATTTACCTAACATACTTGCTGCAGTTTCATTTATTATAGCACCTTCTTTTACAATTAAAGTATCGTTTATGAAAACTATTTTGCCTGCTTCGACTTTATTTTTAATTCCAAGTTTTCCAAGGTCAGAAATTATCGGACCAGGAACGAATGGCGTTGGTCCTGCCTGCGCCCATAAATCGTTTGGTGCGGTTTGTCCTGGCTTTGCTGCCATAAATTGCCTATTCTGTTTCAAAAGTCTGAATAATTCAAATGCATCTATATCTGTAAAGATAACTGCAGGTGTTCCGCTCAAATAAGCGCTAAGTTTTGTCAAAAATTCTTTTCCAGAATCTTTGAATGCCTTTACAATTAAAGATTTCTTAGTAAGTTTGAAAACTATTTTACCTCTTAATTTCTTTCTTGCTATTTGCAGCTGCTTGTTTGGCAAATTCTTCAAATCTACAATCGCAATAGTTTTATATCTGGCTGAAAGTTCTTTAAGTTCTCCAATTTCTTTCTGTTTCCATTTTGCTACAGCTTTGGTTTTCATATTTTAATTGGACCTCCCATTGTAGTTTTTACATAAACTGCTCTAATATTCTGGCTGCTTCGTGGAAGAGTTTGATTTAATCTATCTAAAATAGAAAGAATATTTTCAGCAACATCACTATCAGACATTTTTTCATTTCCGACAGAACAATTAATTGCAGGAGCTTTTTTAGCACTAAGTCTTATCGTATCTCTCAAATTTCTTACTATAAGTTCAACGTTAGCTTTTGGTGCAATTAATTGCCCGGCTTTTGGGCTTGGCATTTTTCCTATTGAACCTAAATATTTACCAAAAGTTTTAGCAATTTGAGGCATAAGATTTGCTTGAGTAATAAAATGCTCATATTCTCGTACTAATTTTCTTACTTTCCTTGTATCTTCGTAATTGTTAAATTCATCAGTAGTTATAGTTAAATCGCAAAATTTCTCTACCGTAGTTTTCATTTCCGGCCCAACCAAAGCACAAACTTTCAGAGTTTTACCTCTACCCATTGGAAGTTTAATAAAATCATCTATGTTATTTTTACTAACATCTAAATCTTTGAGACATATAGCTATGTCAAAACCTTGAGAGAAATTTCTCTTTCTAGATTCTCGAGCTTTCTTAACAGCCTCTAATATTTGAGATTTGTCCATATTGTGAGTTCTGCTACAGTAGCTCATAGATAGAAAACTTAGTTTTCTATAAGCGTTTCGCGTTAGCTACTGCCGAAGCAGTGTTGTTCTTTCCAAAAGGTATTTTAAAAGGGTTTCTCTTGTTTATCTTGTTAAAATATGGTATCAGCTGATATAGCAATCAAGAAACCCAGGAAATCTAGCCCTATAACGAGCTCAAAAATTCACATATCTGGTGTTGATAATTTGAGACCATTTCAGCAAAATTCTTTGGAAAGTACGATGAATAAAGCACTTTCTAAATTTGATAAAAGTAATAACGTAACAGAATTTAAATGCTACATTAAAACGTTCGAAGAAGGCAGAGGCCGAGTAAAATATTCTATTCATTTATATTTAGTTATTCCTGGCTCGTCTTTTACTGCTGAACAGGCAGATTTTGATTTTAATACAGCGGTAAGCTGGGCCATTAAAGCATTGGAAAAAGAGGTATTAAGAGCTAGAGAAAAGCATAACTATGAGAAAGGGAAAGGTATGGGTATGAATAAACGCGGACAAGCGAAAGATTTTATGATTCTTGTATTCCTGCTTATAGTTTTAGGACTTTGGTATCAACCTGAGATAACAAAAGATATACTTAGAAATTTAGTAGATTTTGGAAGAACCATAACTGGTTATGTTATTAATTGGCCTTAATTCCAAATAATATCTACTTCGTCAGTTCGCCAATTTTTATCTACCTCTGTTTCTTTCAGAGTTTGCTTTCTTCCAGCTTTATGCTCAAGAATTCCCAACCATGCAATCATAGCACCCTGATCCCCGCTTAGGTCTCGCGGGACTTGATGGAATTTTATTCCTCTCGCTTTACACATAGTTTCTAGCATTTCCCCCAGTCGTTTATTTGCAGCAACTCCGCCAGTTACTAACAATTCTTTTTTATCTAAATGAGCAAGAGCTCTTTCTGCAGCTTCTGTAAGTATTGCAAAAACAATTTCCTGAGTACTATAACATAAATCTTCTCGTTTGTGCTTATCAGATACGCGTTTTAATTGTGTTAAAATTCCTGAAAAAGAAACATCCATTCCTTTTATTGTATAAGGAAGTTCTATGTAAGTTTTACTTTTACTTGCCAACTCCTCGACTTTTGGACCTTGCGGAAATCCTAATCCAATACTTCTACCAAACGCATCTAAGAAATTTCCCACTCCGATGTCAAGAGTTTCGCCAACTACTCTATATCTCCCAGCCGCTAAAGAAATTATTTGTGTGTTAGCACCAGAGACGTAAAGTATAATTGGATCTTTGAAACCAGACGTAAGTTTTGCAATTTCAATGTGCGCTACAGGATGATTTACTCCAATTAATGGAATATTTAATTTGGTTGCAAGCGCTCTTCCAGCAGCGGCGGAAACTCTTAGAGTCCCGCCTAAGCCAGGACCTTTAGAAAATGCAATTAAATCAATATCCGAAGGCTTTACTTTTGTAGTGGTAAATACTTTCTCTAGTAAGAGTCCGAAGAATAAATGATGATGCTCTAGTGCTTTGCGCGGATGTATTCCGCCAGAGTCTGTTGTTAAAGTGCTTCTCTCGTTCGCAAGAATATTACCTTCGTCATCAACGATACCAATTCCAATCGTGTGAGCAGTTGATTCGATTCCGAGACATAACATTATTAGTTGCTATTTTTCTTCGTATTACTTAATTTTTTCTGTATAACCGCATCGACCGCAGCCTATTCTATCTTTATGTTCTGCAACAAAAACAGCAGGGCCGCATTTTGGACAAGTTTTCCCTTTCGTTAATTTATCTCCGTTTATTTTGTATTTAGAATATTTATTTGTTGATAATCCTGGTTTGTGTTTTTTCTTCGCCATTTTAGCTTAAACTCCTTTTACTTCCTCGGATTTTTCTTCTACAGGATGTCTTTTGATTATGTATTTTGGCTCGAACTTATCAAAAGCCTCTTTAGTATTGTAAACTATAGCAGAAAGCTTTGTCTTTCCGCCAAAAGTTGAAAGTATTTTTCTAATTGATACAACTGCTTTGTCAACATTTAATTTAGCCGATAATAATTCGCGCAATTGTACTCTTTTCGGGGTTGATTCGCCGAAGTGCGCTATTTCGCCTTCCAATTCTTTTCTTTGGAATAATTTGTTTTCGTTTGTTTTAGTTATATCGATATCCATTTTATTTTCTAATTGCGTATTCTCCCTTTTTTTTAATACCCATTTTTTTTGCAATATCGGAATTTTCTGGTTCTATGACTATTACTCTTCCCTTCCAGTTTTCAGTTAACTTGGAATCGTGACAAGTTGGACAAATATCTTTAGCCACTAATACTCCGCAAGTTTTGCACGCTTTTTTACCCATTTATTCCTCTTTAGCAGCTTTCTTTGCTGCTTTTGTTTCTTTCTTTGATTCAGCTTCCATCCATTCAGCTTTTCCTAAATAGGATTGTCTCATTGTCAAACCTATTTTGGGTGTTCTCGGATCTTTCATACTGATTGCTACTATTCTTGCTCTAACTTTGTCGCCGGTTTTCAATGTTCGTTTTGTCTGCTTTCCTGTTAAGGCTCCAGTTTTTGAAAATGAAACATAGTCGTCCATTGTCTGCGAGACGTGTACCATTCCTTCAAATGGCCCAAAATCAACAAACGCGCCAAATTTTGCAATATCTTTTATCTCGCCGTTGACGAGTTCATTTATCTCTGGAATGTAATTTAGTATCGTGAATTTTACTCGGTAGTATGCTGCGCCATCTCCTGGAATAATTACTCCTTCGCCGATGTGTGCTATTTCCAGTATAGCTATTACTTTGCCCAAATCTCCGAATATTCGTCCTTCGTAGTCGCCTTTTAGTTGTTTCTCTATTGCTTCTTGTAGTTCGTCGTTAAATGATTGCGGCGGTATTCTGACAACTCCCTCTACTTCTGATTTATAATGCATAGTAATCTAATTAGACCGGCCTTTTTGGCTTTAAAAACATATCTAACTAAAGAAAACTAGTTCCATTCTTCGATGTGGTTTCCTTGACGCATAACATAGACTTTTACATGTCCGCTTTTAAGAAGATATTTGAGCTTCAAATCATTCGTTAAAACTCCAGATTGATGTTTAATCGCATAGTCTGCTATTGCTTTGTCTGTCTCTCCAGAGAGCTGTATTTCTTTGATTTTTTTCTGGTTTATTATTTTTAAGGCTAAAGAAGCGGCTGCTCTATCTGAGGCTTTATCAGCCGTATTAGCTAGAATTTTGAGTTCTTCTATAACTAGATTAGGAATGTAAATTGCTAAAAGTCCGAATTTCTCCTTTAGCGTTTGTACTAAATCGAGCTTATTTTTGGCAGCATAAACCAACGCGTTAGTATCGAGTATTATTTGCATAAGTTTAAAATACACTCAAGGAATAAAAATTTATGGCTAAGAAACAGGAAATACAGAGTAAATATGATTCTTCAGCGGAAATTTATGATTCAAGATATTCAGAAATTCAGAAAGAGAAGTATAAATTAGCTCTGCAGGATTTGGACTTGCAAAAACCTTTATTGGATTTGGGGTGCGGAACGGGCTTACTAAAAGATTTTCTTGGTATGGAATTAATCGGTTGCGACATCAGTAGAAATATGCTAAGGAAAGCCAAAAAGAGAGGAATGTTAGTAGTGCAAGCCGACCTTGAGCACTTGCCTTTTAGAAATAAATTCAAAACAATTTTGAGTTTTACAGCTTTGCAAAATGCAGAAAATATAAAAAATGTTTTGAAAGAGATAAAAAATCTAAATGCAAAGCAAATAATATTAACTTATCTTGATAAATTTGATTTTACAAGAGAAATACAAAAGGAGTTTAGTGTCCAAGAGGTTAGAAAAATTGGCGAAGATATATGCTTAATTTGCTCTAACAAATAATCTGAATCTATCTTTACCTTCCAGCTCTTCCAATATTCTTTGCACAATTGTTTTTTTGGGATTTGATAGAGCTGTTACTCTCGTTTTAATATCATCGAAGTTTTCAAATGGCTTTTCTTCTCTAGCTTTTATTATTTCAGTTGCGTGCTTTTTGCCTACTCCTGGCAGTATTTCTAATTGGTGAGCTCTAAGGCTTATTGGCCCGGCTTTATTGAAGAACTCAATAAATCGCGTTTCATTTGTTTCTACTATTTTTTCAACTACAAATGGAAGTTCATTTCGGGCAGTTTGCGTAAGTCTCTTTGCCCAAAGAGCTCCTTTTATGTAAGAAATCTGATTCCTTTGTCCTTCGCCGATATAAACCTCATCATAAGGCTTTAATTTTATATTTGGCAGAGGAACTAATTCTAATAGTGTGAAAAATTCTTTCCCAATAATCTGAACAATAGATTCTTTTTTATGTAAAGGTCTTGAATCGTCTGCATAGCCGTGTTGGAGAAAATCCAATACTATTCCATACTCTTCTCGTGCTCTCTGATTTTGCATATTGTCCTCTTATTACCATTTCGGTATATTTAGAAAACTCTCAATTCTTTTAAACCTTACTAGAGGTATTTAGAAATAACATCTTGCATTTGTTTAAGGTTTTCTGGACTTACAGCAAGCTTTGAACCAGCAAAAATCGACTTTAATTCTCCAAGATCTTTTGGCACAATATCAACTATTTGAACAATATGAGTTCTATTCATCAAAGGAACGTTTAAAGCTTCAAGCTCCTGAATCAGTTTTTCTACCTTATCGATCT
Source organism: Nanobdellota archaeon (assembly GCA_038045805.1). Taxonomy (GTDB): domain Archaea; phylum Nanobdellota; class Nanobdellia; order UBA10117; family UBA10117; genus JAGVWH01. The sequence continues at coordinate 546 of JBBSXK010000012.1, read as the reverse complement.
TTAATTTAGTTGCATCTTTATTGAATTCAAGAATTTTGTTCTGTATTTCTGCTCTATCTGTTTTGTTTCCAAGTCCCTGAATTATTTTAGAAACTTCTGCCAGTGCTATTGGTTCTTTGTTTATTATGTTTGTATCCATTTGTGAATCTCCGTTATTGTGCTCGTTTTAAATGTACTGGTGCGGAAATCAAATGTTTTGTCTTTCCGCCGTCTTTGATTGTAACTATTACCGAATAACCTCTTTTTTCAGTTACCGTTCCTGTTCTGCCTTTGTATCTTGGGTGAGGCATAGCATTGTGAATAGCTGGTTCTTGTTTTATTATTACTTTGTCACCTATTTCAAACACTTGCATTAATCTTGTTGTTGATACTTTTCCCTTATCTCTTGGATGTTTGGCTAATCGGTCTCTTGTTTTCTTTCTAAAACCGCCTGTGCGTTGTACCATATGAAAACCGCTATTTTTGTGTTTAAATAGTTATTGAAAACAGGCAGATTTTCAAAAGCAGAAGATCAATAATAATATGTGATTTTATGCATATTAGAAA
>JBBSXK010000011.1:0-15706 GCA_038045805.1 Nanobdellota archaeon | reverse complement strand
TTACCTATTTTAATTGAAGAGCAATAGATTACTTAATCTTTTATAGAAATTCCTTACCTGTAGCAAGTTTACTATTTTCATTCATTGCTTCCCACAGAATAGCATAATCTTCAAGCTTTGTTCCGTGCGATTCTTTCGTCTTCCTTTCTCGAATTTTTATGAAAACAGGATGATTTGTAGCTTCTCCAATTACGACAGCTTCGCCAACTCTCAGACTTGAAATAATATCGAGAGTTCCGGATGATATAGCTTCAGCAGATTTCTTGATATGATCTAAATCATAAGGATTAGTTACTCTCATAATTATTTGCGTATTACATTGGGATAATGCAGTTGTTGATAATTGTACTGGCCTTTGCGATATTAGGCAAATGTTTGCATAAAACTTTCTTCCTTCACGAGCAAGCGTTTCTATTATTTTTCTGCTCAAGGCATTTTCAGATTTAGCACCTTCTGGACAAAAATTATGAGCCTCTTCGATTATTTCTAAATAAGGAGGAACTTTTTCGTGTCTTCGTAAATCAAATAATCTTTTAGAAATATAATCAACTATGAATTGTTTTTTATTTAAGCTTAATATATCTTTTAAAGTTACTACTACGACTTTTCCCTGCTGTAAAAAGTCTTCAATATTCGGATAATTGTCTCCTGCAAAAACTTTCATTGCTTCTAATTCTGAAAGCCAGCCAATTAGAGCTTCAGAAGTGGATTTTCCAATATCTTCATCGACTTTTATAGATTCAATTAAATCGGTTAAATCAAATGCACCTTCTCTCTTGCGCGTTGCGTGAATTATTCTGTTCAATTCTCTTACCTGAACACTCGTCATATTTGGAACTAAAGCGGCAAATGCTTTGCCTGTCATATGCTTGCATCCAACTTTAACTTCTTTAGCATCAATTATTGTTATTTTATCTTTGAAGGCGGCATCATCTTTCAAATTTTCATATTCGCCGTGATTATCTATAACTATAATTGCGATCCTGCCATCCTTCATCCCTCTGTTAACTAATTCTTCTATTAGAACTGTTGTTGCATAAGATTTTCCAGCTCCAGATATAGCGAGTATTGCAAGATGTTTTTGCAATAATTTTGTCATGTTGAATTTAGCATCAAGTTCGTGCTGTTGGACCTGCCCTAAATGAACGCCGCGCTTTTCATCTAAGCCGAGGAATTTACTTAATATATTTGTATCAACAGAACTTATTAGCTTTCCAGGACTAGGCGGATAACTAGGTCTTACGAGACATTCGTTTTTGTCGTAAGCTCCCATTATGTGCGCTTCTCCGATAGTATATTCCCATTCTTTTATTGGAAATGCGCTGTAGAGCTCACTTGTTCTATTGTGTTCATTTACAGCTCCAGCCGATTCGAAGTATCTGTTAGTCTTGAATATATTTGAGACCGTTGCGATAGCCAAACCATCTTCTGTCTCGACAGAAATAAATTGTCCGCGTTTTATTATTGCGCCAGAATTTATTAAGAAACTAAAGTTTGTTACAGATGGTCCTTCTTGTGTTGTTATTACTGTTCCTAACTTCTCGCTCATTTGTATCCTCCGTCTATGAGCGAGACTCGCTGAATTACGTAGTTACATAGTTTCAGCTCTGTTTCACTCATAATTGCCGCCCCTCACGTCTTAGCTCAAGAAGAGTTGGATTATTTCCTAACTTTTCTGCTAAAGCCGATTTAAAATGTTCTATTTCAACTTCAGTGAGTTTTGCCCTCGCATCAGCTTCTATTAGTACACTCGGATAACTGTAATTTCTATTGTGTTTAGAAATTTTATGAATTATTTCAGTTATGTTTTTTGTATTTTGATTTAATTTTTCTTTGGCAGAAAAGAAATCTATTCTTAACGGTCTATCATACTCTACAGATTTAATATAAATAGAATATATTTTTTCTTCCTTAAAATTATATGTCATAGGTTCGACTCTTTCCCCAGTCTTAAGAAAATAATATAGAAATAATGTATCATTTGTATTTTCTAGAATTTTATGATTTTGAGCAACTAATTTTTTAGTTTCTTCATCGCTAGAATTTAGTAAATCTGTTATTATATACTTTAGAAGATAACCGCAATAACGTTTGCCTTTGCTATCTTCTATAGCCCCTGCTAATAAAACATCATTTTTTTCACATTCAGAATAAAGCTGTTTGAACAGCCCTGTTACTTTCAAATAATCCTTATATACTTCTGAGCTTTCTAACGGAATACTGCTGGGATGTAAAATTATAGAACCGTCACGAATTAATATATCGGGCTTGAATTTTTCAACAGCTTTAAGAGCAATTTCGAGCTCTAATTCCTCACGTTTTAAGTTCGAAAAAATATTGAATTCCTGATCAGAAATCTCTGGATCTACAATAATAGGCTCTGGAAAAGGCCGAGTATTTGGAAGATAATCGCAGCTCTCTAGAATACCATCTTTAAAATTAAAACAGACAGCAACAGCTCTTCTAAGTATTATTCTTGCTCCGTGGTAGTCTTTTTTTAGAAAACCGCCGTCAACGCCGCAGATTTTTAAATTTCCAAGATTTATATCTTCTATAGGATGCTTTAAGCCAGAATTTGATAAGGCTTTCGAAAGGGCTTTTCTTTTGTTGCTTGTATCTGTTATTTTATTAGCTATACTTATTAGAATTTCATCCATACCCAAAGGTTTTTAGGCACTTTAATATAGTTTTATTTATCGAACAATACAAGGTGATATAATGACAGTCAAAAAATTTTACGTAACTACACCAATATACTATGTTAATGATTCACCCCATATAGGTCATGCATATAGTACGATCGCGGCAGATATTCTAAATAGATGGAAGAAGAGCCAAGGTTACAGAACTTTTTTTCTAACAGGAACAGACGAACACGGCTTAAAAGTTCAAAAAGCTGCCGAAAAATCTGGCAAACCTACGAAGGAATTTGTTAATGAAAAGGCAGAGAATTTCAGAAAATTATTTGAGAATTTAAACATTAAATATGATAGATTTATTAGAACGACAGATTCAGATCATAAGAAAGTTGCACAGGCTATTATAAGAAAACTTCACAAATCAAATGATATTTACAAAGGCAAATATGAAGGACTTTATTGTATTGACTGCGAAGCGTATTATACTGGAAAAGATTTAGTAAATGGTTGCTGTCCAATTCATAAAAAGAAAGTTGAATGGGTTTCTGAAGATACATATTTCTTTAACCTATCAAAATATCAGGACAAACTGCTGAAACTTTACGAGCAAAATCCTAATTTAATACGACCTGAATCGAGAAGAAATGAAATAGTAAGTAAAGTAAAAAGTGAATTAAGAGATTTGAGCATTACAAGAGCGAATTTTAGCTGGGGAATTCCTTTTCCATTTGATAATAAACATATATTGTATGTTTGGATAGATGCTCTTACTAATTACTTAACAGCTATAGATTATCTGAAATCAAAGGCTAAATTCAAAAGTTACTGGCCTGTTGCCGAGCATATAGTTGGCAAAGACATACTTTGGTTTCATACAGCAATTTGGCACTCAATACTACTTTCAGCAGGACTGAAGCCATCAAAAGTTTTTGCACACGGCTGGTTGACAAATAAAGAAATTAAAATATCTAAATCTTTAGGCAATGTTATTGATCCAAATAAATTAATAAATAAATATAGTTCAGATTCGCTCCGGTATTCTTTATTCAGAGAAGTCGCATTCGGCAATGATGGCGAATTTTCTGAGAAAACGCTTGCTACCAGAATAAATAATGAATTAGCAAATGAATTGGGAAATTTAGTTTCACGAACTCTCACTCTCGCAGAGAAATTCTCAGATAGTAAAGTTCCAAAAGGCAAGAAAAATAGCCCATTGGCAACATCATTCAAACGAACTTATAGAGAAGCAGATTCACAAATAAATAATTATGAATTCCATCATGCATTAGAAACAATCTGGAAATTTATTGCAGACGTAAATAGATATATTGATTCACAGAAACCATGGGATTTAGCAAAGGACGAAAAGAACAAAGAACAATTGAATGATGTTATTTATCAAAGCTGCGAGTCTCTTAGAGCGATTTCAGCTTTAGTCGAGCCGTTTATTCCAGAAACTTCTCAAAAAATAGTTTCACAGCTCGGATTAAAAACTATTCCAACACTTGCTAAATATAAGTGGGGGCAATTGAAAGCCGGAACTAAGATAAATAAGGGCGACATTTTATTTGAAAAAATAGATTTCGAAAAAGCCGGCATTGAAGATCTATTCGAGAAATTAGATTTGAAAGTTGGACAAGTTTGGGAAGTAAAACTAGTTGAAGGTGCCGATAGATTGTACCAAATAAAAGTTCATTTGGGAAAATTTGGACACAGACAAATTGTTGCTGGCATAAGAGAACATTATACTATTGCGCAGCTGAAAGGAAAAAAAGTTATAGTCGTTGCAAATCTGAAACCCGTTAAGTTAAGAGGCGTGGTAAGCCAAGGAATGCTTTTAGCGGCAGAAGATAAAAATAATGTTGGTTTGCTTACCGTTGCTAATTCAAATCCTGGCGATGATGTCTTTATTTATGGATTAGAAAAGAAACCAGTAGAAAATTTAAGCATAGACGAATTCATTAAAATAACTATAAAAGTTAAAGGCGGAAGTGTATTTTACAAAGATAAGCCTTTGCAGACTGGCAAGGAAATGGTGCGGGCAGATAAGGTTAAAGACGCCAGTAAAGTTAGATAAGCCTAACGTCTGCGTTAGTCAATCTTACTATCATAAGATAAGACTTTTAAGACCTATTTTTATGTATAGCTCTATGCGCTAGTAGTCTAGCCTGGTAGGACAGATGCTTGCCAAAGATTCAGAAATGTAATCTGCGAAGAGCATCAGACCCGAGTTCAAATCTCGGCTGGCGCATACAATTTTACAAAAGCCAGATGAGAGCGTAGGAACTATGAAATAGTTCTGACCAATCTCGGCTGGCGCATATATTATTTTCAAAAATTATTTTGAATAAAGACAAGCCTGTCCTACTTCTTTATCCAACTTAGCGCCGCAATACTCTAGCCACTCACAATTTTTCCCATATGCGATATACTGGCCAACATTTAATTTATCCGAAAAGCCACTAAATACTTCACAGCTAACTGAGAAATTACCGTGCAGAGCCTTCAAATCTTTTAGATATTGCGGGTCTTTAAGCGCAGGATAGTGTCCGCCAGCGGTTGTAAGATTGTAATATATTGGCGCATAGGCATAAATTGCAAGATGACTGGAGTTTATCTCCCTTAAACCACCAACTACTATGAACTGTTTATCAACGTAATTTAATAATTCTGCAACATTGCGTTGTTCTGGTGTGACTGTATCGTATAACGGCGTATTGTGTATGCTTATGGCAATTGTACCAATTGTTAGTAAAATAATTAATACCGATGCCAGTTTAGCAAAAGCTATATTTAATTTCTCAAATTTTATATTTAACAAGTAATAAGATATAAAAATTATTATAAATATAAAAAATATGTTGCTAAATATAGTTTTAATTATGGGAATAAATTTAATCACGCCGGACATAAATAATATTATTAGCAGAAAACTTGGTGCAACAAATATTAAATCATTGGTTTTTTCATTTGTCTTTAGATATAAGTAAAAGGTGATAAAAAGTCCTAAAGGCAGAATAATTATTGCCATAGGTGTAAAATGTAAATAATTGCCTACAAAATCCCACAAAGCTTCTGCACCTAAATTAGTTTGCGATATAAATAGATTCTTAGCTTCTAGTAATAATGGAATTGACCAAAAGGAAGTCAAACTAATTCCTAAAATTCCTGTTAGCGCTACTTTAATAGCATCTTTTTTATTTTCTATTAATTTTACTAAAAATAAACCTAAGAAAATAAATGATAGTAATATGCCTACACCGTGATAAGATAGTATAGTTAGTGCATACATTGGCGCCAATAAATAAAATAACCAGTCAATTTCTTTATCTTTGTAATGCAGTATTACGAAAAAACTTATTAGAAAAAATAACCAAGAGAATAATTCTGGCAGCCTATCCATTCTAAGTACCAACATAGCTGTATTATTGCCGAATACAAATGCAAAAAAAGCAATTCTCTTAAGTTTTGACTTTAATTTTGTTTTACCTATGTAATATATTGCTAAAAAAGAAAATAACATAATTAATATAGCTGTAATATAAAATGCTATTAGTATATTGTTAGTTATTATGTAAAAAGGATAAGCGAAAAAATACCAAGCTGGTGGAGTTGCTATGAATGTTTTTATGCCATTATACCAGTATGGACAACTTTGATGAAATCCACAAACTTTCAAGAAAAATAATTGAGGAGTATAACTATGAATGTCGTGATAAATATTCGATAGCGGATGTCCAAGCATAACTTTCGAATAATCTACTAAACGAAATAAAATATGATTAATTAATAATAAACTTGCAATAAACAATGTTTTTGTAATTTTTGTCATACGTAATATAATATGGATAAATTTAGTCAAGACCTAATCTGTATTTTATTCCTTCTATTATTATTTGTTTCATAAATTTGTATCCGTGTTTAATAGCAAATAATTTTGCTACTCCATATTTCCTTGCAGCTTCGTGACTTGCTACTTCTTTTATTTTGTAACCTTTTCTCATACATCTTCCAAGAATTTCATATTCTATTTCCATATCATTTATTTTCAAACCGTTAGCTACAATATTCGTACGTATGGCTTTGAAGCCATTTATAGAATCAAATAGTGTAACTCCAAAAAAGAAATTAAAAGCTAGCGTCAAAAAAGAATTACCAATAGCTCTTATTGGATCATATTCGTCGCTGCCACCTAAAGCTCTTGAGCCTATTACTACGCCTACGCTTGGATCTTCTAAAAGTTCGAGCAATTTTGGTATATCTTCCGGGCTGTGTGATAAATCAGCGTCTACAATTACACAAATATCATTTTTCGCATTTTGAAAACCAAGTTTCATAGCATAACCCTTGCCTTTGAAAGTATGATTATTTATTACTCTCAAATTTTTTTCAGGTTTTACTATAGATTCAGTTCCTTCTGGAACATCATCGACTATTATTATTTCGTGTCCATCTTTCAAAACTTTCTTTAGCCTTGGCAAAAGTAATATAAAATTTTCATTTTCATTTTTTGCCGGAACTATTATTGAAGCTTTCATTTTAATCTCTTATAATCTCGATACCCTCTTTTTTTACTAAAACTGAATCCCCATTATTAACTTCTATTTTGCCAAGTACGATATTTTTTACTGCTTCACCAATTAAATCCGGAGATTTCTGTTTTTCAGCATCTTCTTTTCCAAATAATTCCGCTCTTAGCGCGGTATTAAAACCACCTAATGGAATTAAACTTATACAAGTAACTCCAGTGCCTTCTAATTCTCTTCCAACAGCTTCTGTCAGACCCCGAATAGCAAATTTACTTGCAGAGTATACAGCTAATTTTTGCCGGCCAGTTTTACCAGCTCCTGATGTCATGTTTATTATCAATCCCTTTTTGTTTTTTTTCATATTTGGCAAAACTTCTTTCATAATATAAAAAATTGAATCTATGTTTGTTGAAAAACACTTTTTATAATCGTCGTAGCTTATTTCTTCTAAGAACTCTTCTTTGTTTGACCAGCCAGCATTGTTAACTAATATATCTATTTGACCGTGCATTTCCAAAACTATGCGCACGAAATTTCTTACTGCATCTTTATCTGTTACATCAACTATGAAATAATGGCATTCGCCGCCCGCAGATACAATGAGATTTCTTACGTCTATTAGTTCAGTCTCTGTTCTAGAGCATATAAGAACAATTAAACCTTCTTTTGCAAGCGATTGAGCTATAGATTTGCCTAAACCTCTGCCAGCTCCTGTTATTATAGCTGTTTTTTTATCAGACATGTAATGGGCGTTAAACCCAACCTTTAAATAAATTACTGAATAGTAAAAATCGACTATGGGAGAGCAAATAGAGGAGTTCAAAAGGCTTATACCGCAATTCACAGATGAACGTGGTTCTATATTTGATTTGATAGAAGAGCAAGTCGGACACGTTGGATTAATTACATCGAATAAAGGCGCAGTTAGAGGCAAACATTATCATAAAAAATCCACTCAGTTTACTTTTTTATTGAGTGGAAAGATGGAATTTTTTACGAAAGATTTACGGAATAAAGATTCAAAAGTAAAATCTGTAATTATGGAACCATATGATTTGATTGCAACACCGCCAAATGTAGCTCACGCAATGAGAGCTATAGAAAATTGCGTATTTTTAGATTGTACAACTGAATCAAGAGGCGAACAAGGTTACGAACAAGATACAGTTAGAATAGAAATGGAGATCTAAATTATCTCAGATGTCGGCAAAATAAATTTTCCGTTATATCCTTTACTTTTAAGTTTTGGAATTAAAATATCTTTTATATCCCATGATAAAAGTAAGATATAATCTGGCTGATCCCGCATCATTTTAGCTTCGTTTACTATTTCTATATGCATTCCGGGAGAAAATTTACCGATTTTAAATTCACTTGTGTCAACTAAATAATCTAGTATTTCGGAATTAATTTTACAGAAATTCAATAAAGTATTTCCTTTAGCCGGCGCGGCTAATCCAACTATAGATTTATTTTCTGATTTAATTTTTTGCAGAAGAGCATTCAAATAAGTTTTTTGCCTATGAACTTTATTTTTAAATTCATCAAAAGTTTTTATTGAATTAAGTTTAATTGCATCTTCCTGTGCAAGTATTATTTTTATAGAGTCTCGTATTGGAAACGCACCCTTTTTACAAACTAAAGTTCGTATAGATCCGCCGTGCGTATCGATGCGTTCGGCATCGAAAACTTCGAGTCCGAATATATTAAATAAATTTATTAGAGAAGATAATGAATAATAGCGTAAATGCTCTAGATAAATTTCTTGATATTGAAGATCTTTAATCATATCTAATAAATAATGAGATTCTTGAAGAAAAATTCCTTTATCATCTAAAAGAATATTTATTCCAGCCATAAAGCCTTTCAAATCTTTTACATGGGCAAAAACATTTGTTGCAGTTATAGCATTGGCTTTTCCATATTTTTGCACTATGTTTTTTGCAGTTTGCTCATTAAAAAACTCTTTTGCAAAAGGTATTTTTTTCTCTTCAAGTGTTTTTGCAACACTCGAAGGCTCGACACCCAAAACTTTAATTTTTCTAGGAAGATATCCTTCTAATAATGTGCCATCATTTGCACCTATATCTATAACGAATTTATTTTCATTTAGATTAAATTCGTGAATTAATTTCTGTGCAAGTAACTGAAAATGATTTTTCAAATGTTTGTTATATCCAGAACGATAAATATAGTCTTCGCCAAATAGTAATTTAGGATCGACAGCGTGGCTTAATTGTACTAATAAACAATCTCGACAAAATAAAATTTTTAATGGCGCAATAGTTTCGTTTTTTAAATTATGTTCACTGAGAAATGCATCGCTTGGCGGATGCATGCCTAAATCAAGCACTTCGGTAAGATTATCTCTATTGCATACTTGACATTCGAAAACCATAATAAATGAAATTCAGAACAATTTTTAAGACTTTTCAAATTAGTCGAGCCGAGGTGTGCATATTAAAGTAAGAATTACAGGTATGGGGTATACAGGACAAACCTTAGCAGCAACCTTAGCAGAGGTTGGCTATACTGTTTATGGAACAGATGTTAACCAAGATGTTTTAGATTATCTTAATCGTGGAGAATCTCATGTTCTCGAAAAAAATTTATCTGTTTACATTAAGAAACATATAAACAAAAGATTTTTTGTCGGACGGCCGGAAAGTATTAGAAATAATGATATTGATGCGCACATAGTTAGCGTAAGCACACCAATTGATGAAAATAAAAAGCCAGATTTGAAAGCAATCGTATCAGCTTTTAAGGAAGCTAAAACAACACTAACAAAAGGTCAGCTAGTAGTTTTGAGATCAACTGTTCCAGTAGGTACAACAAGAGATTATGTAAAACCAATTCTTGAAGAAACAGGATTAAAAGCTGGAGAAGATTTCCATTTGGTTTATGCTCCAGAAAGAACGATACAAGGTAATGCGCTTAATGAATTAAGATCTTTGCCGCAAATTATCGGCGGAATAAATGATAAAAGTATAGATGTTGCCGCAAATTTGTTTAGAAAAATTACACCAACAATAATGGCAGTATCTTCTTTGGAAGCTGCAGAATTAATTAAGTTGCTGGATAATTCTTATAGAGATGTTAGATTTGCATACGCTCAAGAATTAGCATTTTTTTGCAAAAAGATAGGCTTGAATGCATTTGAGATTATACGCGCAGCAAATCAAGGCTATCCGAGAAATGATATTCCAACTCCAAGTCCGGGTATTGGCGGAGTTTGCTTGAATAAAGATCCGCATATTTTATTTGATTGCTCTATAAAATCTGGCATGCCTTTGAAATTAGTTGAATATGGGAGGCAGATAAATGAAGATATACCGCGACGCGTTGCTCAAGAAGTATGTGATTTAATTGATCTAAAGGATAAAAAAATATTCATAGCGGGTTTCGCATTCAAAGGCTATCCAGAAACAAATGACCTGCGAAATAGTCCTACTGTAGAACTTTTAAAATATTTACCAAAAGGAAATACAATTTTCGGATATGATGTAGTAGTAGAAGACTGGAAAATTAAAAACTTGGGTGTTACTCATACATCGAATATTTATGATGGACTAAAAGATGCAGATGTTGCAATCTTTATGAATAATCATCCTAGTTTTGCTTCTTGGGGTGCTGAAGAATTTTCCAAGATGAAAAAAGGCGGTTTGGTTTATGATGGATGGAATTTATTTAACAAACGCGATATAGAAGATCTTGGCTTAAAATATACTGGCGTCGGAATTGGTTAAAATTTATTTTTATACCAATTGTAAGATTTTTTCAAGCCATCTTCTAAACTTACTTCTGGAATAAAACCTAAATTTTTAAGTTTAGTTATATCTGGGCATCTTCTTTTTACACTGCCTTCGGGAGAATTCATCAAATCTAATTTCGGATTTACGTTAGCAACTTTAAATAATGTTTTTACCATATCAAGAATTGCAATTTCTCCGTCATCTCTTCCAATATGAATTGTCTGGCCATTTGTTTTTTCACTTTCCATTACGAGCTGTGTCGCTTTTACCGCATCGTCTATGTAGCAGAATGAGCGCGTATCTTCCCAGCCTATTATTTTGAAAGGATTTTCTTTTTTTGCGAGCCTCTCGATAAACTGCGGAACAACGTGTTCAAAGCCCATCCTTGGTCCATAGATATTATGATAGCGTATTATGCTGAAATTTTTCATATTATGTGCTGCAGCGTAGCAGTGCATTGCTACTTCCCCAGCAATTTTCCCTACACCATAGCTCCATCTTACATTTGTTGGATCGTCTATAGTAAGTGAAATATTTTCGGGAGTCGGTATAGGAAATTTATTACCTAAGAGCTTTAACGTTCCAGCGTAAGTTTCAGAACTGGAAGTGAAAAGTAATTTTCCTTTTTTTTGTTTTACAAACCAATCTAATATATTTAGTGTTCCTAAAATTCCAACTTTTAAAACTTTATCCGGAATTTTGTAAAAATTTCCAGTTCCGTTTATTGCAGCAAGATGATAAATGTAATCATAATCGGTGTCAAGCTTGTCAAAAGTTTCTTTTAGAGTTATATCTCCTTTGACAAATTTAACATTTGGCTTTTCTATAATAGATTTGAAGTCTAAATCTTCCTGACTTCTTGCAAAATTATCAAGAATAGTTACATTATAATTTTGATCTGCTAAATATTTTGCTAAATGCAAGCCAATAAATCCTGCGCCACCGGTTATCAAAACTTTTTTCATTTTATCCATATGTATTTGGTTCTAATAGCTTAAGATTTGTCTTTTCATTACCATTGTAAATTACTTCCCAAATTTTTATTGGCCCTATTAGATTTCCTTGGAAATATCCTAATGGTGTGTTATCTGTATAAACTAATTTGAAATTTTGATCATTTTCTCCATAAATGTAAAGTCGCGCTAAATTTGTATCATATGTTTTTTCAGATAGCCAAAATGCACCGCCTATTATTGAAACGTCAGTTTCGCTATTATAATAAGGAACTAAAGCCAAGCAGCCTTCCATATATGGCTCTTGTCTTGGGAATGATAATTTTTGTCCATTAGCATAAACGCATCCAATGTTTAATGGGAATTGCTGTTGTCCGTATATGATATATGCATGCGGATTTTGCAATTGTCCTCCATTCGGTAAGTCTAAAGAGAAGGCAATTATTCCAGAATTTCCTGAATCAAGAACTTTACCTTCATGTATGTATTCTTTGTCAAGAGGCCATCCTCCGCCATATATCAGAAGTGTTCCGTTTCTTATTTCGCGTTGTTCGCTTAATGAAAATGTTCCTATAGTACTTGCTCTATCCAAATCTGCACCTTCAGAACCAATTAAAGAGAAAGCACTATATTTTGGAATTTCTTCTCTCGAAAATAATATATGAGTTACACCGTGCGTATTCAAATAAGTCATAGTAGCTTCTTTGTTTTTTCCAGTCATTAGGAATCTTGCAGAATTATGATTCCAGCTTCGTAAATTTCCACCATCTGTTACAGATGCTCTTTCTCCAATAGTTGCAGTCATATGGCCATAATCCCACCAATGCGCGATTACAGAATTTTCTGGCGTCTCTGTCCTGATAAAATCCATCGATTGCTCCCATTGGCCAGGAAGCATTGATCCAATACCTTTATTGTATTGTATCGCAACATTTCCGAGAGAAAACATCAAGAAAATTACTAATACTAATAAACCAACTGCAATAAATTTTGTATATTTGGGATTTAATTTTCTTTTTCCTAAATCGTATATTTTATCTATAAGATAAGCGCTCATTATTGCTGCTATTGGAGAGAATGAAAATAATAATCTAATTTGATTGTGAGAGAAAATAAAACCAACTATAGCAATTGAAAGTGCTAGAAGAAATAGAGCATTTTCACTCGTAAATATATTTGATTTGCTTTTCGAAAGTTTGTAAAATACTATTACTAATCCTGCAAATATAATAAATGATAAATAAACTAATGAGTTTGTAACTACTGTGCCGAATGAGCTGCTATTTTCGAAACTTCCAATTGTAAATAATATTGTGAAAAGCAGAAATAATGCAGCGCCCACAAGCGCAAATTTATTTTGCAAGAAGTTTTCCTCGTCTTTGTTCTTTAAAATATAATAGATTAATATTGCCATACCAATCATGGAAAGAACAATCAACCAGCCAAAACTCGTCCATAATCCGCTTCCACCATAGAATTCAGGTTTTTGCGATTCCGAAACTGTTAAGTAGAATTTTGATTTTATATCTATTATAATAATATTAAAAATAGAACCTAAGAAATCAGATAAATAATGTTGTATCCGACCCGATAAAATAGCTATTGTTAAACCAGTGCCTATGCAAATTAAAATTGTAGTTATGCGTAATGAGAGTTTGTCTATTATTGGTTCTAATTGTTTTATTTTAGGTATTATTTTCATAATTGCAAATGCGAAAACTGCAAACCAAACTGGTGCGAATTCCGCAGTTGTTAATCTGTTTATATCTAAGCCGCCATAATACGAACTTATTGCTGTAGTAACTATAGCAAACCAAATCATAAGTCCAGTAAATTTTTTGTTATCTACTTCGGACAGGAAAATTGCGAGTATGAAGAACAATGCAATACTGAGTGTTAGATATCTATAACCACCCCAAGTATAAACCATTGCTGATGCAAATAAAGCTGATAAAGTGCTTAGAGCTATTATGAATTTCCAGTCTTTGGATTTCCACATTAATGCTAAAAGCCATAGGGATAAAAACATCCATAAAATAGCCATAACTTCGTGATCTGCAAATCCAGCAGATGTTCTTTGGATATAAGCCGGAATAACTGTAAGAAATGCTGTTGACAAAAGTGCAACTCTATAATTAAATATTTCTTTTACAAACAAGAAGAAAAATATGAAACCAATAATTGCAATGACTGGCGGATAGTATATATGCCATTCAATTTGTGCCATATTAGGAAAAATTACGTGCACAACTTTGAACATATATGCTAGAGTTTGCGGGAAAAATTTGAATGGTGCAGTTTCATAACCCAAAGGTGCATATCTCAGATGATCTATCAATGGTAAGGTTCCAGTTTCAAAAATTTCTTTTGCATAACGATAGAAAAAATAAGAATCAAGTTCTACGAGATATTTTCCTACTAAGTAACCGAGATTTTGAGTGCGAATATACCAAGCAATAAAAAATATTGGAATTAAACCAAGCCAGTATAACAGAGTAGATTTATTTTTGGCTTTATCAAATAAGTCTTCTAATTTCAAGAAAATAGCTTTGCGTCTCTCCTCTAAATTAACTTCAGTCATATAAATTTCAAGTTAGATAGCATTTTATAGCTTTTGAAAGGCGCATACTTTTAAAACCACCCGCTAATAGTTTTTTAATTGGGGCCATAGTCTAGCCTGGTTAGGATTCGCGGTTTGGGACCGTGCGGCCACAGTTCAAATCTGTGTGGCCCCACTTAGTATAGGAATTCCGTAATGGGATCAGCTAAACCCCTTGGTTTATTAATAAATTAAATATCATTTGTTTATCGCAAAAAGCTAAATGAGTTTAGCTAATGTTATTACCACAACATATTTATATAGTAGAGTATTCAGATAGATTTATGGTCAAACATAACTTAAGGAAACACGAAGCAATAGGTTTGATACTAGTTTTTACAGGCGCTACGTGGCTCGGCTTTGGAATTTATGGAACATTATTAGCCGCAAATAGATTATTATTAACTCAAGTTCCACTTATAGCTGGTAAGGAATTGCTATTGTTCCCATTATTCTTTGGTGTAGGAGCTTTGTTACTATCTTTAGGCAAAATAGAATTACGAGAGGCACTGCCTGGAAAAGGGAGGTACAATTAATGGCAAAGCACATTGAGTACGGTTCCAAAGAATTCCTGCAAGGAGTTGTCGTTGGAATAATAATAGGATTGCTAGTAGCAACTTACCTTCTATAATTTATTTTTTCTTTCCAATAACTTTTTAATTCACTTTCTAGTCAAAGTTCTAGCGGGCTCGTAGCTCAGCCTGGTTAGAGCGTTCGACTCTTATTGCCGAGTGAAAAAGGCAAGAGCCATCGAAATGTCGCGAGTTCGAATCTCGTCGGGCCCACTTTAATTTTATAAACCCCAAAACTCTAACTTTAATATGGCTACATTAGATATAGCATTCTTAGTGTTATCACTTGCATCATTATTTTCTATAATTAATCCACTCAGTGCAGCTACTGTTTTTATGTCTATTACAAAATCGAATACGTTAAAAGAAAAGCACGCAATGGCTAAGAAGTCTGTCTTTATCGCGGCAGTAATTTTAATTTTCTTTGCCTTGGCAGGCAACTATATTTTGCAGTTCTTTAGCATAACTTTAGAAGCTTTTAGAATTGCGGGAGGATTATTAATCGGTTACATTGGGTTTGAAATGCTGCATTACGGAAAGAAACCTTTCAAATCTAAAAAAGAAGAACGAGAAGCAGTTTTGAAAAAAGATGTTTCTATTGTTCCATTGGCAATTCCGATGATGTCCGGTCCAGGTGCAATTACAACATCAATAGTTTT
>JBBSXK010000010.1:0-6548 GCA_038045805.1 Nanobdellota archaeon | reverse complement strand
AATAGAGGCTATACAAAAATACACTTGCGAGAGCGAGGAACTGGTAAGATTCACAAATTTAAGGGCAGCAGACGAAGAGTTTCAGCTCCTGATGGATCGCCAAGCTGGCTGCCAAAAATGGTCTGGAGACCATCTGTGCAAAAAGAAGGCATAGAAAAGCTTGAGAAGCGAAGGAAATAAATCCTTCGCAATTTCTTTTATTTCTTTGATAAGTTTTAAATTACACAGAATAGTAATTATTTTATGGCTGCAGAGTTTAAGATGTATTCAAAATTATCTAACGTAATTTTAGCATCGATAGTTTCGCTTGTTGCAATTCTAGCAATCGGCATTTATGATTTCGCTCTCCCTATATTTACTGAGAGCGAGAGCGGAAGTTTTGGAATTGTTGGAATAATAGTTTCTCTTGTTTACATCGCATCTTTTTTAGCGGAAATTCCTGTTGGTTTGGCAACAGATAAATTTGGCAGAATAAAAGTTATGATAACAGCTTTAGCAGTAATAGCTTTTTTCGCAATAATTTATTTTTTTACAACTAGTATTTTCCAGCTCGCAATTTTATCTTTATTATTTGGAGTTGTTGCAGTCGCATTTTGGGTGCCGTCTACAGTTTTAGTAAGAGATTTCTCTCCGAAAAAAATAACAAGTCAAGCACAAGGAGTTTATCTTTCAATTACGCAAATTGGTTGGATTTTAGCTCCCGTAATAGCAGGATTTGTAGCCCTAACATTTTCAGACCGCCACAATTTTCTCGTAGTTGCAGGTTTCGCACTTTTAGCTATGGTATTTACACTAATTTTATTTAGAAGAAAAGAAACTAAGCACAGCCGAAAACCAATCAAACCAAGAATAACTTTACTTTACGATTCTTTCAAACGTTATAAAAATATGCATAAGCATGCAATTTCTCTTTATTCATTAACAGCGATAGTTTATCTGTGGATTGCTGTCCAATGGACTTTTGTACCGCTTATCTCCATAACTAGATTCGGATTCAACGAAATAGGAGCAGGAATGTTGCTTGGAGCTATGTCTGCAATAGAAGGAGCAATGTTCTTTTCATCGAGTTATTTGATGGACAAAATTGGAAAGAAATACATAGTTACTAGCGGCTTTATTTTATTATTTACAGCAATGTATTTTACTTTTTTAGCACATAACCCTTTAGTGTATGTATTTAGTTTATTAGTTGCTGCTGGCTCTATTTCATGGATACTTCCAGGAACTGAAGCACTGCTTACCGAAATAGCTCCAACAAATATATTAGGAGAAATGTCAGCAGTCTTTGATACAGCAAAAGATATAGGATTAATGGCAGGACCTATAGTAGCTGGTGTTTTGATTGAAATATTTGTGCCACAAACGCCATTCTTACTCATCGCAGTAGCAGCTGGTAGCGGAGCAATAATTAGCGGTTTATTATTTTGGCCAGATAGACGTAAAACACATCATCTAAGATAGGTAATAAATTTCACTAGCTAGTGTTAGTGAATATAATATGGACTTTCCTCTCTTAATTTCTCACGCAGTTTAATTAATTTTATATGGCCGTGATCTTTTACAACTTCTATTTTGTGCTGCAAATGATTTTGTAGATAATAGCTGACTGTGCTTTTTTTCATTCCAGTTTTTCTAGCAATATCTCTAACCCAAGAACCATGTGAATTGGTGCGCAAGACGTACAAAATTAATTCAAGTTTGAGAGGATCATGTCCTTTTTTTCTTGCCATTTTTACCTCCCAGATATCGACCAAACCATTTTGTCATTTCTATTAAGCTTTGATTAGCAGTTTCAATATCTAAATCGTGATCAACACCTTTGAGAGCTACAAATTTCTTCGGTTCGTTTGCAACTGCAAATAAATCCTTACCTTGTTTAAATGGCACTACGGAATCTTCAGTTGCATAAAACATAAGCCAAGGACATTTTACTAGCTTAGCTTTGTCTAAAGTATTTATTTGGATATTATGCTTGCCAGTTTCGTTAGTGAAATAAGCATGAGGTGCTACAAACGTTACTAAGCAAGTTATATTTTTGTTTTTGGCAGCAATGTTTATAGCGGCTGTCCCACCCAAGCTATAACCAACTAATCCAACTTTACCTTTAATTTTATTTAAAATCGATTCGAGAATTTCAACATTATGTTTTAATTCGTGAGGTGGAGGAAAATCAAAAGTTATTACTCTATAGCCTTTTTCAGCCAAAATTTCAGGCCATTCTTCCCAATCTTCCTTGCGCCCGTTGTATCCATGGGCAAAAATTATAGTGGCTTTTTTCCCAGACCATTCAAATGCACGAATCTTTTCGCCCTTTGAGCCTGTAAATATTACTTCCTTACGCATAGATATATTGGACAAGTGGACAATATATAGTTGGTTTCTCACATATTAATAGTAAATTAGTTTAGCAATATTGAAATTTTGGACAAGTTATATTTATTAGTTATTTAATGGCTAAGTTTGATCTTAGATATAGCTAATATCGTATTCTATATATAAATTTTGGACAAGTGTCCAATAATACAATATAGAAAATAATATATAGTATGTTGCTTTGGTTTTAGCCCGTAGAAATTTCATATCAAAAATAAATAAAAAGTCTCGATACAAAGAAAAGCTAATGTCTTTCCAGCCTTAAAATCCTTAGATTTTCAATAGCGAATAATTTTTCTCTTTTTATCACTAGCTTTTTTGCGCCATAATCTAAGCCAAAGGTAAATTATTGGCAGAATTCCGGCTGAATTGATAATTAAAATTAAAACGAACCAAATTTTCTCTTTTCTCTGAGATGATATCCAAAGCCCCCAAGCCTTCCAGAATAAATCCCAGACTATAGTTATTACAATTACTGGTAAAAAATAAGCAGATATTATGAAATTTATAGCTAAACTTTTAAGTGTCATAAAAATCGTACAGAGAGAGACTTTATAAATTTCACTGGGTTTTTTGAAGTATGGCCAAACCGGCACGATTTAGAACAGAAGCTGATAAGAAAGCTTTTTGGCATAGTACGTCGCATATACTTGCTGATGCAGTAAGAAGATTATACCCAGATGTAAAATTAGGATTTGGGCCGGCAATTGAAGAAGGATTTTATTACGATTTTTATAGAGCAAAGCCGTTTGATTTTGGTGAACTAATAAAAATTGAACAGATGATGAAGCAAATAGTTAAAGAAGATAAACTATTCAAGAAAATTTACAAATCAAGAAAAGAAGCAAACGAATTTTATCAGAAAGAGCCGTTTAAGAAAGAATTAATTAAAGACATAGTAGAAGATAAAATTTCATTTCATCAGCACGCGAATTTTACAGACTTGTGTAACAATTCAGTTATAGAATCGACTGGACAAGTAAAAGCGTTTAAACTTTTGAATACCGCAGCAGCTTACTGGCGCGGCGATAACAACAGAGAAATGATGCAAAGAATTTATGGTATTTCTTTTCCAACAAAAGAACAATTAGATGAATATGTGGCTTTGCTAGAAGAACGTGAAAGAAAAGATCATAGAAAGATTGGGCCAAGATTAAAGTTATTTATGCAAGTAGAAGATGTCGGAACAGGCCTTCCGTTATGGCTGCCAAAAGGAGCCACAGTAAGGCGAATTATTGAACGTTATATAGTAGATAAAGAATTGAAAGAAGGATATGAGCACGTTTATACTCCAGCATTAGCGAGAACAAAACTCTATGAGATTTCAGGACATATGGAGCACTATAAACATACAATGTATCCAGTAATGAAAGTTGATACAGAAGATTTAGTTTTGCGGCCGATGAATTGTCCACATCATATTCAGATTTACAAATCAGAATCAAGAAGTTATAATGATTTGCCAATAAAATTAGCTGAGCTTGGCACAGTTTACAGATACGAAGCTTCTGGCGCATTATATGGTTTGACAAGAGTGCGTGGAATGACTATGAATGATGCACATATATTTTGCACACCA
This sequence comes from Nanobdellota archaeon, assembly GCA_038045805.1. GTDB lineage: Archaea > Nanobdellota > Nanobdellia > UBA10117 > UBA10117 > JAGVWH01. Next base: position 2,596 of record JBBSXK010000010.1, on the reverse strand, counting down.
GAGCAAATTGAAGATGAAGTAAAGAAAGCTCTAAAATTTATTAGAGAAGCATATGCTGATGTAGGTTTAACAGATTATTATTTTATGTTGTCATTGCACGATCCGAAAAATAAAGAAAAATATATTCAAAATGATAGTATGTGGAAGAAATCTGAAGCTGCTTTAAGGAAAATTTTGAAAAGCATTAAGGTAGATTTCATTGAGAAAGAAGGCGAAGCAGCTTTCTACGGCCCAAAAATAGATGTACAGATTAAAAATGCCCACGGAAAGGAAGAAACTCTCGCAACAATTCAATTGGATTTCAATTTGCCAGAAAAATTCCAACTGGAATATGTAGATAGTGATAATACAAAGAAACGACCCGTGATGATTCATCGCGGCGGCTTAAGCACAATGGAACGCTTGACAGCGTTTTTAATAGAAAAATGCGAAGGTGCATTTCCGATGTGGCTTGCTCCGGTACAAGTACGGCTTTTGACATTTACAGATAGAAATGTCAAGTTCGCAGATAAAATAAAAGAACAATTTTTGCAAGCCGGTTTAAGAATAGAAACAGATTATTCAAACAGAACTGTAGAATATAAAGTAAGAGATGCAGAATTGAATAAAGTTCCTTACATAATTGTAATCGGCGACAAGGAAGAGAAAAATAAAACGCTAGCAGTAAGGAAACGCGGAGTGCAGGGTGTAAAATTTGGAATTAAAACTGAAGAATTCTTGAAGCAAATTCAAAATGAAGTAAATAGTAAGGTTTAAATACGGACAAAACTTTCTCAGCGTCCGGTGAAATTATAGATTACAAAGAAGCAAAAAAAATATCGCAGTATTATGTTAGACAAATTGGAACTTATGCAGTTATAACTACAGATGGTACTATGATTTATTCTCAAGCACCAAATAGATCACATGCAGAAACTTTTGGTATTATGTTAGCAACATCTTTTGGCGCAGCGCTTGCTGGCGGAATGGAAATTCAAAATTCTAGTCTAACGAGCTTAATAGCTGTGTATGAAAAAACCGCTACACATGTAACACCTATAGGAAATAGTGTTTTAGTTATAGCGAACATTGAAAAAACTAAACAGGAAGAGAAAGACTCTTTAGAGAAATTGATAGGAGATCTTAGAGGATTAACTAATCTTAATTAGTTTAGTTCTGCTCGTTTTTCCTCTCAATATTATAATATCTTTTTTGAAAGTTTTCTTCAAGAATTTAATCAGCTCAAGATTAGCTTTGCCATCTGTTGCAGGTGCTGCTAAAGCAATAATAATTTCTGAATCTGTTTGGCGTATTATTTTTGTTTCTTGAGAATTTGGCTTTACTTTTATTAGCAGAGTTTTCATAACATTTTTATGCAATTGCTGTTTAATTAAACCTTATGCAGAGGTGGACTTTATTCTTTATCGGCTTGGTTTTAGTCAGTGGATGCGCAAACTTAAAACTTGAATCCAATTCGGATTTGGAACTAAACTGCGAAAATGTTATTTTGGATGTACATACAGCTTTATTAGAAGGGCAACAGGGCGAGCTTGCAAAAGTTACAAGAATAGTTGATGGCGATACTATTGAGCTTGCGGATGAAAGACGAGTAAGACTAATTGGAATTGATACTCCGGAACGTGGAGATGAATTTTATAAAGAAGCGGGAGATAGTTTAGCAGAATTAATTTTAGACAAAGAAGTTTATCTAACTTCGGATATAACTGATAAAGATAAGTACGGACGAATATTAAGATATATTTTTACAGAAGATATGTTTGTAAATGCAGAGCAAGTTAAACTCGGCTGGGCAGAGAGCTATAGATATGAGCCGGATATAAGATTTATAGATTTATTTGATTGCCTTGAAATGGAAGCCCAGGAAAAAGAATTAGGAATATGGACTAGCGCTCAGACCTTTCTTTCACGTACGGATATCTATTGATATGCTTGCAGGCTTTGCATTTATACTCAACCGCTTTTAATTTGGAATTGATTTTTACTTGTATATTATTGCCGGGCAAAAGATAAGCATAACATTTATGGCAGAATCTTCTGCGTTGCTCACGCGCAAAGCGTAGATTGAATTTCATAGCCAATTTACGAGCTAAAAAAATATAGCGGTTAGCTCTTGCTTGTTTATTTCCTTTGACGGCTTTCAAAGCTTCTCTGAATAGAATTGCAATTCTTTCTTCAGCTAATTCTTTCTGCCATTCAGGTTTACCGCGCCTTTCCATATGTTTACTATAATTTTATGGTATAAAAATATTTAAACCCCAAAATCGTCCTATAACTATGATTAGATTAAAATTAGGGAATTTTAAATTAGAAAACCATGTGCAGATTGCAGCTCTAGTAGTTGTAGTATTAATTGGACTTTCTATGGTCTCAAGTTATACAGGCTTAGGTTTTGGAGTATCACCTGATGTTTATAGAGGAAAAGTTTCAGAATCAAGTTCAGTGCAATTTTGCAGCGACAGTGATACAGGCTTAGGCGGTGTATCGCGTGCAGGAACTTGCAGAAATCACAATGGCGATTTCACAGACTATTGTGTAAGTGAAACAAGCATAAATGAATATTTCTGTCAGGAATATAATTGCGAGGCTAATATAGTTC
>JBBSXK010000009.1:0-8268 GCA_038045805.1 Nanobdellota archaeon | reverse complement strand
TCTGTATCTTAATATTGTGCCTTTCATATTAATATCTCTTAAATTTGATTTTTAAGGCTTTCCGATAGAACATTTTAAATCCCTTTTCGCAAATTCAATTTTATGGATTATGATATGGGAGATATAATTCGTGCGGAATCTGAATCTAAATATTTTAAAGAGGTTCATAAAGAAGATTTTAAACAAATTGAAAACGCTTTAAATTTTATTTCACCTATTTATATATGCATACACCAACCTGATGAGTATCGCGAACATAATTATTGGAAGCGTCCTGAATTTAAATTAGATGTTATTTTAGATATAATAAAAGACATAGAAAGCAAAAAAATATTGCATTCCAAATATATATTTGATTTAGCGGAAGATTTAGATACTATACTATTTAAAATTTATAGTTCTGAACGTGAGATTTTTTATGGATTATCAATAGATAATAGTAAGATTGATAACATATTGCGTGCTGAGTTAGAAATATATATTAAAAAACAAAAGATTGATATCCATTATCCTACTAAGCTCCAATAATAAGTTTAATATCTTTAGATAACAATTTCTTCAATGATTCAATAGTTTTCTTCGTTAATTGCGTAGGAGTACCAGCAAACTTCTCAAGTTCTGCATTCAGCTCTTTCAAATCAGATTTTACTGGAGTCGACAAAGCTCCTGTTTTTTCAATATTATATTTCTTAATTATTGTATTTGGATCGTGAGTGTCTTCAATTATAAAAGCTGTATCTGTAAGCATCCAAATGTCAGCTTTCTTGCTGCCATAAGTTGCTGAAATTTTAAACTTGTCAAATTTATTTCCTTTCTCTGCTCTTATATATTCAAACATATCTTTTGCAAGTCTGATTTGCTCAAAATGCAAAGAATCAAGTAATCTTTTATCAGCTTTGCCTTCTTTCTTTAATTCTTCAATTTGTTTCAAAACTTCAAGATATCTTTTAGATGCAAATTTCTTGCTAACTATTTCTTTTTCAAAAATATTAATTAAATTACCAGATATTTTTACATCAATCATCTTTAAAGCAGCTGTCATATCTTCAACAGATTTATCATATAATTGCTCTATTTCTTTTTTGCTGGTTTGATTTTCAACATCTTTTACTAATTTGTCGAGTCTTTTCAAATATTGTTCAGATTTTTCCAATAACTCTTCAATTTGTTTTGCACTTACATCTTTGACTTTTCCGTGTTCAATATCTTTTCTTAAATCATTTACTTCTTCCCAGATTTTGACATACTTTTCTTCTAATAAGCCAGGCTTAACTAAATGTTTTCTCATAACTTCAGCTGCTTGTTTTGGAGCTGGAGCACTTATTCCTAAACTCATCAATATACCTTGAGTAGGCGTAATTAATGCCCAATGGAAATCTTCCATAGCCATTGCTTTCAATTTTTGTTTTGTCCTGTCAAGAATTTCAGTTCCAGATTTTATATAAGATTCAATTGATTCTGGTGTTGGTGTTATTTTGCCTTTTCTTAAAAGTAATTTCCAAGGTGCAAACATTCCTCTATCATAAAGAGGTACACCATCTCTCAAGAAAGTAAAAATAACCGGATTAGAACTTCTGATATTATCCCACATATCTGTTAAAACATAAACTTGCGAGTGCGGAGCTTTCTTTACTCCAGCAACCATAGCAGCTTCATCTGCCATTCCCCAAATTATACCACGTAATCTAGATTTTAATTCATGACTAGTCATTCTTGTAACATCTGTATCGTCAATTATGATGAAAGTATCAATATCTGATTCTTCTGTTGCTTCTCCTCTAGTTACAGAACCACTTAATACGTAAGAAACTACATACTTCTCAAATTTTTCTAAAACCATTTTTTTATGAATTACAACAGCTCTTAATGGTCCTAAGAAATTGTTATCGTAAATTGAAGCTGACATTGCAAGAGTAGAAATGAAGTCATGTTTTCCTTTCAAAGCCATATCCCATATTTCATCGTGCAAAGCTGTAATTACTTTCATATCTTTGAGTTTTTTCCTGCCTAATTCAATAATAACTTTATCAACTTCTTGTTTCTTTTTGAATTTTTCATCTATGTTACCTTCAAGTTTTAAAACTACGAAAACATCAAGTTTCTTTTCCTTTCCTGCTGGAGGCAGTAATGTAATAGCTAAAATTTCTTTCTTGAATTTTTTTAGAACTTCTTTTTTGAATGGCTCGCATTCTTTTTGAGTCTTTTCGAGCATTTCCTTAACTTTTTTTATAGCTTCAGTTTTTTTAGCCTGAGCTTCTTTTAACTTAGCTATTTGCTCCGGACTTAAATTTGGTATTGTAGCAGGATTAAAACCAGCTGGATTAATTGTATTGTTTGTCATATAAATACAACTTTATAGTCATTTAAAAGGTTTAGCAGTTATATGATAATCATCCGTATTTATTTCTTTTTGAAAAAGTTTTTCTCTTCTTTTCTTGCAATAGCTTCGAGAATTTTAGTAAATTCTGATGTTCTTTTATACCATTTATTATAATCTTCTCCACTAATAGAACTTATTTTATGATTTTTAATATCATGATAAAAAGTATACATTTCTTTATACCATCCAACGTAAACTGACTTAAGTTTATTTTTACTTACAAAGGCATCTTGCAATAGTTCTGGAACATGCTCTGGACTTGGTGGTATATGTCCGACCATCATAAGAGCTGCATGAGAAGAATCAACCATAGCCCAATATAAATCTTCTACTGCTGAAAGAATTTTGACTCTAGCTCTTAACAAATGCCAAGGAATTTTATTCATAGTGACATAGATTGCTTCTGGTGTAGGAGAAATTCTTCCTAAAAGTAAAAGATATTTCAATGGTTCAAAAAATCCTAAGTCTACAAGTGCAACACCATAACGCAACATATTGATTATTGCTGGATCACCGACTTTTACATTGTCCCAAAAGTTTGACAAAGTAAGTGTATTAACGTGTAATCTATCTCTTGCGGAGTGAGATTTAGTTATATTAAATAATTCTTCTCGATAATAAGCTATTACTTCTTCATCCCAGAGCTGCGAAACATTATCTATTATAACAATTATATCTATATCTGATTCTGGTTTTGCTTCTCGCTTGGTAACAGAACCAAATACAACCACAGATAAAACTAAAGGTCCAAATTTTTTGTAAATTTTACCGGCAAAATCATATGCTTGTTTATAGTCTTCATTATGAAGATTAATTTTTCTAAGCTCTTTGCGCCTTGTTGGAATGGGTGTTTTCTCTTCAAATTCATTCATAGTGGCCAGCTATATTTTAATTTAGCGATATTTAAAGTTAGCTATGTTAAAATTATTCGATAGTAGTTACATCACCAAACTTGAAAAGTTTGAATATCAGCTCATAGGTGTATTAGAGAACTTGCTTTGTTGGCCTGGACGCAGTCCACCCGTCGCAGTAGGTAGTTGTGAAAAGCCAGCTCCGTATTCTGAAAAGTGTCCCTGAGGAAGTATATTTCCAAATCCAGCAGATGCATAATTTGAACCGCCAAAGAAATAATTTTGGCTTACTTCATACCAATTTGGTGAAATAGACCAAGCAGGCGAACTTACACCCATATGCTGTAACGCTTCAGCATGTACTGGTGGAATTCCTAAGTGTATAGCAGTTCCAGCAGATTCTAAAACAGATTTGACATCTTTTAATTTTCCTGTTTTTTCCATATGTTCTAGAAATTCTTTAATCGGAACGTTTCCCATTCCAGGAGCTAAATGTACATCGCTATGTCCAAAATTATCGGAGATATGAATATGTCTTATATCATCTTGTATCGCTTCAACTTCGCGTTTAATGTATTTATTCCAATTTTCTTTTGACGTACCTTCTGGTACTCCAAACTTTTTCATAATATTAATATGCGCAATATCCCAAGTTGCACCTATTAATCTATCTGCGATTTCATTCGCTTTTTTTATAGGAAGTTTATCTTTTGTTACCAATTTATCTACCATTTGTATCCTAGCTTTCTTTAGTCCATCTCTTAAATCCGCACCGCGTCCCATTACATGCCATGGATCCCAGTTTTCAACTGCTAATTGCGGCCCGTATTCGCCGTGCTTTTTATAAGAATAATATGCTAAATTTGAAAGTGTTTTAGCCGCTTGATCTTGTCCAAATGTTTCAGCTAATTTAACGAGTTCTGGAACTTTTTCTCCAAAACCACCGATTTTTTCAGGAAGTCCCATTCTGATCATTACAGAATGCATAGCTAAATCTCTATCTGCATCCGGATTTTGTTTCAGTATATTATTAACTTCTTTATCTATGAATTCTCTAGAGTGAGGATCGCTCTGAGCTATTTTATCATACGTATTTGTTAATACCGAATCGAAATGTTTTTTGATATATCTGTGTCTATCTAACCAGCCAGATATTTCGTACTTTGCTTGTTCTTTTGTAATTTCTCCAGTGTTCACATCCTTACTAATTTCTTTAATTCTCCTTTCGGCTTCTTGTTGTTCTTTCCAAAGATTATTGAATTGCTCTTGCTCTTTTTCCCAAAGAGTACGTTTTACTTGATCTAAACTAGAAACTGTATGTTCTGGATATGTTTCACCTGCTTCCATGTAAGGTATATATTTTCGTTTTATTCCATCTGGGTATATTTTCTCTTCTGTTTTTAATGGAATCATTTCTCCAGTATCTGGAATTACAGCCATAGCCATTTCTGGAACTAATTTATTTTTTTTGTCATCCCATTTCCAAAATGTTCCAATTTGTCCGCTTGCGTGATATGCAATCGGCACTGATTGTTTAGCATTTTTATCAATTTTAACAATCGCGGCTTTATTTATTACATCTTTCATAAATTCCTCCGCGTCTTCTCTATTATCTTCAGACCACTTATTTTCTCTAAAGCCGGTTGGATCTATATCAATTGGAGCATGAACTGAAATTATGGCTTTGTCTCCCATTGTTAATTTAGCTGTTTGACGAACCATATCAAAATGCTGCTTAGGAATAGTCTCCCAAGATTTATCACCTCTTGATCTCAATTGTCCAATTTCTACGTTTTTTACTCCGCCTCCTGCGAGTCCAATTATATCTTTAACTTGTTTTCCTGGTTCTGCAGCTGAAGTTGGAGCACTGAAATATATATTTCTAAGAGTATCAGTAGCCATTGTAGTATTGTATTTCCTATCCATCGAAGATATATAATTTTCAGAGTATAACATAAAAACACAAGTAATTTGCAGAATAAAAATCTTTGGAGTTTAATTACCAAAACTGTACATCGCCTTCAAAACCCGCTTTTTTTACAAGTTCTTCTAATTGTGTATATTCTTCCTTATCTATTGGTGCTACAAAAGTGGTTTTAGCTTTTCCATTTTTAGCAAATATTTGATCTAAAACTTGCCCTAAAACAACAATGTAACTTTTCGCAATAAATTGATTAGACTTCTGTACAATTAAAATATCTGCGCCGTCATATTTTAAAATTTCTTCTCTTATAATTCTACTACTATTTGCAGGCATTCCGCGGTGATGATATATTTTTTCATCTCTTGGTCTTTTATATTCTTGATTTTTCATACGTAGTCTCTTACTTTATAGGCCAACCTAACATTCCATGCGCTCTCTTAAAAAGCATGTAAAGTATATCTGTATTTCTTTTCACTTTCTTTTCACCTTCTTTTTGCAGTTTGGCGACATTCCAATCTTCATACTTTAATTCATCAAATTTCGCGATTTGATTTACTATATCTGCAACTTTTTGCACTTGTTCCCTAACACTTTCATATTTTTGTTTTACAGCATAAATAGTTTTACCGAATGATGATGTAGATTTCTTTTCTTCTTTTTTCTCTGCTTCTTCCTCTAAAAATCTCTTTAAGTCGTCTGAAATAGCATCAAGTGTATCTTTAGTGCCAATATCTATAAAATTCATAATTTCATCTTGCCTTACTTTTTCTAAATTATCCAAATCTTTTTTTTGCATAACATAACCATTAATATTAATTGTTACTTTACCAGTATGTCCACGATAGCCTTCCTGCGTTTGTCCGCCAGGAAGTACCCTATATAAAAATTTAATTTCGATAATACTAAATACTTTATTTTCATCTCTAACTTTTAAATCTTTTAATTCTCCAGAACTTTTGATTTGCTTTTTGGCAAGAATATCAATATACGTTATCATTGTATTAAACATTATTGGCAAATCTGCCATATCTTCAGCTTTAAGTTCTTGAGGTAATAATTTCCTAGTTGCAATTAGATAAGGCCGAGCCCATTCTGAATACATTTTCATCGAACTAACTTGAGATTTCAAATATGTACGTTCTATTTTGTATCTTTTTCTCAATTCGCGCTCACTCATTTCCCGCCATAAAATATATTCTTTAATTCTGCCTTGCAAAATTCTTTTTACCATATCAGGAATATCGAGCTCATCTTGAATTTTTTTCAAAACTATCTTTTCTACGTCATCTGCTTTGCCAACAGGTATGTAAACAGAGAAGAATGCATCTCTTACCATAATATAATTTAAATTTTGAACTAAGGCATTAATAGACCCTGGTCCTTTCTTAGAATCAACTTCAGTTAGCCAAATAGTTTTCAATGCATAATCTGCTCCATTTGAAACTGCATATTCATCAGAATGTAATTTAGAATATTCATCCAATCTTAATTCAAATTCTTTCAAATCGTAAATCAAATTTAGAATACTTTTTACAACCATATTTATAGTACCCATTAGTTCGCCAGCTCTTTTTTCTAATTCAGTACGCCTTCTGCCTAATTCGCCATAAAAAGCTGAAGCTTCAGCAGCCGCAAAAGTATCTTTTACTTTTTCTACATCATATCCTATTCCAAAAGTAGGGTCTTTTAGAGAATCGATAAACCAATAATACATAGGTTCAAGAGATATTCCAAAAGAATCGTAACTTAAACTATATTGGCTTACTGGCTTGCCTTTCAATATATCTTGTGTTAATTGGCTTTTGACATCTTTTTCTAAATCTTTTAAATCCGTATTATCTTTAATATCATCTAGAAGTTTATTTAAATAATCGCGTTTGGCATTCAAATCTTCTTTAAAATATGTCAATTTTTTCTCAACTTGCTGTAAAGTTAATGTGGCCATATACATAACTATAGTAGCATAAGGTATAAAAGAATTAGCTTCATTAAAATACTATGTCTAAAGTGCTTTTTGTAATTGCTCCTGTAGATTTTAGAGATGAAGAATACCTTAAACCTAAAGAAATATTAGAAAAAGCAGGCTACATTGTAATAACTGCTAGTACTACTCAAAATGTATGTAAAGGAATGCATAAAGCTACTGTCAAGCCAGATATTCTAATCAGAGATGCTGTCGAAGCTAACTTCTCAGCTTTGGTTGTAGTGGGTGGAAATGGAAGTCCTAAACTTTGGGCTAATACAGAACTTCAGGAATTATTTCATGACTTTTATGATGCAAATAAGCTAATAGCATGTATTTGTTTAGCAACTGTAGCTTTATTTAGAAGTGGTTTAACACAAGGTAAAAAAGTAACTGGATGGTTACCAGAAGCAAAAGAAGAAGCTGATAAAAATGGCGCTATATATGTTACTGAAAATATTATAGAAGATGATTTATTTATTACTGCAAAAGGGCCGTCAAATGCTGAAGAATTTGGGCACAAGATATTAAAACGATTAAAATCTAAATAAAATATGGCCTTTGCAGATATTTTTAAGAAGAAAAAGAAGCAGCCTGATTTTGTTGAAATTGGTTCTATGGCAGAACAAGGCTCATATGGTCCAGCAGGCTTTCCTGAGAAAGAAACAGATTCTACTGAAGTAGATTTAGGCCTACCTTCAATGCCGCCGCAGCAAATGTTTGCGCCACCAAGCAATACTGCTGAACTTGAAAAAGAAGTCAAAGCTTTATCTTATAAAATAGATAATTTGAAAGCCACTCTTGATACTATTTCTGCGCGATTAATAAATATTGAAAATGCGATAAAAGGACAGCCACAAAGCGGACAAGAAGGCGGAGAAGGCTGGACTTACTAAAGATAGATTTAATGGTCTGCCATTAGCTAACATTGTTGCCGCAATGTTTATAAGAATTTAAAATTATAAAATTGTATGGCTGTAATGGATTTTTTCCAAACTTATTTTATAACGCCAATACAAATAAATGGCAATTATAATTTAATTAACTCAATTATTTATGCGCTTATTGCGTTAATATTTCTCTATGGTATTTACAAAATACTGGATAAACAGAAAATTGAAATTGATTTTAAATTCTTTCTAGCGGTTCT
>JBBSXK010000008.1:10213-15830 GCA_038045805.1 Nanobdellota archaeon | reverse complement strand
TATCATATCTTCGTCATTAATTATTATTTTTAGATTTGGATGCCAATGAATTGCTTCTTTAGGTATATCTGTTTTAGGTGAAATATAAGAACATCCGGATACCAAAATAATTCCAATAAGTGAAACAGCAATTATGATTGATTTATACTCCACAGCCGCCACCTCCGCTCTGTGCTTTAGGTACAAGATTTAATTCCTGCAGTTTCTTTTTCGTATTAGCTGCTCCGCTTGCACTCGAATAATCTTTTCCTATTACTTCCCAAGGATCAACTTCACTCCAGTCTTTCCCTTCTACTGCTTTGAAATAAACTGCTGTTTCGTAATAGTTCTGTGAAAACGAAATAGAATTTGCATCTTTTACTGCTTCTGCAATTTCATCTGCACTAAAACCCTGCGATGCTAATAATTCTATTAGTCCTAGAGCTGCAGAGCCGTGATTGCAATCAGGAAAGGCAGTAGGATTATTACAACAAGGCCTGTAAGAATTAAATGCAACTTTTTCAGCTATCTCTTGCTGTTCTGGAGTTAGTTTAATTATCTCTGCGCTGTTTAATAATTCTCCGCCGTCTTTGGTGCCAAGAGACCAGCCGCCAGTGCTTGCTAAGTTTGCCGCCTGTCCGTTTTCAATATATTTGCTCATAGGTTCTTTCTCATATATTTGATTTTTATTTACTAAGCCTAAAGCCCACAAGGTATTCAAAATAAAATGTGAATTTTTTTGCGTTATTATTATTGGTTCATTCGAACCTTCAGTAAAGAATTTTATTTGTTCGTCGGTTAATGGATTTCCGTAAGATTCGTATAAACTTTTGAACTCATCTAAATCAACCGCGCCGCTTTCAATTAATTTTGGTCCGATATTCTGCCACGTTCCTGACAAAGTTACTTCTTCCGGCGCTACTTGCGCATATATGGCGCTAATTTCGCTGTCTGAAAGTGCTGCTGAATTTGTAATAAATTGCGGAAGCACAAACAAAGCTAATAATACCAGAGCCACGGCTATAATTATAATTGCTGCTATGATTATTTTCTTTTTCATACTAAAATAGAGAAAGAAACACTATATAACTATACTGATGAAACTAGTTTCACTTGAGCACAACTATGTTTGTCATACCGGAATGTAATGAGGTTTGGCAAACTACTTCAATACTACAATGTTTGTCATACCTCTACGTTTTCTCTCAATAATACCTTTTTGCTCCATTTTATCCAAGAGGCGAGACATCTTTACTTTACTAAAATTAGTTTCCTTGATTAAATCTGTTTGGTAAATAGAGCCTTCTTTCACTTTAATCAAATCGTAAATTTTCTTCTCTTCTTCATTAAGTTTTGAGAAATCTACTTCCTTGAACTTCTGCCGTTCTGTTATTGCGGGAAGTATCTGTTGTTCCGTTTTCATAGGCATTAGAAACATATACGCGCCAGCTCCCAGCATTAGAAATACAATTCCAAAAGACGAAACAATAAACCAAGAAATTGGGCTTCTATGAGCCGGACAGCTGGCTAAGTCTCCGCCATTGGCTGCTACAGTCTCGCATAAGAAAGCTGCCTGCGAATCAACATTAACCTTTACAAAAATCAATAATACTAGCAAGATAACTGCAAAAGTTGCGAGAATGCCGCCAAGAGTTTTTGTATTAAACTTCATAAAATACTTCAAAAATACAGATTTATAAAGATTAGTAACTTACCGCGCATATGTTCAAAGTTTACACTTTCAGCAGCAAGAAGATTGGCATCCTGCCAATAATTGTACTTGCAATTATTGCACTCGTAGTTTTGGCATTTGCTGCAATTCTCTTTTTGATATTACTACCAATAATAATTTTATTTGGAATTATATTTGCAGTTTGGTTCTGGTTAAAATACAATAAAAATACAAAAATAAAAATATGAGAATTATCTCTTCAATAATTTGTGCTTCTTAATATAAGTCCACAAATTCTTTGTCATTTTGGAAGGTGCTACTGCTGCCTTGCCAATAACTAATGCCAATTGCTTATCTGGCTTGACTAACATTCCACCAAAAGCAAGTCTTTTTCCGCCCTTCTTCTTAGTTTTTCTGTGTTTCATTTTTACCTCCTAAATTTCAATAAAATTTATCGCTTTTAGTATATATAATCTTCTATGCAAATTGCTTTGTGTAAAAAGTTACAGCCATTAGCGTACTTTTACGCTAATGGTCTGACGCCAGTGGGCATCAATGTGATGCCCACGACTTTTTACACAAAGCCTACGCAAATCTCAAATAGAGCGCGATAGTAGCATGCAAGAAAACCGATGTCAGAAAAAAATACCAGACATAGCAATGATATTTATTAAGCACAGATAAATGTTTATTTTTAATCGTAATATGAAACAAACATCTGCACGTCAATAAAAGCAAAAATAATCCTATTATATTAGTAATAGCGAGATAGTAAACCACATCAAGCAAATTAACCATAGAAACTATTTTATACCAACTCTATAAATAAATTGCTATGAAATATCAAAGTGTATTATTTGCGTTATTTATTTCAGTTTTCTTGGTCAGTGGCTGTTCTACATTAGATAATGCTTCTGACAAAATAGCTGCTCCCGGCACATTAGATGATGTAAATGGCAGTTGTACCGAAAGCGGATGTACTATGGGAGATGATTCTGATACTGAATCAATGAAAGAATTCACAATACACGAAAATAATTTTAAATTTGATGTAAAAGAAATAAAAGTCAAGCTGGGTGATAAAGTTAAAATAACCTCTATCAACGACCAAGGCTTTCACAACCTTGCAGTTCCAGATTTTAATGTCAGAACTGAAATGGGTAGCTCTCCTAATGAGATGATGATAGAATTTACAGCAGATAAAACTGGAGAATTTCCATACTTTTGTGAAGTTGGCGGTCACAAAAATGCAGGAATGGAAGGCAAGTTAATTGTAGAATCATAGTAAATCTTTAATACCGCTGCAAGCGGTTTAGAAAATCTACAAATTTATAAAAGATTTTATATACTACTGGAATATATTTTTTGATATGGCTATTGAATCTAAAATTCCTATATTGCATCATATCAAACACCACATTAAAACTCATAGTAAAGCTCACAGATATGCATATTATATTCTCATAACATTATTTGTATTCCTGTTATTAATGTTCTTGATAAAACCAAGTCAGTATTTATGTAAAGAAGTTCCGGTAGAAGAAACTATAGCAACTCTTCAGGAAGAACCATACCTTGCTATTGAGCCTGGAAAAGTTCCATTAAAATTTACAGATAGAGCTTACCTATTCGACGGTTACAATAATGGAGATTATTCTACAATAATTAAAGTATTCGTGAAAAATACTGATGCAGATCAAGGAACATTTAAAGTTCAGGCCGTAATTTCAAACTCAACAAATATATACACAAAAGAAGATGAGCAAGTCATAAAAGCAGGAGAAGAAAAAATATTCTATTTCGAACAGATAGAAGGTAGAAATAATATTCCTATGAACTTTACTCACGGCGTAACACCAAGCAGCAAAGATAAATCTGTTCAAATTACAAAATACAGAAATGTAACAGTAACGAAAGTAGTTACTGTGACAAAGAGAGTTTGCTTCTAATTTATTTTCTTTCCGTTTTCAAAAATGTGCATACATCTTCTTGCCAATTGCATAAAAAATATGTCTGGTGGTACAATCTCTTCCGGAGACCAGCTTCCCGCTTTCTTAATAATTCCATTATGAATCATTTGAGCTATAATACTGGCAGGCATACCAGTATCAACATTACTTCCAGCACTCTCCCAACCTTTCAAAGGCGGAACTATGCATTCCATAAGCACCCTATGTCTCTTGCCTTTATATTTGCCATCCAATGTAACCCAAAGATTTTCTATTTCTTGATAGCCTTTCGGCATTTCGATTCGCTTTAGTAATTCTGCAAGAAATATATCTGGTTCTATTTTTACGCCCTGAATTTCAAGAGGTTTTCCTCCAAATCCAAGTTCTATCATAAGCAATATTGCTCTCATTGAATGGTCAGGGAAGCCAGCATAAAATTCCACATTTGCAATTCCTTTTTTCTCTAAAAATTTATGAAAGGTATATGTCTCTGGATGATGGCCAACTTTAAATTGGTTTTCTCTGCCCACTGCTCTATGATAGCATCTTACCACAGATTTCATTGGTTTTATTATTTTTGTTTTGTGGTGATGAAGGTAAGGCGCATCAGCAGTAAACTCTTCAAGAATACTGGATATTGAAAACGGAACTACAAATCTTTTCATATTCGAATCCCAAGCGAAACCTACTTTAACTGAATCTACTGTGTCAAACCTTTCTGCTGCATAATTAAGCATAACATTTCCTATCCCCGGCACAGAACCGCATCCAGTAATATGAATCAATCCTTTCTTTGCTAAAATATTTTTCATAGCGAGTTGTTTCCTAAGCATTGGTATACTAGAACCCAAATCTATAGAGTGAACATTTGCAGCTATAAAGATTTCCAGCGCGTTAAGATTCCATTCTCTTTCTGCACAGTTTATTACAACTCTGGCTCCGGATTTTTCTATTATTTTTTGAGCATCTTTTTTTTCTCTCAAATCCAAATAAGCAAAAGCTGTATTTTTATTTTTCTTTAAAATATCTTCAACTCTGCTTTTATCCCTGCCGCATAAAAGAACAGAATAATTACTCTTTAGCAAGTCTTTTGTTACAATCTTTCCCTGCATTCCAGTTGCGCCTATTACAGCAAAGTCATATCTCATGTGGCCTTATTACATAAGCTTAAATTGAATATAAATAGTTAGCGCATTTTTTGCCTAAAGTCTTCAAGTCGTTTCGGGACGCCAATATCAACAAAATAATTATCTAATTCTAGTCCAAACATTTGTTTTCTCTCCACAAGTTTTGGAAATACCTCTGTTTCTATTGAAACTTTCTTTGCATTCGGTACTAGATTTAGAACTTCTGGTTCAAACATATATACACCGCAGTTTATCAGACCATCTCCTTTGTTTGATTTTTCCTCAAACTTAATTATTCTTTTTTCACTTAGAACAACATTACCATAATCTCCAGCATTAGGAACTTTATTCAAAACAAGAGTTGCTTTTGCATTAGTTTGTTTGTGTAGATTTAATAATTTCTCATAATCAAATTCAAAATATGTATCTCCATTCAAAACCATAAATGTTCCGTCTACAAATCGTTCAGCATTTTTTACCGCGCCTCCAGTTCCAAGCGGAACGTCTTCATAAGAGTAATTTATTTTGACTCCAAATTTATCTCCATTTCCAAAATAATTTTTAATTACGTCTGATAAATGTCCAACAAGTAAAACTATTTCTTTTACTCCATTATCACGCAAGTATTCTATCTGGTACTGCAGGAATGGCTTTCCATTTATATCTTGCATAGCTTTAGGCGTTTGTTTTGCAAGATCTCCTAATCTTGTTGCCAATCCACCTACTAAAATAAATGCTTTCATTTGAGGATTATTTTTGATGCTTCTAGTAAATCTTTAACTTCATAGTCAGGTTTTACATATGATAAATGAGATTCGCTTTTCATATTAGCACCAGATTTAACTAAAATAGATTTGGAAACAATAAAATTGTAATATGAAAATATGATT
>JBBSXK010000008.1:0-10203 GCA_038045805.1 Nanobdellota archaeon | reverse complement strand
ACCGGCAAGTATATCTGTTAATTTATCGCCAATCATCCAACTATTTTTCAAATCAATATCGTGTTCTTTTGCTGCCTGCAAAATCATTCCTGGTTTAGGTTTCCTGCATTCACAGTCAGAAATTGGCGGTCTATGCGGACAGAAATAAATGCCATCAAATTTTATTCCGTATTTTGCTAAGTCTTTTTCCATATAATTACTGAAGGCATAATATTCTTCCAGTTTAACTTCTCCCTTAGCAATACCACCTTGATTTGTAATTACAATAAGTTTATGTCCTTTAGATAAGTTCTGCAGCGCTTCAATAACTCCTAAAGTAATACCGTAATCTTCTAACTTATAAGTATAATATTCAGTAGCATCTTTAGTTATAGTTCCATCTCTGTCTAAAAAAACTGCTTTATACATTTTCAAACACTTTCTTCTCCACTATTTCACAAATAGTGTGATAAATAACATGATGAGCTTCTTGTATTCTTGCTGTATCTGTATGTGGAACAACGATTGCATAATCACACAACGGAAGTATTTTTCCTCCACCCTTACCTAATAAACCAACAACAACAATGCCGTTTTGTTTTGCATACTCAGCGGCAACAATTAAATTCTTTGAATTTCCGCTCGTTGTAATTGCGAAAAATACATCTCCTTTAGTTCCATGCGCTTCCAAACCTCTTCTAAAAAAGTCATTATAATCTCTATCGTTTGCCCAAGCTGTCAATGCAGAAGAATCTCCATGCAAGCAAATAGCAGATAGCCCTTTTCTATTATGGTTGTAAAAACCTGAAACTAATTCGCCGGTCATATGCTGAGCATCTGCGGCACTGCCACCATTTCCCGCAGCAATTAATTTATTTCCTTTTTTGTAAGCCTCCACAAGAATTTCTGCTGCTTTATTTATCTGCACTGACTGTGATTTTGTTTCGAGCAAAAGTTTTGCCGCCTCTTCAAGATTTCTGCTGCTAACATCTAAACTGCTAGCGGATAATTTCTTTTTCCAATAATCGACCATATCCTTAATGGTTTGCTCAATGGTAATTTCCTGTTTCCATCCAGTAACATTATTCAAAACGGAAGAATCCCCGAATATTATTGGCTCATCCGTTGTCCTCAAAAGTTTAGGATCAATCTCTACTTTTGGATTTATATTTGCATATTTCAAAGTCAAATCCAAGATATCTTTTATCAAATACGCTTTAGCACCGGATATATTGTAAGCCTCGCCGTCTGCTTTTGCTTCTGCCATTGCCAAATAGAAACCGCGAATTTCATCTCGGACATCGGTAATAGCTCTTCTCGTATTTAGATTGCCAACTCTAATAACTGATTCTTGAAGTCCTAATGAAATTGCTGCAGCTTGTTTTGTGAAATCAGAGCAGACATCATTTACTTTTCGCGGTCCTGTTGTATTAAATATTCTCATAGTAAATCCGCTCATTCCAAAATTTTTTGCGTATTGGTGAGTAAGGCCTTCCTGGGCAACTTTACTTACACCATAAGGATGCAAAGGTTTCATTTCTCTGCTCTCTTTCACCGGCACTTCATTTTCATTTACAAAACCATACTGTGCAGATGAGCCGGCAACTAAAATTTTAGTTTTTAATCCAAGCTCTTTAACAGCTTCAAACACATTTACAGTTCCCTGAACATTTGTTTCAAAAGTATATTTAGGATCTTTCCAAGAAACTGTTGGATAACTTTGAGCCGCTAAGTGATAAATCTGGTCGGGTTTTATTTTAGCTATTAACTCTTTCAATTTATCGTAATCTCTAATATCTAATTTTACTAAATTTCCTTTATTTTTTATTTCATCTGTCAAATCTACTAAACCGAAATAAATTCCGTGAACTTCGTGTCCTTTTTCATAAAGAAAATCAACTAGATGTGAACCCATGAAGCCGCCCGCGCCCGTAATAAGTATTTTCAAACCCGCCATACATACAACCCCTTGTCATCAAAAGATACTGTTTTGAAATCAACTAAATTATTTACGTTTTCAGTTCCTGCAGAAAATTCAAGCGCTTTTTTAATAATCGCTTTCTGCACTTCAACTTTTCTTGTTGGATCGCAGATTAAAGTCATATGACCTCCACCGCCAGCACCGGAAATCTTACCCCCATAAACTGCACCGGTTTCTCTTGCAGCATTATAAATTGCATCAATATAATCATTAGATGTTCCTTTTGCAATTTCTTTTTTTACAAGCCAGCTTTCATGCAAAAGCTCTCCAAAATACTTAACATCACCATTAAGCAAAGCATTCATTCCAGGTTTAACTAATTCTTTTAATTTATGATGAATCTCCAAATTTTTCCCTTCGGAATATTCTTTCTTTTGTCCAGCAATTAAATTTCCACTCATTCTTGGCATTTTAATATCACAAAGAAGTATACTATATTGTAATTCAGATTGAATATCTCTCGGAACTTTCAATGGAATAACATAAACATTTTTGTTTTTGTCCATCTCAATTATGTTAAATCCGCCAAATGCGGCCACATATTGGTCTTGGTATCCGCCAGCAATTCCTAATTCTTCTCTTTCAATTTTAAAAGCTGTATCCGCAATTTCTTTTCTTGTTTTTACCATACCAAATGGTTTCTCTGCAGCTTTGCCGGAACCGTCCCAGATTGCTCCAACTAAACTCACATTTACTGCTGAGCTCGTTCCTAATCCTGAACCTACGGGAGCATCAGAATGCAAGACAAAATGTCCTCCCTTATTTAAATTCAAATATTTGAATGTCGCTTTTATCAAATCATATTTTCCATCATAAACTAAATCTTCAACTTTAGTATTTATGTTCAAATCGTGCGAATGAACTGTCAAATCCTTGTTATCAGAAATCTGCCAAGTGGTATATGCATACTTATTTATTGCCGCAGTCAATACTTTCCCACCGTGTTCATACGAATAGGGAGGAATATCAGTACCGCCGCCAAAAAAACCTATTCTTAACGGAGCTCTGCTTCTAATAATCATATCACACCTCAGCATTTGAGCGTTTTAGCAAAGTCATATAAAGGTTTTCAAGTTTCTTCGTTAATTCTGACCAAATAAGTGTTTCAGCATATTTTTTACCTTCTTTTCCTAGCTTTTCTCTAAGGTTTTTATCTGCTAAAAGCAATTTTAATTGGTTATTAAGTTCATTCAAATCATTAAATACATAGCCATAATTCTGAATAACAGACGGCATTCCGCCAGCATTATGCGCAATTACTGGCTTGCCTTGTGCCATAGCCTCTACTAATGAAATTCCAAATGCTTCGTAGTCAGATGGCATTACTAAAACATCGCAGGAAGCCAGCGCATCAAGTTTTTCTTCCTCCGAAACTTCACCTACGAAAAGAATTTTGTTTTCAACTTTCAATTCCTTCGCAAGTTTCTCAAGCTCTTCACGATGTCCGTGATCGGGGCCAACAAAAATAAATTTTGTATTTTCAAATTTATTAGCTATCCAAATTAATTTATCTAGTCCTTTGCTTTTATGCAAGCGTCCTATTGTCAATACAACATATTTCTCTTTTATGTTATGCTCTTTCCTAAATTTGGTTTTGCTTCTTTTGTCTAAATAGAAATTATGCAAGCCGGGAGGTATAATTGCAATCTTTTCTGGTGCAATGGAAAATCTATTTTGCAGCCATTGCTTTTCTGCTTCTGTTTGGACTACTAATTTATCGGCGCTTCTCAGAATTAATGGTCCAATTGTATAATCTATTAGTTTTGTCATCAAGTGCAGAAAATTTCCTCTGATTTCTTTCGGATATTCCGGCCAATGGGTTGACAGAACTACTTTTTTGCCTCTTAACTTAGCTATAAAAACTCCTAAATTGTGAAACTGCCGATAAGAGTGTATATGTAAAATATCGTAATCGAGACCAAATATTTCTTTTGCAAATCTTAATATGTGAAATATTGGAGTAAAGTTTCCGAATCTAAACCAGGTTAATATTCGCCTCACCTCTATACCATCAACATTTGCTTTCTTTTCTTTTATTCTTTCATTTCGTGTGAAATCTGATGTCAACACAATAACTTTATGTCCTAACTTCAATAATTCTAGACCTTCGTAATAAAGGTGATTTTCCATTCCGCCTTTTACGGGATGAAAAAAACTAGTTAGTTTAGCAACTCTCATTTTGCACACGCCTCTAAATAAATAGGCTCAAGATATTTCCAAACTATATCTTCATTAACAAACTGCCTTGCTCGTTCGTAACTCGCTTCTTGAAATCTTTTCAGTAATTTCTTGTCTTCAATCAATTGCGAAATATAACTCTTCAATGCATCTAAGTTATCATACCTATAAACGAAACCAGTTTCGTTATGCAGCACCGCTGTATTGCCTCCTATTATTTCTGAACTTATGGCTGCACATTTGCGGGCCATTCCTTCCAGTGTAACTATGCCAAATGCTTCTGTTCCAGGTGCGCTTGTAAATACAACAACTTTAGCTGAATCAAAAGCTTTTAATTTATCTTCTTCTGAAATCTCTCCGGTAAATATAACATTATCATCTACACCTAATTGTTTTGCTAAGTTTTCTAATTCTGATTTATAGCCCCTATCCTGTCCGATAATCATATAGATTACGTTCTTATGTTTCTTCAAAATATCTGGCAGAACTTTGAGCGTCTGTTCCTGCCCTTTGTATTTTACCAATCTTCCCAAATGCACAATTACAAACTTGTTTTTCAAGTTGTATTTCTCAGCGAAATCTCTGCTGTCAACTTTTGCAAATCTGTCTTTAGGAATTCCATCAGGGCAGTATTTTATTCTATCCAGATTCGGAAAATAATTTGGCATCCAAGTAATTTTTTGGTTGCCGTTGCAGTCAATTATCCTATCATAAAATCTATTAACAACATATTTTTCTATTACTCGATAAACTTCTCTTATCAATTTGACTGGCTTACTATAATTCTCATTTGCCAGAAATGGCCCGTGTGGGAAATTTACAATTCCTAATTTAGGTTTCAATATCTTCAGCAATAAAACTGCGAGATCTTGCTGAATAAAACCAAGGCTATGGATGTGCAATACATCTAAATCTGCTTTTAACAAATCAATAATTAGTTTCCAATTCCAGCATAAATAATATTTGTAACGGAATAAAGTTTTATAGCGATGTATATGTAAATGATTATACTCTTCATATTTATCTTTCAGAATTTCATTGTCTCTTCTATCAGAGGTAAAAATGTGAATTTCATGCTTATGGGCAATCTCAGAACTCCATGACAAGCATTGGTTTTCAGTTCCATCGCGGAATGGATGGAAATACGTAACAAGCACGCCTATTTTCATATAAGAAAACTGGAAAATAAGCTTATAAGAGATACTAAAATTAAGCTTTTAACTTTGTTCAAGATATTCGTGTGCATCAAGTGCGGCTTTACACCCTGCTGATGCGGCTGTAACAGCTTGCATATATCTATAATCATGGACATCTCCGGCTGCGAAGACTCCTGGCACACTTGTTTTCGTAGAAACTCCTGGTTCTTTTAGTGCTATATAATTATGATCGTCTAATTTTACTTGTCCCTTTAAAAATCCTGTATTTGGCTTGTGTCCAATTGCTATAAACAAGCCATCTATTTTTAATTCAGATGTTTTTTTAGTCTTATTGTTAATTAATTTTATTCCTGTTACTTTCTCATTTCCAAGAACATCTTGCACCTCTGTATTCCAAAGGAATTTAATTTTCTTATTGGCTTTTACCCTATCCTGCAAAACTTCCTGTGCTTTCAGTTCATCTCTTCTATGAATTATAGTTACGGAAGAAGCCAAATTAGCCATAAAAATTGCTTCTCTCATAGCTGTATCTCCGCCTCCCACAACTGCAACAGGTTTATTTTTGAAAAATGCGCCATCGCAGACTGCGCAGCTTGTTACTCCTTTGCCAATTAATCTCTGTTCATTTTTCAGGCCGAGCCATTTAGCGCTCGCACCGGTAGCAATTATAATAACTTTAGCAGAATACTTTTTATTGTCTGCCCACGCATATTTTATTTTCCCTTTTGCATCTGCTTTTGTAACATCTTCATTAATTATATCAACGCCGAGATTAAGAGCTTGATCTCTAAAAAGTTTCATTAATTCTGGTCCCTGAACTCCCTTCGGAAAGCCTGGATAATCTTCAACATCAGTTGTCAGCATAAGCTGTCCACCAGCTTTCTCGCCAGCAATCAAAAGTGTAGACATATTAGCTCTAATTCCATAAATAGCTGCAGTGTAGCCTGCTGGTCCGCCTCCAACTATTATTAAATCATAGCTGGATTTCAAAGCTGCCATAACCAATCAAACATAGTATAGTTTATAAAAGTTTTATTTGTTGTTATGAAGTGGAATTATCAATAGTAATAACTTCGTTTAAAGAGCCGAATATAGATAGAGCAATAAAAGCGATAGTAACTCAAATTATACCTTACGATTATGAGTTAGTTGTAGTTGCGCCCGATGATGCTACTAAGAAGGTTGTTGAGAAGTTCAAAAAAAATTACGGGCAAGTTAAGTTCTTTAGAGATCCTGGAAAGGGAAAAAGCTTCGCCTTGAATTTAATTATGAAAAAGCTAACTGGCGAATTGATAATTTTAACTGATGGAGATGTAATACTTGGAGAAAATTCTATCAAAGAAATAACAAAAGTGTTTGAAGATGATAATATAGGGGTTGCAACTGGCAGAGTTATATCAACTAACAATAAAGATAATATGCTGGGTTATTGGTCGCATATGCTTTGCGACGCTGGTGCGCATTCCATAAGACAGGAACTGCACGACAAAGCAGAATTTCTAGAATGCTCTGCTTATTTGATGGCATTGAGAGCGAAAATAGTAAATAAATTTCCACTAGATGTTGCAGAAGATGCGTTTATTCCTTATATATTTTATAAGAAAAATTATAGAATTGCATATGTACCAACAGCACAAGTATTTGTCAAATGGCCCGATACTTTTAGTGATTGGGTAAAGCAAAAAGTCAGGACTGCAAAAGCGCACGAAACTCTCAACAAATATGCACCGGATTTTCCAAGAGTAAAAAGTTTCAAAAATGAAATCGTTCAGGGCTGGCACAGAGCTCTTAGCTATCCTCAAACACCTAAAGAATTTGCCTGGACTTTTCCATTATTTGCAGCGAGATTATATGTTTGGGCTAATGTTATTGCCGATACAAAACTAAAACAACAACATTATCGGGATGCATGGGATAGAATTGACAGCGCAAGATAATTTGTCTCATTATTTCCTTTTTATCAAATTCATAATATGTTGCGGTTCTGCTTTTCCTCGTAATTTACTCATCGCAATTCCAACTAATTTACCTTCGTGCGCATCTTTATTTTCTGTTTTAATCTTCTGTATTTCTTTTGCTAATTCTGATTTATTGAGTTTCTGATACTTCTGCTTAATTTCTTCGAAATTAATTCCTTTGGAAAAATCTATAAAAATATCTGGAATTGCTTCTTTCACAATTTTATTTTTATCTAGCAACTCAAATACTAGTTCATATTGTTCATCTGGAGCACAGCTATGCAGTCCGGTTTTCTTCTGCACATAGTTATCTACTGATGCAATTGTATCAGCAATTATACTCGGTTTTATCTTTTTATATTTGTGAATTAATTTCTCGAACAATTCGTGAGCTTCACCGCGCGCCATTTGACTTGCTAAACTTTCTGACAATCCAAGTTTCATAAATCGTTTCTCTTTATCTTGAAGAAGTTCAGGAATTTTCAAATTCTTAATCAATTTCCCATCCAATTCTAAAATTGGTAAATCTGTTTCTGGATACATTCGTGCAGAGCTCGCTATAGGGCGTAAATATTTGGAATCTAAATCTGGTTTTACATTTCTAACATGAGACTCTTCTTTCGGATTACTATTTTGTCTTTCCATTTCTATCTCAATAATTTTCGGAATGTTACGTAAATCTTGTACACCCTTTAATTCAATCCTATTGTGGCCTTTAATCGAAACGTTCAAGTCCTGTCTTATCGTTCCAAGACCGCGCAATACTTTTCCAGTTGAACGTAAAATGCTTCCAATAAGTTCTGCTGCTTCTTTTGCCTGCTCCGGCGTTCTAATATCTGGTTTTGTTGTAATTTCAACAAGTGGAATTCCCAATCTATCAAGTCTAAATGTTACAGAATCTGCATCTTCGGTAACTCTTCTTGCAGAATCCTCTTCGAGTATTACTGTTTCGATTCCAATTTCTCCAGAGCTAGTTTTTAAATATCCATTTTTTCCAATTAAAACAGTTCTTTGGAAACCTGAAGTGTTTGAGCCGTCTACAACTGTTTTCCTCATTATTTGTATTACGTCAGGAAATTTGCAATGCAGCATTTTTGCAATCAATAATGCAATTTCAAGAGCTTCTTTATTTAATTCGCTCGGAGGCTCTTCGTCCATTTCAACTAAACAAGTTGTATTGTTATAGCCTTCATAGATGTAATGCAAGCCTTTTGTCTTTTCATAAAGTGCAGCAACGTCTATTTTTCCAGATTCGCCTGCAAGCGGTCTAAGTTCTCTTTTGATTGTAAAATCACTGGTAGTTTGCGTAATTTCAGATGGACATTTACAGAATAATTTATGTGTCTTTAATTGCTGATGAATTTCTAAACCAATTTTTAATCCTGATTTTTTATAATCCATTTTATTCTAACCCGAAATACGGCAAAGCTTCATAAATACTACTTACTTCGACAGTATTTTCAACAAAATCTTTTGCGACTTTTGATGATGTTAATTGTCTGCAAATAACTATAGTATCTGTTTCATCACAAACTTTTTCGCTTAATATATCTGCGGATTGTCTTGGTGGAACTAATAATGTAATGTAGCCGCGCTCACCAACAGCTTTTGCTTTTGCTGCAACAGCTCCTACTTTAGTAATGCTTCCGTTCTCGGTTATTGCTCCGGTTATTATTACTCTTTCAGGAATAGATTTATTTTCCAATGCTGCAATAGTAAGTATAGTTATTGCAGCTCCAGCAGATTCACCACCTATTATTGTCAAATCTGCAGTATCACTAAAGTAAATAAAATCGTAATTATTGATATCTTTGCCAGTTACTTCGCTAGCAACTATGCGCGCTTTCTTAATTGAATTTTGCGTATCTTCAATAAAAACTAAATTTCCAAGATCAATTAGAAGTTTTCCAGTTCCAACTTTTACTTCTACACTAAATGGAAATATAGTACCAACGCCTTCGTTAGTTATTGCTGGAATAAACGTTTCTGCTCGAATTATAGTTTCTTGAGCTGGCACTTGAACATTAACTATCTGTGGCGGTAAAAACATCAATCCAACAAATACACCTATAGCAATGCCTAAAAGAAGCACTAAGAAATATTTCGACGTATCAGTAGCCATACTCAGAAACTACAGTTCTTGTTTTTTTAATAGTTTCTTTTATCAATTCCACTTGGTTTAAGCCCAATTCAAGGTTTTCTAAGTTAACTACATCGGATTTAAGTTCTGGATGTTCTGAAATCATAAACGAACAACAGTCATCATATGGTTGTATTGAAATTTCATAAGTTCCAATTTTCTGAGCTAATTCAATTATTTCCTGCTTATCAAATCCCGCTAAAGGTCTTAAAACAAGAGTATCAATTGCTGAATCTATAACTTTCATATTCTGCAGCGTTTGCGATGCAACTTGACCGATGCTTTCGCCTGTAGCTATAGCTTTGTATTTCTTAGTTAATGCAATTTTTTCTGCAAGTCGAAACATAAATCGTCTATAAACCAAAAGTCTATCTTTTGCAGGAATTCTTGGAATTAATTTCAATTGCAAATCTTTAAATGGTGTCCAGAACAATTTTGTATTTGGCTGATAATTGGATAATTTTTTTACTAATTCTTTTATTTTTGACTCTCCTGCAATTGAGTTTGAAGTTTCCGGAGCGAAGTGTACAAAATCAACTCTGCATCCGCGCTTCATAAGCATAAATGCTGCAACCGGCGAATCTATGCCACCAGATAAAAGCATCAAAACTTTTCCTGATATTCCAACTGGTAGTCCGCCAAGTCCTTTTATTTTCTCGGAATATATGAGTGCTCCTTTTTCAGTTATATCAATGTAACAAATTTTATTTGAATTTTTATATTCGGCTTCGGTACCAAATTTCTTATTAAGGTGAATTCCAACTACTCTATTTATATCTGGAGATGTAAATGGGAAATCTTTGTAGCTTC
>JBBSXK010000007.1:10828-11778 GCA_038045805.1 Nanobdellota archaeon | reverse complement strand
GGCTTAAAAAGTTAGCGCCAGCGGCAGGATTTGAACCTACAATCCCTTTCGGGAATAGTTTTCGAGACTATCGCAATACCAGATTATGCGACGCTGGCATCATATGGAAAGTGTTTTATTATACCTTTTAAAGTTAAAGATCGGCCAATGACATACGAAATTATTGCAGGTAGAGGAATAAAAGAGCGCGAGAAATTTGGACTCGACGGCACAATATTTATCGGAAAAAACTACGTACAATTTGGCAAAGATATTTCTCTCGCAAATCCGATACATTTAGATATTGCAAATCCACATGTAATTCTTGTAGCCGGCAAACGCGGTAGTGGAAAATCTTATACTCTTTCTACGATAGCTGAAGGTATGCTTGACCTGCCAAAAGAAATTGGAAAAAATATTTCTACAATTATATTTGATACGCTGGGTATTTTTTGGACGATGAAATATCCAAACTACAGAGACGATGCAATACTACGCGAATGGAATTTAACTCCTAAAAGTTATTCTCCAATTATTTATGTACCATTTGGATTATTCAAAACATATCAGGAAAAAGGTATACCTGTTGATTTACCATTTGCGCTAAAACCAAATGAAGTAAGTGCAGAAAGCTGGGCAGAAATGTTTAACATAGATTTAATTTCCGGCGAAGGAACACTAATAGAGCGCGCAGTAGACGCGGCAAATATAACTCTTGGCGATTACGCAATAGATGATCTAATTGAATTATCAAATCAAGATCATAAATCAACAGATAAAGAAAGAAACGTTATAGAAAATAGATTCGGAGCCGCTAAGAAATGGGGTATATTCAACAAAAGCGGAACTAAAATTTCTCAGTTATTCAAAGGCGGCACTAATACAATAATAGATTTATCTGCTTACTCACAAGTTGAGGGTGGACATAGAATTAAAGCACTTGTAATTGGTTTGCTTTCCAAAAAAATATT
>JBBSXK010000007.1:0-10818 GCA_038045805.1 Nanobdellota archaeon | reverse complement strand
AAACAGAAGAAATAAATCTTATTTCAAGCGGTGGATTTCTTCTTGGAAAAGAAACTGCATCGGCTGGAGAAGACGCTCCAATAGTATGGATAATGATCGATGAAGCCCATGAATTTATTCCAAATGAAGACCAAGCTAAAACTTTGGCTACAGAACCTCTAATGCAGCTTTTAAGAGAAGGACGACAGCCCGGCATATCTGTAGTTTTAGCAACACAGCAGCCCGGGAAAATACACACAGATGTTATGACTCAAGCAGATATAATAATATCTCACAAAATAACTTCTAAAATCGATATAGAAGCTCTTAATCTAATAGCATCGACATATCTGCCAAAAGCAATCCAATTTTATATAGACAGCCTTCCAACTACTAAAGGTTCTGCAATTCTAATAGATGATAAGCTTGAACGTATATATCCAATACAGATAAAGCCGAAGGCAAGCTGGCACGGCGGCTCCGACCCAACAGCTGTAAGAGAACATCTAAGAGCCTTCAAACTAACAATTTAATCAATAAAACAAATTTTTATATGCACTATAAGCTGGCTTAAAGCTGAACTTTATGCGAAATATACCAATTTCTGAGATTATAGAAAAAATACATCAAGAAACAGGATTATCTAAAGAAGCTGTATTTGACCAAATTAAAGCTAAAGTTCATACTCTCGATGGATTGGTTTCTGAAGACGGAGCGGCGTATATAGTCGCATCCGAATTAGGAGTTCAACTGCTTAAAGCACAAACAACAACGCGAAAACTTAGCGAATTGGAATCTGGCGATATGGGTATAGATGTTGCTGGAAAAGTAACGCGGATTTATCCAGTAAGAACATTTGCCAGAAAAGACGGCTCAGCCGGTGAAGTTGCATCAATTGTAATAAGCGATCCTACTGGAACAGCCAGAGTTATTTTTTGGGATAAAAAAACAAGCACTATAAAAGAAGGTAAAATAACCGAAGGCGATGTAATAAAAGTAAAAGATGCTAATGTCCGTCAAAATAATTTTGGCGGCAAAGAAATACATCTAAACATAAGAAGTTCCGTTGCCATAAATCCGAAAGGTCTTGAAATTAAAGCGAGTACAGCTATTACAACAAGAAAAAAAATATCCAATCTTGTGGATGGAGAAACAAGCTCAGTATTAGGATTAATTGTGAAAGCATTTCCACCAAAATTTTATCATGCGTGCAAAAACTGCAGTAAAAAAGTTACATTAACTCCAGAAGGCGCCTTCTGTATACAACATAACAAAACCGAAGCCGAACAAAATATGTTAGTAAGTATTGTATTAGATGATGGAACAGAAACTATTAGATGCGTAGCTTTTAGGCACACTGCTGAAAGCATCTGTGGTTTTACTGTCAAAGAAGGTTTCGATATACTTACAAAAGACGGAGAAAATATACTTAATGCAAGACTGGACGAATTTCTACTCGGCAGAACAGTAGAATGTTCAGGACGCGTCAGAGAAAATAAAAATATTTCCCAAATAGAACTTATGCTAAATAGCATCGACTTAAATCCAAATCCAAAAGAAATAGCGATGAAATTAATGGAAAATGGCTAAAACAGAAGAAGAAAAAAAGATAGAGCGTATAAGCGACCTTCCAGGAATAGGCTCGACTACTTTGCAAAAGCTCGAGGAAGCTGGCTTTACAGATGTAATGTCAATTGCGACATCTAGTGCATCTATTTTAATGGACGCGACGGGAATGCTAAAAGCTACCGCTGCAAAAGCAATCTCAGCCGCTAGATCTGCAGTAGATTTAGGATTTCAAACTGGAGAAGAATTTTTAGAAAAGAGATCAACAACTGGAAAAATAACTACTGGCAGTGTTGAATTAGATAAATTAATGGGTGGTGGCATAGAAACCAGAGGTCTTAGTGAATTCTTTGGTGAATTTGGTTCGTCAAAATCGCAAATTGGTTTTCAACTCTGTGTAAATGTTCAGCAGCCAGAAGACAAAGGCGGATTAAATAGTGAAGTTGTATTTATAGATACTGAAGGAACTTTCCGTCCGGAGAGAATAACGCAAATGGCTGACGCTAAAGGTATGGATGCCACAGCCGTTCTAAAAAAAATACATGTTGCGCGCGCACTTAGTTCTGATCACCAAATGCTATTAGTGGAAAAAATTGATGATTTAATACAAAAAGAAGGTAAAAACATAAAACTAGTAGTTGTAGATTCTCTAACATCTTTATTCCGCTCAGAATATGCTGGCAGAGGTACGTTAGCAGACAGACAGCAAAAAATAAACAAACATCTTAGAGCATTGCAAAGGCTAGCCGATAAATTTAATCTTGCTGTTTATATGACAAATCAAGTTATGGCTAATCCAGCTATATTTTTTGGCAATCCAACAACAGCAATAGGCGGACATATCATAGGACACGCATCAACCTATAGAGTTTTTTTGAGAAAATCTAAAGGTGGAAAAAGAATTGCAAGAATGATAGATTCTCCTCATTTGCCAGAGGGTGAAGCAGTTTTCCAAGTCAGCAATAACGGCATAGGTGATGCAGAATAATTCCAGTAGAATATATTTTTGCTAGCGTAGCTCTAATAGGTGCTGTAATAGGCTCTTATGTCGATTTGAAAGAACTTTGGATTCCTGATTCTGTAAATTATTCTATGGTGGCTTTCGGATTAACTGGACACGCTATATTATCTATACTAAATTCCGATCCATATCCAATACTATTTTCTTGTATTGCTTTTTCCATGTTATGGGCAATTGGACACGTAACATCCTATTTTGGAATATGGGGTGGAGGCGATGCGAAAATGCTTATGGGTTTTGGGGCTTTACTTGCAACATTTCCAGACGTGGCAGTCTGGCCATTTTTAATAACTGTAATTTTTAATTCTATATTTGCAGGATTCATTATTAGTTTACTTGTAATGACATATTTAATAATAAAAAATATCGGTCGTTTTAGAACTGAATTTAAAAATAATTTAAACAAATATAAGATATATTTATTTTTAGCCAGTTTAACATTAATTTTACCTTTAATTGGAATTCTTTTAAACAATTTACTTTTATCGTATATTGGAATAGTTGTTTTTCCGGTTGCTCTTTTACTTTTAACCGCTAAATCCATAGAAAGTATCAGCTTACATAAATTAATTAGTCCGAGTAAATTGATGGAAGGCGACTGGATATTAGATGAAATAAAAATAGGAGATTTCAATTACATTCCAAAACGTTCTGGTATAACTAAATTAGAACTTGAGAAATTGAAAAGTTTAGAAATTTCTGGAGAAATTAAATCTGTAAATGTAAAATTCGGCTTTCCTCTCGGTCCAGGAATTTTAGCAGGTTTAATAATCGGACTAACTATTGGCGATATTATGGCTAAGGTTTTCTCTTTTTTAATTTAATTTTTTCTATTTTAGTTTTAGATTTTTTAGGCTCTTCTACTTCTTTTTTAGCAGATTTATTGACTACTAATTTCTGAGCCGCCGCAATAATTCTGTGCTGTGTATTTTCGAGCTGCTTATCTGTAACTTTTTCAGTTTTCCATTTTATTTCTTTACCATCGTTATCAAATCTTGGAAATACGTGAAAGTGAACATGATTTACGGCTTGTCCTGCAGCAGCACCGTTATTCTGCACAATATTAACACCCTGCGCATTTGTTGCTTCAAAAACTGCTGCACATAAAATTTTAAGCAGTTTCATAAATGCTGCATTCAATTCATCAGGAAGTTGTGGAAAAACTTCGTAGTGTTGTTTTGGTACTACTAATAAATGTCCTGGATTAACCGGATTAATATCAAGAAACGCCAAAAAATGTGTATCGCTATATACTATCTGTGCTGGTATTTCTCCCTTTACGATAGCACAAAATATACACTTGCCAGGCTGCTTATTATGTATCGCTTGTTGTTTTAGGAATTTTAACTCTTCGGGTGTAAAAAGAGTCTTTATTGCTTTAGCTTGTTCTTCTTGAGATAAGCCTGATAATTTCTTTAATTTCTGCTCTAATATTATTTTATCTACCATTTCTTTAGTAAACTATTTTAATCTGATATTATAATAAACCTTATGTATGAAGATTTAGCCGAATTCGCTGTAAAGTTCGCTGTAAAAAATGGTGCTGGTTACGCTGAAGCCAGATTGGAAGAAACAAATGCAAATGTATTTGTTATGAAAAACGGCGTTCTCGAAATATCTGGATTTGAAGATTCTTTTGGAATAGGTATAAGGCTAATAAATAAAGGTACGCTTGGATTTGTATCAACAAATATAGCAACAAAAGAAACTATACGAGATTTAATTAAAAGATCTCTTGATGTAACTTCTGCTGCCGTTAAAATAACAGATAACTTAAAAATGTCAGACGAAAAAGCGGTAGAAAAAAGTTACACTGTAAAAGAAAAAAAGAAAATAAACGATGTAAGTCCTAAAACTAAAATAGATCTTCTAAAAAATATCGATACAACTTTGAAAAAAACTGGTATTCCTATTTCGACTGGATATTATTCATTAACTGATGAAACTGTTAAAAAATACTATATAAATTCTGAAGGTTCCAAAATAAAATCTCTTATAGCGAGACCTAATTTTTTTTATATGTTTGTAGTTAAAGATGGGAAAAATACATCTCAGCGTATGTGGCAATATGGAGCAACTGGCGGATGGGAGCACGTAGAGAAATGGAAATTGCCGGAAAAGATATCCCAAGAAGCTAAAGATTTGCATTACACACTTGTAAATGGCAAAAGCTGTCCAAAAGGAATTATTGATGTAATAGCATCACCGCAAATAACAGGTATAATTTCTCACGAGAGCTGTGGACATCCATTTGAAGCGGATAGAATTTTAGGACGGGAAGCTGCACAAGCAGGTGAATCTTTCATAACTAAGAAAATGTTAGGTACAAGAATTGGAAATAAAGCTGTTACATTAATTGAAAATCCAACTGTAAAAAATACATATGGTTATTATGAATATGATGACGAAGGCATAAAAGCCAGGAAAAGAATACTTGTTAAAAAAGGTATAATAAATGATTTTTTGCACAACCGAGAAACCGCGTACCAATTTGGTGTAAAAAGCAATGGTTCGGCCAGAGCTAGTGAATTTGATAAGGAAGCTATTGTAAGAATGTCTAATACATTTATAGACAAAGGCAATTACAATTTCAATGAGTTAATTAAAGATGTAAAAACCGGAATTTATCTTAAGAGTTTTATGGAATGGAATATAGATGACAAGCGCTATAACAATAGATATGTTGGCAATGAAGCGTACTTAATTGAAAACGGAAAAATAAAACACCCTGTTAAAAATCCTGCAATAGAAATTACAACACCATCACTGTATATGTCTATTGATGCCTGCGGAAAAGATATGGAATATCATTCTGCAACTTGTGGCAAAGGCGAACCAATGCAAGGTATGCCTGTAACGCACGGCGGTCCTACTATTAGAATAAAAAATGTGAGGTTAAGTGTATGAAATCTATTTTAGAATTATCTAGATATGCACTGAAAGAATTTAAGAAAAGAGGTGCAGATGACGTTGTAATTAATACATCTG
The DNA here is from genome assembly GCA_038045805.1 of Nanobdellota archaeon. Taxonomy (GTDB): domain Archaea; phylum Nanobdellota; class Nanobdellia; order UBA10117; family UBA10117; genus JAGVWH01. The sequence continues at coordinate 5,264 of JBBSXK010000007.1, read as the reverse complement.
TATCAAGCAACTCACAGATAAAATTTGTAAACAATAAAATAGCCAAAATAGAACTTGATTCTTTATCTGGTATATCTTTTTTTGTTGTAAAAGATAAAAAAATACTTTCTACATCTGTTAAAGATGTAATAGCTGGAATTGTTGATGATGTTATTGAACATTCAGAAATAAGCACAAGTAAAAAGAAAATCGACAATTCTATAAATAAAACAATGAAATTTATAGAAACTATACAGCCAAAAAAAGATTACTACGGACTTGCAAAAGGTCCATTCAAATATAAAAATATAGAAGATACTTATGATAAAAAAATAGAAGAACTTTCTGGCAAAAATAAAATTGATTTGGTTTTGAAAGGTATACAAGCTGCGCAAAAAGAAGGTGCTAAGAGGTGTTCTGGAATTTTTGAAACATCTACTAGTAAAAATATGCTTTTAACATCTAATAATGTCGAAACTATTTCAAATGATTCGAGTGTTTATTTTTCAGTAAGATCTTTTCTTGAAGCTGAGGCATCAGGTCATATGACTAGTACAGAATGTACATTAAGAAAATTAGATGTAGAACATGCGGGAAAATTCTCTGGGAAAATTGCTGCAATGGCAAAAAATCCGGTTAAAGGCGATTCAGGAAAATATGATGTCATTTTTGCACCATTAGCGTTTGGAGTATTATTATCTAATATTGGCGGTTCTGCTTCTATGTTCGATATTGAAGCCGGAGTATCATTTTTCGGAGATTCTATGGGAAAACAAGTTGCGTCACCTAAAGTAACTATTTACGATGACGGAACTCTGCCAGGAGGTCTTTCTTCTGGTGAATGTGATGCTGAAGGTGTTCCTACACAAAGAACACCGATAATAGAAAATGGAATTTTCAAGAACTATTTGTATAATACTTCTATGGCAGCGAAATATAAAACTAAAACAACTGGCAATGCGGGATTAATTTCTCCTACGGCGTGGAATACAATACTAGAGGGCGGAAAGTCAACACCAGAACAACTAATAAAACAAATACAAAATGGACTTTACATAACAAATGTATGGTACATGAGATTTCAAAATTATGTTACTGGAGATTTTTCAGTAATACCGCGGGATGGAATTTTTTATATTAAAAATGGGAAAATAAAACATCCTATTAAAAATATCAGAATAAAAGAAAATATGATTAATCTTCTAAAAAATGTAAAAGATCTTGGCAACGATTCAAGACAAATGTGTGGTTGGGAGATCGACGGCTCTGTAATAACGCCCCATTTACTAGTAAAAGATGTTACAATAACCAAGCCGACAAAATAACTAATAAACTACTCTGCATTCGCCTCTATAACAGGATGTCTGCAAAATTTGTTCTCCACAAATAGGAGTTTCAGATGAACATTCTATTTCTGCTTCGTTCCAAACTTTAACAAATTTCTTACTTATAGAAGTCTCACAAAAGTTACCAGTCTTACATTGTTTCTCAGTAAAAGTACACTGTAAATTTCCGCAAATAGGTTTTACTACAGCGCAATCTGTATCAGCAAGACAGCTCTTAATTTCTCCAAGAGATATAGTTCCAGTTTCTATGCAATCATTATCCAAATCAAATTTACAATTAGCAGGACAAATACCATCATCATCTTTACATTCTAAGTTTTGTTCTTCTGGCAATTGTGATATTATTACTAATACAGCTACTATTATAACGATAGTTATAATTCCAAAAATTATTTTCCTGCTCATACTTTACCTCTTAAGCATTTAGAACATATGTCTTTATATTTAATTAGGTGTTTCGAACATACCTGTGCGCCGCAGCTGGAACAGGTTGATATGCTCTCCATTCCACAATAAACGCAAAGGCCTTTTAGTTTCATTGCTGTTTCCACCTTACACCTGATGGTGTATCTTCAAGAATAATGCCTCTTTGTCTTAGTTTATCTCTTATGCTATCTGCAGTTTTGAAATCTTTGTTTTTTCTGGCTTTTTCTCTTTCCACAATTAATTTTTTAATTTCGGAATCTAAATTATTAACTTTTAAACTAAATTCTAATCCAAATGTATTTGTGAGCTCTAAGAAAACTTTAAGTCCGGACTTTACATTTATTTTATTTAGATTTTTATTCATCAACGATACTAATCTATAAAGTTCGGCCCACGCAACAGGGGTATTGAAGTTATCGTCCATAGCGTTTATGAAATTCTGTTTAATTTTCTTAATTTCGGACTCAAATGTAGCATTATTTTTTCCTTTAGATTCTTTCGCTCTTAATACGAAATCCTGCAGTCTATCAGAAGCTATTTTGGATTCCTGAAGAACTTTATCGTTATAATCGAGAGGACTTTGATAATGAGATTGTGAGAAAAAATATCGCAGCGTATTTGTATTATATTTATTCAAAATTTGCGGAATTGTTGTAAAATTTCCCAAAGATTTTGACATTTTTTGGCCATTTATAGTTATCAATCCTGCGTGAAGCCAATAATTAACGAAATTTTTTTTTGTTGCACCTTCCGACTGCGCAATTTCATTTTCATGATGCGGGAAAATCAAATCTTTCGCTCCGCCGTGGATATCAAAGCTCTCTCCTAATTGTTTCATTGACATTGCAGAGCATTCTATATGCCAGCCAGGTCTGCCTCTTCCCCAAGGGCTATTCCAAAATTCATCGCCATCATCCAGTTTCCACAGTGCAAAATCTTGTACTGTTTCTTTTTCGTACTTATCAGTTCTTACTCTAGTTCCTGTTTTTTCTTTGTCTATTTTTATTTTAGATAATTTACCATAGGGCTTAAATTTTGAAACTCTGAAATAAACGCCGTCATCCGTTGCATAAGCTAAACCATTCTTTTCCAATTTTTTAATTAAATCTATTATTTCTTTTATGTGCTCTGAAACTTTTGGATACTCGCTCGCTTTTTCTATGTTAAGATCTTTTAATTCATTGAAAAATTCTTTCGTATATTTCTCACCAAGTTTTTTCATTGAAATTCCTTCTTTCTTGGCCTGTGAAATCATATCATCGTGTACATCTGTAATATTCATGATTAGTTTAACGTTATAGTTTGAAAATTCCAGATAGCGTTTAATTATATCATAAGAACTGTATGTTCTTGCGTGTCCAAGATGACCAGGACCATAAACAGTAGGTCCACAGACATACATTTCGATAGTTTTACCTTTAGATTTGAATGCTTCTTTCTTCCTCGTCAGTGTATTTACAACTTTGAGAGCCATTTTAACTTTAAGCGGGGCGAGTGAATCGAACACCCTTATCTCGATCTGCAATCGAGCACATAGCCAATTTGTTAGCCCCGCATGAACGTAGTGAATGCGGACCAGCTAACCGCAGTTAAGCGCTGCCCGCACGAACATAATTATTGACTACATTCGTTTTAAACTTTCCTTAATAAGAAGCCTTTTATAACTTACAAGCCTAGGCTCAAAAATGAGTACAGTTATTCTCTATACAACACCTACGTGTGTATATTGTGGTATGGTTAAAGAGTTCTTTAAAGAGAATAAAATCAAATTCAAAGAGATTGACGTTACAAAAGATGACAAAGCTGCTGATGATATGGTTAAAAAAAGTGGTGGTTTTGCTGTTCCTGTAATTGATGTAGATGGACAGATAGTAGTGGGTTTTGATAAACAGAAATTAAAGAAATTATTGAAAGTAACTACTTCTTTTGCATAGCTGGATGACTTTCATCTAAAACTTGATTAACTTCTTTGACAAGCTCAGCTATTTCTACATCCGACATGCCGTGACTTTTAGCTCCAGATTCAATTGTATCTGTTGTGCTAGCTGAACAGCCAACACAATGCAAACCATAGCTCATCATTACTCCAGCGAGTGCGTGATATAAATCTGGATTTTCATTCATCATCTCACTGATGACAATATTTTTCGTAACATATTTTACTTTCTTAGGTTTTGTTTCGGCTAAAGCTCCTTTGATTTTTTCTTGCACTTGTTCTTGAGTAAGCTCTTGCTTTGGTGCTTCCACTATTGCTTTTGTTTCTTGTACTTGCCCGAGCTTTTTGAAAAATCCAAACACCATAGTTAATTAACCAAAATATTTCTCCTTATAGAAGCGTATCAAGTCCTCTACTTCTGGAATTATAGCTTTATTCGCAATTCCAACTTTCAATTTCTTCTGTACAGCTTCAAAATCGTGTGCACCTTCCAAGACCGCTTCTTCTATATCTTTATCAGTTGTCTTAGTATCTGCATCAATTATTCTCGCACCCTCAATTTTTATTCTGTCTATCTGTCCTGTACGTTTAAAATAATCATTTATTGCGGCTCTTAGAGCTTTATCTCCAAGAACTGAACAATGGAATTTTCTTGAAGGCAAATCTACTAATCTATTTACAATATCTTTTGGCTTCAATTCTAATGCCTGCTCAGTACGTAGGCCGCCGTTTTCTGTAACCATAACAGACAGCATAGACGTGCTAGCAATTGCGCTTGCACAGCCAAATGTTTGCCATTTTAATTCTCTAATTATATCGCTATTTTCGTCAACTTTGATCCAGATTTTCATAGCGTCTCCGCACGCAGGAGAACCAACTTGTCCGACACCATTGGCTTCTTTCTCATACTCAACTGCTTCTTCATCCGTTTTGAAAATATTTTTCGGATTGAAAAAATGTTCTTTAACTACGTCAGTATAGAACCATTTGCGTGCCTCTACTTTGGCTTGTACATCCTGATGCGACACAGGTATCGGTGCTGGATTAATAGATTCCATGATTATGCAAACCTCTCTCTATATGAAACCGGCTTACGTTTCATAATATCGCCCATTTTTACTTTTATAGGAGATAATGTTCTTAACCAGTTAATTATAGGTGGAAGTGTCTTTAGTACATAGTCGACATCTGCATCTGTTGTTCTCTTTCCTAACGTAAAACGAAGGCTGCCGTGTGCCAATTCGTAAGGCATATTCATTCCTACTAAAACGTGGCTTGGGTCCAACGTTCTTGACGTGCAAGCTGAACCTGTTGAACAGTAAATATTAAACTCGCTCAATAATAACAGCATTGCTTCGCCTTCAATTCCCAAGAAAGATATATTAGCATTATTAGGAAGCCTTTGGGTTGGATGACCATTCAGTTTTGTATCCGAAAATGTCGTCATAATAGAATTAATTAATCTGTCTCTGAGTTTTGTCAGTCTTGCATTCTCAGTGTCTTTTTCGCCTTGTACTAATTCTAGAGCTTTCGCAATTCCGATTATTCCGGGAACATTTTCAGTGCCGGCTCTCATA
>JBBSXK010000006.1:0-11250 GCA_038045805.1 Nanobdellota archaeon | reverse complement strand
ATCCAGGTATAGGCGTAGGCGGTCATTGTATACCAGAAGATCCTTACTATTTGATTTCAACAGGAGAAGATGTAAACAAAAGTTTTCCCTTGCTACAAAAATCATTAGAAACTAATGAATCTATGCCAGAATATACTTTACAAATTTTAAACAAAGCCTGCCAAAAATTGAATTTAAAACCAAGTGAAACAAAAGTAGTTGTATTTGGTTTAGCGTATAAGAAAGATATCAAAGACATAAGATTAAGCCCCTCGCTTGTTTTTCATAATTTAGTACAGAATGAAGGTTTTGATGTAAAAGTATACGATGAGTTTTTTAGTCCAGATGAAATAACAGAGAAAAATTTACAGATTTTTAATCCTGAAAATGATGAATGTCATATAGCTGTTGTTGGCTGCGATCACACCCATGTTAGAAATTTTAATTTCCAAAAATTAAAGAATTTGAAATTTATTTTAGATGGCAAAAATATATTATCGTATAAACATGTTCCTGTTGTGGGAATAGGAGCTAGAAAATTACTCCCTGTAACTTAATCTTCCATAGAAGAAACCAATTGCAAAAGGTATATTTTGTAAGTATGATACGATAGGCGATAATAATGCATAGTTTCTAAATTCGTTGCCTTTAGAGTTTTTGTAAAGCTCAAGTCCAGCTTTTTCAAGCACTATGAAGTGCAAAAATAATACAGCTAAAAAGTAAATAGAATAAATAGATGCTGCTAAAAGTACGAACGGCAGCAAGAAATATATGTTCTTTAATATAAGCTTCTTATCGTTTTTATTTAGAGCATACATTTTCCTGCCAAAATGAAAATAACTTTCTATTGTTTCCCCTATATTTTCCCGCCAGCGATGCCACCATTTTGCAGTTGGTTCATATACTAACTTGTAACCCTTATCAGTCATTCTTTTTGATAAGTTTCGCTCTTCACCATAGTAGCCGTCTCTGTATCCTTCGCACGTATCAAAAACATCTTTCCTAAATACCCATACAGCGATATTACCTTTAGATAGTTCAGAATTCATATTCTCTATATTTTCAAATCGCGGATTTATTGTTAATGTTTTGTATTTAGAAATGAAAGTCTTTGGTTCCCACACATTTAACTTCCCTACGACACCACCGACTTTTTTATCAGATAGATGTTTTACGCAAAATTCAATATAATTTTGAGAATATTTAGCGTCAGCTTCTGCCATAAATAAAATTTCTCCAGTAGCTTGTTTAGCTCCTTGAATACGCGGCCATTCTTGGAGTTCGTCTCTGTGCTCTATTTTTATATATTTAATAAAATCATAACGTCTCTCAAAGTCTCTTGCAATAAATGTACTTTTGTCTGAAGAGCTATCATCAATTAAAATCAATTCTTTGTTTTTATAAGTTTGATTTATTAAGGAATTCAGGCAGCTTTCTATAGTAAGTTCTTCGTTATAGAATGCGAGTATGATAGATACTTTATCCATAGGAAAAGGTTTTTCGCAATCGTTAAAAAACTAATGCAGTAGTCCGATTTATGAATACTTTGCCCAAAAACCATCTCATTCTATTAGTAATAATAATTTTGTTAGGAGCTTTCTTAAGACTCGATAACTTAGAACATACATCTTTTCAGTCTCATGTAATAGGTGATTTAGAATTATCTGAAAAAATCTTAGATGGAACGTATTTTCCACTTAGCGGTTTAATATCTGGCAGACATTCAGAAGGAGTGCAGCAGACATTCGGTCCATTGTTTTCATATATGTTAGCAATACCTTTGTTTATTAAAGATTCATATATTTTTGCAGTTGGTTTCGTTGCTGTATTAAATATATTAGCAGTAATAATAGCATATAAATTTACAGCAGAGTTTTTTGATAAAAGAACCGCATTAATAACTGCAGCATTTTATGCAACAAATCCATGGGCTATTTTTTTTTCAGACATAATGACAAATGCTTTTGTAGTTCCGTTCTTTTCTATATTATTTATCTATAGTTTGTTTAAGTTTGCCATAAAGAAACAAGATATTTACATAATACCCGCAATAATTCTATCTGCATTAATGCTGCAATTGCATCTAGGAACACTATTATTAGCGATTTTATTATTTCTAACGATTTTGTTATTTAGGCGTGATTTAAATATTAAGTATTTTGCACTTGGTATTTTAGCTGGTGTAGCTACATTAGTGCCATATTTGTATTATAATTTAATGCGCGGCACAATCTTCGCTGTATTAAAGCATGCAACTTTACCTATAACAGTTGAAACCCAAACATTAGTATTAGAAGCCGCCGGAATTCCAGCGCTTTTGGCAACAAATTATTTCGGCAAATATATTTTAGGTACAGCGCAGTTATTTGAAAATATTCTTGTAAATCATTATTTCATCGCGATATCTGTAGTAATTGTAGGTTTGCTGATATTTAGTGGTTTGTATGTTTTTGTTAATTTACGTAAAGATAAATATAAATTATTTTTACTCTGGCTGATTTTGCCAACTATATTCTTCATATTACTTGGAAAAAATGTAAGCCCTCATTTTTTCATAATACTTTATCCAGCCCAGTTTATATTATTAGGATTGATACTTAGTAAACTTTATGAAAAAGCGAAATTTGCCAGCGTGTTATTGATTTTAGTATTGATATTATCGAATGTAGCAGTTATTACTAGCTTTTATTCTGTAGTAGCAAGAGATGGAGGTACGAATGGTATATTTCACGGCACATATTCTGCCAGAGAAGAGGTTGCAGAATTTATTCTAAAAGATGTACAAAATAAAAATATAGTTATTTATGGGTTTGAAGAGGGACCAAATAATGCATATAGATATCTATTAGAAAAGAATAATCGCACAATTGAGTATAGGCAGATAGTAAATATAGAAGAAATGACAACTGGTTATTTTATTGATGATAAATATATGATTACCGCTCGTTATCTGACAGACAAAGAGAAAGAAGCGGGCAGATATACAGAGTTTAGAAATATAGGCGTATTAAGAGTTATTTCCTGACTAAAAATAAAACAGCAACTAAAGCTACCATAGTTATCAAAAGTATATTTACGACTTGTTCGAGAGTTTCATGAAAAAACCAAATGGAAAGTATTTCTATTAGTAAAAATGCTGTCAAAACGTATATGAATTTTATTCGGTTTATAGAAAGATAATAATTAGCTACTACGAAAGCAATAGAAAATAAACCCATAGCGAGTCCAAAAGGAGCTATAAGATTTATAATTCCGATGTATTGTTCTCCAAATAGTAAGTTTACTATGAAGTTAGGCATAAGCCAATAAATAATAACCGCAATCGTTGATAGTATTGTAACAAATAGAAGAGATTTATAGAATATATGTTTGTAAGGTTCGCCTTTTGAGTGAGCTTCCGCTATTTTAGGAAACATTACCCAACTAAATGAATATGAAGCGAAGAAAATTATTTTTCCTAGTAGAGATGCTGCAGCATATAAACCAGCAGTTATCGGCTCAAAAAAATGCTTTACTAAGATAACATCCGCAGTATACATAGCAGTTATTACTGTCATAGTAATCAAAACTGGCAGAGAATACGTGTATATGGATTTGCTATCTATTTTAACAACTTCTTTAGGAAAAGCTTTTTTTAGATAGTAAAAAGCAAATAAAAATGAAAAAAGTAAAGCTATTGTTATAGCTGTTATAGCGCCATAAAGATTAAAGCCTAAAAAAATTAATGTAATAGCTAATCCAAATTTTATTATGCCCTCGAGTATTAGAGAAGCACTTAATATTTTGAATTTCTGTAATCCTTGAAGAAATCCACGGCTTACTGCTGTTATGAAAATTACCAAAAATACGAATCCGAATAATATCACATATGTTACATTATCAATCAATAAAAATTCTGCAATTTGTTTACTAAATATCACGAATACTAAAAAAATACCAATGCTTACATAGCTCAAAACAGCAAGAGACCTTTTCAATAAGTAAGATATTTTTCCAGCATCATTTTTTGCCAGAAAGTCAGCAGTAAATTTCGCAAGTATGGTTTGTATAGTATTAACTGGAGCAAATAGTATATACATTATAGAGAAAAATGCACCAAGTATTCCATAGTCGGCAGGACCTAGAATTCTGCCTACAGAAAAATGATAGAAATAATTCAAAACATTAAGAGCCATAGTGCCTGCAAAAAGTATAGTATTTTGCTTAATTAACGCGTCATTTTTTATCCGATTTATTATATTTTTTATCATTTACACAAACCAAATTAGAATAGAAAAAAATAATTCTATTAGTATTAAATACGATACGATTTGTTTTTCTGTAAATTTACCAGTGCGCATCCATATATGCGGCAACGAATATATTTTATCATATTTAGATTCTAATTTTCCGTTTTCATTAACTCTGCCGATTGTCGTTTTCTTTAATCCACCTCTTAATTTTAGTATTAATTCTATGAAAAAAGGAATTGATATTATGAGTGCAGCCTTTTCTACATTACCTATTATTGCTATTACTGCAATAGTAGCGCCAAGCAAATAAGTTAACGAATCGCCAGCTAGAATTTTAGCAGGAGTTTTGTGGAATTTCCAAAATGCTAGTAAACTTCCAAATACAGCAAAAGCTATTGCGGCTGCTATATATTCTTGATTATAGTATGTAAAAAGTCCAAGCGAACCTGTATACATTAATCCCATTCCAGTGCCAAGACCGTTTAAGCCTTCGAGCATATTAACCATATTAGCCGCCCCGACAACAACAATAGGAACTAAAACAAGCGGATAAAGCAATCCAAAATTTACCTTTCCTAGAAACGGCAGGGCAACAACAGTAGTTCCGGCAACAACAGCCATTAGTGGAATTGCTGCAGGCAATGAAAGCAAAGGTTTCTGCCATTGCTTTAATCCCCCTTCGCCTCTGGAATCTATTCGTATCCTTAAATCATCAAAGAAGCCAATAAAAGTTATCAAAGTTAGAGTTATGATAGCTGCAAGCAAATAAATTATATCTTGGGTAGTTTGTTTTATGAATACATTTATGAAAACAAGCAGAAATAAACTAGCAATTATTCCTGTTAAAACAGCAATACCTCCAGAGCGAGGAACAGATGGTTCGCCTTGTTTATGAACATCTTTTACTTGTAGTTTTATATTTCGCAGATAATTTATTATAAATGGCGTCATTAAAAAAGTAGTAATAAAACTAACAGCAATTAAAAGAATAAAATCAAAGTTCATGGTAATCTCCACTACCGATAACCCTTAAAAAACTTCTCAGGCGCATTAGTGTATGAAGATAATAGTTACTATACCTACGTGGAATGAAGGTAAGAATATTCCACTACTTTTAGATTCTATACTTGAGTTAAATATACCAAATCTAGAAGTTGTTGTAGGAGATGATAATAGTCCAGATGGAACTTGGAAAATAGTTCAAGAGCTTTCAAAAACAAATAATAAGATACACCTTTTACACAGAATACAAAATAAAGGCAGAGGCGCAGCTGGAATTGATTTATTCAAATATGCGTATGAAAACGGTGCAGATTTTGTAATAGAAATGGATGCGGATTTTTCTCACCAGCCAAAACATATTCCAGAATTACTAGAACAGGCAAAATTATACGATGTAGTTATCGGCTCGAGATTTTTAATCGGCGCAAGTGATGTCGAAAGGACTGTATCGAGGCAAATCTCAACAGTACTTTGCAATATTTATGCGCAACTTATGCTTGGTTTGAATCTAACAGATCCGAATTCAGGTTTTAGATGCTATACGAGAGAAGCTCTCGGAAAAATAATTAACGATCTGCGTGCTAGAGGACCAGATATAGTCCAAGATGTAATTTGGCAATGCAAGAAAAATAATTTACGAATTAAAGAAATACCAATAGAATTTGTAGACCGAAAATATGGCGAAACGACAAAAACTTATAAAGATTTTATTAATGGGGCGCTTACAACTCTGAAATTAAGGTCCGGAATAAAATTATAAATCAAATCCAACTATCAGTGTTGCTTCATCATCTGCTAAATTTAATCCAAATATGTTAATTAAGTGATTATGTAATACAACCGAAGGTGAGCTTGAAGTAACATTCCAAGCATTTATTTCTGGAAATGGCAGAGGTGGAAAAATTAATTTGCCAGCATCATCTAAAACCATAGAACCCCTAGGCGATCTAAATCTAGAATCGTGAACTACGACTAAAGAATATTTTCTGTCTAAAGAGAGACGTACTCCTAAGTTGTTTGTATCTTCAAGAATTTTAAATTCTAATTTATCTATATCGTTAAGTAAAAAAACATGAGTTAGACCTGTTATCGATTTCAATTCCGCAATTATTTTTTGTACGTCGTTAACCATATTATATTTTACCTATAGTTCTGTCTTGTAAAGACAAGCTGATTTTGTTGCAGCCTTTTCAAAAAAGCCACAATTTTGTAATATATTACAAGTTTCGCCTATACCTATTATATTATTTGAGTTCAAATCTGCAAATTGTTTTTTGAATTCACCGCAGTTGCCTTCTTGTAGCAAATTATATGTAGAAGCTACTTTCGCTTCGTAATTAGTACTATAGCCTGTAGTTTGCCAGGCTCCCCATAACGTTTTTTTGTTATGATATATAGCTGCATAAGAATATACGCCCCAATTAATAAACTCAGGACTTTTTCCCGCAATCATATAGCGGCCGTCTATTTTCGGAATCGAAGAAAGGAGCTCTTCTTGAAATTCTGTCCGTTCTGGGAATAAATCTGTATCTAGTATATTTATTGCTACATTACCAATAGCAAATAAAATCAATAATGCGGCTACTAAGGCAATAATCTTAGAATTTCCTAATTTTATTTTCAAAAAGAAATAAACTGAAAAGAAAATAAAAAACATTGTTGTTGGATCAGGATATATGTTATTCAATAATGGTATTAATGGAATTAATTTGAAAATTAAAAGAAATGTAAATACAATTGTCGGGAAGAAAAATAAAAATTCTTTTTTATCATAATTACACTGTCGCCAATAAATAATAAATAAAATTAACATAATTAATGGTAGCGCTATATTGAGAATTATGCTAAATAAGCTCATATCGTAAAATCTATCTGCATATTTTAGTGCAAGTATGTTACTTTCACCTATATCTCTTAATAATGGAATAAGCCAGAATGAAATTAATCCAATAGATACTAATCCAGAAGCGAAAATGTATAGCTGCTCTTTGAAAGGTTTTATTAAAATAAATCCAGCAAGTAAAAATCCAAATAGAATTGAAATTACGAAATGCGACAATAACAAGGCACTTACTAAAGGAATGAACAAAAGAAATTTGTAATCCACTGGCTTGTTTCTATAATAAAGCAATAGAGCAAGCAATGGTATGAAGATAACCCACGCCATAAATTCAGGAGTGCGCCCATCTCTAATGAAATTAGATATCGCTATAGCGTTTGCTGCAAAAAATGCAAAAAATGCAAAGACTTGTATTTTGGAAAAGTTTTCTACTTTTCCAAGAGCGAATAAACCACACAATAATAATGCAAATAGAATTATTATAGATATAAATGATGCCACTAAAGGATCTCCAAAGAGTTTTAGCAGTGGAAAGCTAAAGAAATACCATCCAGGGTTATAAAATTTGAATAATATGTAACCATTATACCAATGTTCAACTAAGCCGTGAAATCCAAATTGACCAAGAGCCCATAATTCAAATATATGTGTAGCCCAATCTGTTCCATCAAAAGGAAATGTAAACATCATTTGACTTTGATTAATCAATCTAAAAATTAAATTTGTGAATAATATCGTACTTGAAGCAATTAAACTAACTTTTAGCTTATTCATTTGAAAAGTCATGTAAAAAGTAATTTAAGCGTTTCTTAGTGATTTTATACATGCAAAGAGATTTGATAGAAGATTTAGATGTGTTTGAACGTACAAATGATTTTTGGACGCTATCACGCAATGAGCTTTTGCTAAAATATATAAATTCATCACCAGTTATGGATGTCGGCTGCGGTTCTGGTATACTTACTAAACAGCTCGTTGGCAAGAATATGGATGTATATTCTCTAGATATAGAAGAACGGGCTTGCGAGTTAACTAGTAGGTTTAATGACAGAAAAAAAATCTTTTCTAAAAGCTTCGAAAAAATAACATCTAAAGATTTGCCTAAACTTAAGACAATTATTTTTGCAGATGTGCTTGAGCATGTTGATACCGACGTAGAATTTCTGATAAAGGCGCACGAATTGCTAACTGACGATGGGAAAATTGTAATAAGTGTTCCTTGCTATATGTTTTTGTGGACCGAAAATGATGTAGTGCGCGGCCACAAGCGCAGATATTCCAAACAACAACTTAGAGAAATCTTAAAGTACGCCGGCTTTAAAGTGGAAAAAATGTTTTTTTGGAACTTGCTTTCAGTCCCTGTAATTTTAGGAGCAAAAATTTTTGGTTCTAGAGTGCCACACGAAAGTGTTTCAGAATCAAAATTAAATAACGTACTGTCAATATATTTCACACAAATTGAAAATAAAATACCCGTACCATTCGGTTCTACATTAGTATGTATAGCGAGGAAAATTTAATGACTGGCCATGCAGCTGAAGGCGGTTTTAGCGATTTGTGTATGACTCACATAAACAAAACAGCAATATTGTTGGAATTTCTAAAGAATGAAAAGAATGGACTGGTTTTGAATGTAGGCTGCGGTTCAGGTATGCAAACAAAAAAAATGTTGGAAAAAGGATTTTATGTAATATCAGTGGATTTTGATATAAATTTGCTTAAAGAAGCGCAAAAAATTACAAATAATATTGTTTTGGCAGATGCAGTACATTTGCCTTTCAAGGAAAGCAAGTTTGATTATGTTACATGCATGGACGTGTTAGAACATTTGGATAAAGATGATGATTGTATAGAGGAGATATATTATGTTATAAAATCATCCGGCAAATTTATTTTATCTGTACCAATGTTAAATTATCCTTTTGTTTATGATCCAATAAATAAAATACGCAGCTGGGCAAGTTTAAAACCAATACCTATTGGCTTGTGGGCTTGGGAACACAAGCGTTTATACAAAGATGAACAAATAGCAGAAAAAATAAAATTTAGATTTAATATAATAGAGCGTAAAAAATTATCATCCTTTTTTGTTGCATTATTTGAGAATTATTTGCCGTATATGTTTAGTTATAAAATAAAACTTAAGAGAAGCGGAAATCCGCCGCGAATATTCAAGAAATTTACAAATTTTATCTGTAAGGTTGATGAAAAATATTTTTTGGAAAATATGGGCTACATAAATTTAGCGCTTAAAGCTAGGCCAATTTAGTTCCAACCAAAGTCGAAATATACCGGAAAGCATTCGTTGACTATCTTTTACTATATTTACATTAGTAGCTTGCTGTTCTTCCCATACTACGGGAAATTCTGTAATTTTAAGGCCGGCTTTTCGCGCCCTTACAAGTATTTCCGTATCCCAGAACCAATGCATATCGCGTAATTTGTCAAGCAATGGAAGTATATCTTCGCGGTTAAAGGCTTTGAATCCACACTGATGATCTGTTAATCCAGTGCTCAGCATAATTCTAGTAAGGATATTGAACATTTTACTAAAAAATGTGCGTTTGAAAGTTCGTTTCGCAGTTCCAATAGCTAAATATCTACTACCTATAGCTATGCTTGAGCCGTTTTCCAAGTGGGTTATCGCATCTTTAATATGGTGGAGATCTGTAGCTAAATCAACATCCATATAAATAACATATTTTCCTTTAGCATCTTTTATAGCATTAGTTAAAGCAAATCCTCTACCTACGTTTTTATCGCGCGTTGTTAGTCTTAATCCTTTGTAAATAGGCATATTTTTCCTAACAATTTCCGCAGTAGAATCAGATGAGCCGTCTTCAGTTATTATGATTTCTTTGTAATTTATTTTATTATTTTTTAGAAATTTATAAAGTTTATCTATAGTATGTACAATATTTTTCTCTTCGTTATATGCAGGAATTACCAATGTGATATCTGTCATATTGTTTTTGGCGAACAAAGGTTTTTATCCTTTGTTCAGGCTCGCTGTGTATGGATTTATCAATAATTATGCCAGCATATAATGAACAGGAGCGCATAAAAGACAACTTGGAAGATTATGCAAGAACATTCAATACGGCAGAAATTTTAGTTGTAATTGAAGGACAAGATGGAACTAAAGATATTGTCAGAGATTTATCTAAAAAATATAAGAATATTAAATATGAATATTCAAGAACAAGGCTTGGCAAGGGCAGAGCTATTAGATATGGATTTACTATAGCTGAGGGAGATTTAATTGGTTTCGCAGATTCGGATGGCAGCATTTCTGCTCAGGAATTTAAGAAATTATTATCCCTTGGAGATTTAGATGGAGTAATAGCTTCCAGACGTGCTGTAGAAGCTAAAATAGTAGAAGATAGGCCCTTGTCACAGAGAATCGGAAGTGTTGGTTTGAACTTATTGTCAAGATTTATGTTTGGACTGCACTTTAAAGATACGCAGTGTGGCGCCAAAATATTTAGACGAGATGCGCTAAAAGCGGTAATAAATGATTTAGTAATAATGGATTTTGCATTCGATATTAATTTGCTTTATAGTCTGAAGAAAAAAGGCTTTAAAATAAAAGAACAAGGAATAGTTTGGAAACATATGCGAGGCTCGAAATTTAGTTTTTCTACTCTGTATTGGAGAATTATACCACAAATAGCTTTATCGTTATTAAAATTAAGATTTAAGTCCGTAAATTACTAATACTGGATTACCAACTTGATCGTTATACACGCGAACTATTTCTAAATTAGAATTTTCGTTAAGATACTGTACAACCCAATCTGGATGACCTTCAAATATAGACATTATGAAATATGCCGGCTCGCCACTAGCTATTATTTTATCAAATTCCCCCGCACCGCCAGCGTAGCTAAGTGTAGCTCGTTCCGCGTAGTATTGTATTTGCGGAACTGACATAGTATAAATTATAAGATTTTCAGGCGAATTTTCTTTAATCCAGACGCCAGCATCCTTAACCGGAGCATAAGAAGTTGAGCTATTTACTATAGTTGTATTAGCCAAATTAATTTTACAAAATAATCTTCCACCTCTTTGCAAAGCAGGTCTTGGATCCATATTAGCTCCAACCTGGCAGTTCTGGATATTTTCAATAAATCTTTCAACTTCACATTTCCAGTCAGCATCACAAACAAATGTTTTTAGCCGCATTTCTTTATTTAT
>JBBSXK010000005.1:0-17202 GCA_038045805.1 Nanobdellota archaeon | reverse complement strand
CGCTCGCCTTTGAGATTATTGACTGAATGGCTCTGGTTGTAATAGCTCCTGTCCTGCCGGAAAATAACGGATCGCTCGGCTTGAGACTATGCATTTGTTTTTCTAATGCAGGCTTTAATTTTTTAGATATTAGAAAAAATCTGTCTTTTGAGCCTTTTCCACTTCTTACCCATCCAATTCCATCTTCCAATTCCAAATCGCCAGATTTTATTTTTGCAGCTTCGCTTACTCTTAAGCCGGAAGAATAAAGGAATTCTATCATAAGTTTATGTTTCTTATTTTCCGCTGCAGCAATTAGTCTTGCAACTTCATCTTTGCTTAGTACAACTGGAATTTTTTTTGGTATTTGCAAGCCTTCGGGCAAATCAACTGCTTTCCTGAGAACTTCTTTGAATAGAAAACGGATGGACGCTTTAGCAAGAGCCATACTTTTAATTGAAACTCTTTGCGGATTTTCATCATCAACTAAATGCGCAAGAAAAGCTCTTGCGTCATCAGATGTCACATTTTCCGGAGTTTTATTGACGAATGTAAAAAACTTCTCGAGGTGAAAATTATAAGCTTTTATTGTATTTCTGCTATAACCGCGAAGCTTCAACTCTATGCTTAATTTTTCGTAAATTGACATATATAAAATAAGATATTTGAATTTAAGTAATAATCGCTATTAGAGTAAGCCTTTTAAGATAAGATTTTACCTAAGCACATGGTTGAATCTTGGAAAGATTTGGAAAAGCGGATTACAAATACAGATGCTAAAGAACTCAGACATAACTTACTTAATGCTGTTAATTTTATATTAGATAGTTACGGCGCTCCAGGCCAATATTATGGAAGAACTAACAATCAAACTAATGAAATAAATAAAAAATTAATGGAATTTCGCCACGTTCGTGTTATAGCGTTGGGACAAGAAGATGAAACCCTAATGAAAAATCTTTATAAAGAATGCAGCGGGAAAAAAAATATCGATGAGAATTATAGAGTATTTTATGTAGGCTTTTGCAAAGGCACTATGGTACCTTGTTATGGGGATATGATTGGCGAAGAGCCAGGACATTTTGGTCCGTATACTGTTACTCTAAATAGTTTGTGGGGTTTAAAGCAGCTATTGGAAACCGGAAAGGATACTGATTCAAATGGTAACTTTGATAAGTATAATAGAGATGTAGACGCATCATCCAACGGGCCAGAAAGCAATATACATTATAGTTGATTCCAATTGAACATAGGCATTAAATTACTTTCTTTTAGTTAATGTACTATGAAAGCTGTAATTATGGCTGCAGGCAAAGGCACAAGAATGTCGCCGCTTACAGAAACTATACTAAAAGTTTTGATACCTATTAATGGCAAGCCATTTTTATGGTACGTAATTAATAACTTGCATCAAGCAGGCATAACTGATATTTGTTTAATTGTAAGCTATATGAAAGAAAAAATTGCTAAATTCCTGAAAGATTACAACATAAAAGTAACTTTAATTGAACAGCCAGAACCTAAAGGAACAGGACAGGCAGTAAAACTTGCTCAGCCATTTACGAAAGGAGAAGACTTTATTGTTTTAGGCGGTGATAATTTATGGAGCGCAAATGATATCAAAGAAATTGCATCGCGCAAACAAGCCATATCAGGATTAAAAGTTTCTAATCCGGAAAAATATGGTGTTCTTGTTGCAAAAGACGACAAACTTGCGCAAATTCACGAAAAGCCAAAAGAATTTGTTGGAGATTTAATCAATACTGGCTTGTATAAATTTACTCCAAGGATTTATGATATGCTTGTGCAAATTAGACTCTCGCCGAGAGGAGAGTATGAATTGACAGACGCCCTTAATGTATTAGCACAACAGGGAAATATAGAAGTTATTGCAATCAAAGATTACTGGCTGGATTTGGGAACAATTGAAGATATCAAAAAGATAGAAAACTTTCTCAATAACCTTGGAAAGTAAATCTGTCAGGTTCGCACATTAAACCTTCAATAGCATCTGGATTTCGCTCTCTGAATTTTTCAAAAGAAATTATATCCTGCTCCGAGAAGGTGCAATGTTTGAATGGGTGGCTATGTAATAGTATTATTGTTTCTGAACTGCAGAATTCTGAACTAACGTGTGTAAAACTTTGCGAACTTATTTTCGGTTCGTACAAATCAGTTATTATATAATTGTTGTTTTGCTTTTCTCCAATTAGGCATACAGCTATTTCGTGTTGTTGCTCAGATAAATATGTTTGCAAAAGCTTGTCATAACTATTGTTTTGGAAAATAACCTTTCCATTATTCAAGTCAATTGTTAAATCATCATTTAATTTGTCACTCAAAATTTGTCCGGCAAGTATATCTCTTGGGAAAATATAAATTAAAATCAAAACTATCAAGATTAATCCAGAAATTTTTATTATATTTTGTTTCTTGCGCAACTTGTTTAGATATTCTTCGCTATCATAATAGTTTTTGTAATCATTCATTAATTTATGAGAAAGAATAAATTTATATAGTATAGCAAACTGTACATAAAAATGGCACGACGAAGAAGATCGCAAACTTCAAGGAGAAATACTTCATGGGCACGCGTTATATTCTCAAAGGGTGCTCCGCAGGATAGCTTATTATGGCTGCTGCTCGGTATTGGCATTCTTGTTGCTGTAGCTTATTTAATGTAGGACAGCAACATCAGCAATCCGAATAATATGGGCTGATGTATGAAATATATTAGTAAAGAATATTTTCCCAATTTCGATATAATACTATTGTAGTATTTTAATTCAATTATTCTTTTGCCGTTTTTGTAAAGTAAATTTCCAAATGCAGTTCCAATTAAAATTACCCCGAACCACGGTAAGATTGGATAGTAATCAAATGTTGTTGTTGGATAAAAAAATCCAAGCCAAAGAAGATAAGGAAAGTCGAATGTTAAAGTTTGAAGATATAATCCGGCGGCAATTATAGTGAGTCCAGTTACTATACTGGCGTAAATATGTTTTGCAAACGGAATCGCTAAAATGATACTTGCACCAATTAGATGCAAAACTCCAAAGAAAATTAAACCTTCTTTAAAAAATAGAAATGTAAATGCTGTAATTAACATTCCAAGTCCAAAAATAAATAATCCCCGTTTCAAAAACCAAAATTCATAATGTTCTCTTCCATTTGCGCTTAATGTTAAACCAATTCCTACAAGAAGCAAAAATGTAATTGCAATAGTTTTCTGAAATATTCCTAGCAAGCCCGAATATAGATTAAAATTAGTGTAGCCAAAATAATTTAGATTCCAAATAAAATGAAATAAAATCATACCTGTTATTGCTAATCCTCTTGCGAAATCTATTTCCCAGAAACGAGTCGTCATTTGCAATTATATTTTAATTCGTCTTCTAATCTGTCTGTAAGAGCCCGAGCTTGAGAGATATAAGATTTATCTACGTAGTTAATAGAAATAACATAATCTGTTGAATTAAATATATCTATTCTACCAGAAATTAATGGTTTCGGACCATCTGCAGTGTGCTCTAAAAGTATTCCAGTTATAGCAAATCCTTTTTTATCTATATTAGTTTCTGTATCTCTTTTAACAATATTTATTTTTCTGTGCACAAATTCTATAGCTGAGTTTTTAGTATATTCTTTTATAAAGTTGTGAGTTATAGTTCTTATGCGCGGATCTATAGTATTTAGAATATCATCTAAATTTTTTGTAGTTTCATTTCTTTGACTAAATACTGTCATATATCCAGCAAGTAAAGGTGTATTCAAAAAGCTTTTCCTTCACTATGGCAATATAATAATAAAGATACAAATCATTTTATATGTTTTTCAACACTCTACATTTTCTATGGAGGTCCAGACATTTACTGAGCAGCTAACGGAGAAGTTCCGAAGATTTATTGATATATATTATTATGAAGATTTACTTAACAGCATAAGAAAAGATAAGGGTTTTTTATTAATAGATTATAATGTTTTAGCTAAATTTGATTTGGATTTAGCGGATAAATTAATAGATGAATTTCAAGATGTAAAGAGCGCGGCAGAAGATGCAATAAAGCAATTTGATTTGTCGCAAATACGGACACCAATTTGCGCGAGATTTATGAATTTACCTAAATCTGCAACAGTTGTTATAGGAAGTATAAGAAGTAATCATATAGGTAAATTAATTTCGACTGAAGGCTTAATACGCCAATCTTCAGATGTCAGGCCAAAAGTAATTTCTGCAACATTTCAATGTCCGGCTTGCGCAGCTACAATGCTAATTGAACAGAATACTTCAAAACTTAGAGAACCTATGTCGTGCCAATGCGGCAGAAAGGGAAGATTCAAAATGCTTGAACGAAAAATGGTTGATGTTCAGCGCTTAGTCATAGAAGAAGTTCCAGAAACTTTGGCAGGCGGAGAGCAGCCGAAAAAAATTTCAGTTTTCTTAGAAGCGGATTTGCTAGATCCGAGTTTAGAATCTAAAAGATATCCTGGAAATAGAATTACTGTTGTCGGAGTTGTAAATGAAATTCCAATACCGCTTAAAACTGGCGGACAAAGTACAACTTATGATTTAGCAATGGAATGTAATAGTGTAGAAGCACAGCAAGAAGATTTCGTAAATCTTGAAGTTACAACAGAAGAAGAGAAAAAAATCAAAGAGCTTGCTAGCCGTCCTGATATATATGAAAAATTAGTCGATGCAATTGCGCCGTCTATATATGGATACAGAAAAATCAAGGAAGCTATCGTCTTACAATTATTTGGAGGCGTTAAAAAAAGTAGAAATGATAAAACTGTTACGAGAGGAGATATACATGTTTTTATAGTTGGTGATCCTGGTTCTGGTAAGTCGCAATTATTAAAGTATGTTTCATATTTAGCGCCAAAAGCAAGATATATGGCGGGAAAAGGCTCTACTGCAGCTGGTTTAACCGCAACAGTAGTAAGAGATGAATTTATGCGCGGATGGGCTTTGGAAGCTGGAGCATTAGTACTTTGTAATAAAGGTATAGCTATGCTTGATGAATTAGATAAAATGAGTCCAGAAGATACGAGCGCAATGCACGAAGCTCTTGAACAGCAAACTATTACAATTGCAAAAGCAAATATTCATGCAACTCTTCGCGCAGAAACTTCTGTATTAGCAGCAGCAAATCCAAAATTTGGTAGATTTGATAGATATAATCCAATACCGCAGCAAATCCAATTGCCTCCAGCATTAATTAACAGATTTGATTTAATTTTCACAGTTCAAGATATACCTAATAAAGATAATGATATACGGATAGCCTCTCATATTTTGAAATTAGCAAAAGAACCGGATGTAGGTATAAACCAAGACATTAGTCAAAAATTATTAAGACAATATATAGCTTATGCAAAGCAGACTTGCGCTCCTGTTCTAACAGCAGGAGCTATTGAAGAAATACAAAAATTTTATGTTGATTTACGTTCTACTGCTATTGGTTTAGAAGGCGATGTAAAACCCATTCCAATTTCTGCAAGACAACTAGAAGCGCTAGTAAGATTGTCAGAAGCATCTGCAAAAGTTCGATTATCTAAGGAAGTAACGAGAGAAGATGCTCTGCGTGCTGTAGATTTACTTAGGACTTCTCTAAAAGAAGTTGCATTCGATAGCGAAACAGAAAGATTTGATATAGATAGAGTTGCGACAGGAATAACCGCATCGCAGAGAAGCCAGATTTCAGTGGTAAGAAGATTGATAGATGATTTGGTAAAGAAGACAGGAAAGATAATAAGTATTAATGAATTATTGCAGGAAGCAGCAAATGAAGGAATAGAAAGAGATAAAGTCGAATCGGTATTAGATCAATTAAAATCGCGCGGAGAAATATATGAACCTCGCCCGGGTACGATAGAGAGGATAGGATAATGAATACTGAAAAAATGAATGAAACTATACAAACTAAAAAAAGACTTCCGAGCAAAAGTATTTGGATAAATGATATAGTAACAAGAGAAGTAGTAAAAGGGTCTGGCTGGGATCCAAGCTACATAGTTGTAGACGGACAAAATATTTCGAGAGTAAATTTAGTTGCTACAGTTGTTTCTAAATTTGTTTCTGAAGATGGTAATTATGGTTCTATTACATTAGATGATGGAAGCGAAACTATAAGAGTTAAAGCGTTTGGTCCAGATGTAATAAAAATAGAAAATACAAGTGTTGGGAAACTTATACGATTTGGCGGTAAAATAAAAGAATACAACGAGGAGATTTATCTCGCGCCGGAAATAATAAGGAATTTAGAAGATCCAAATTGGATAGTTGTGCATAAGCTTTTACTTGGAAAGCCAAAATCCGAAGTTAAGCAGGAAGAAATAAAAATAGAAATTTCTCAGGCTAAAGCTGAAGAAGAGATAAAGCGCGCAGATCAAAACATATCTAAAACAGTTTTAGATATAATACGTTCATTGTCTGGAAGCGAAGGCGCTGTTTTCGAAGAAGTCATATCAAAATCTGGTTTGGATGACGAGGAAGGAAAAAACGTTATTATAGGTTTATTAAAATCCGGCGATATATATGAACCAAAAAAAGGTAAACTAAAAGTTCTCGATTGAAAATTTATAAATAACACAGCATTAATCTTTTTGTGGTATGGTCACTTCGGGCTTAAACAATATGTTGATATCAAAAAACTTTAAAGAAATTTTTACTGCAGAATTTATATCTGTTACGGGAGGCCTTATAGCAGGATCTCTGCTTGTTTTTCAAGTTGATAAACTTCTGCTTCTGCCGGGTTTGTTTATTTTGATTCCAGGATTCCTCGAAATGAGAGGAAGTATTACTGGATCACTTGCCGCGAGATTGAGCGAAAAATTACATATAGGATTGGAGAAATCAGAGAAACATAAATTAATAATTGAAAATGTAATGGCTGCTTTTACTTTAGCGTTAGTTGTTGCAGCAGCATTAGGAACATTCGCTTATATTGCTAGTTATTTTATTTTCGGTGTTTCATTGATAAGTCTTATCTACATACCGCTACTTGGCTCTATAATTTCAAATTTAATATCCATACCTATTACAATATTTGCAACATTTTGGTTTTTCAAGCATAAAATTGATCCGGATAATGTAATGGGGCCTATTTCAACCACTACTGCAGATATTATAGGAGTTGCTAGCTTACTACTAGCGATTATAATAGTAATATGAAAATATATCATAAAATAATCAAGGAAAGTTTGAAAATTGTAATACTGACATCTATTTTAGGCAGTATTGGCGGAATTGCAGCTGCAAGTATTCATGAGAAATTAATTTTATTCTTGCCTCTTCTTATAATCCTACCAGCAATAAATGATATGGTTGGAGATTTCGGAATTATAATGTCATCAAGATTTACAACAATGCTGTTCACTGGCAAAATAGATAAAAATTGGTCTGATTCTATAGAATTTGCAAAATTATACAAAAATATAGTAATTATAGCTATTATTATGGCTGTATATGCAGCCATAGCATCAAATATAATTGGACATTTTTATGGTTTTGATTTAGATTTATTCGTAATGCTAAAAATTACACTAATATCTATAATATCTGTTTCGCTTTTAGTAATTCTTATGCTGTTTACGTCCGTAATTGGTGGTTTGATGATATTTAAAAAAGGCGAAGATCCTGATAATTTCTTAATACCTGTAAATACAGCTTTAGGAGATTTCGGTAGTTTAGTAATATTTACAATCTTAATAATTATTCTTTTCTAAATCCAATTGCAATTAAATATATTTCTGCCGAATCACTTTTAGAAGATTTCGGCTTAAACATAGATACTGACGCAAAATTTTTCTTTACATCTTTAACAAATTCCTGAAAACCAAGACCTCTAAATGTTTTACAGATAAATTTACCTTTAATTTTAAGAAGGTCTTTCGCAATTTCTAAAGCAACCTTATTTAGTTCTAAACTTAATCCTATATCCATACTTTTTATCCCAGAAAATTCAGGAGAAGCATCGCATAATATAACATCCGCCTTGCCGCTAAGATGCTCTTTTATTTCGTTCAAAGTTTTTTCTTCTGTAAAATCACCAAAAACAAACTTAAAATTTCCATTAAGCTTTGAAAGTATTTTTTTATCAACTCCTATTACTTTACCTCCATCTATAAATTCAAGCGCAACCTGGCTCCAGCCTCCTGGAGAAGCCCCTAAATCTAGAACTTTATCGCCAGCTTTTATCAGATTAAATTTCTTTTGTATTTCCAAGAGCTTGAAGGCGCTTCTAGCTCGATAGTTTTTTTCTTTAGCTTGCTTGTAATAGAAATCACTTTTTTTATCCTGCAGGAAACTCATAAACCGAACTTATCTTGCAGTATTTTAATAACTTCTTGTTGCACTTCTTCTGGAGATTTATGCGCATCTATTAGTTTAATGTTTACAAATGCCTTGTCGCATTATTTAGTAAAATAATGTCAAAATGCTTAAATGCATTTGTTTTGTCCGATAATTATGAAAGCTGTAATTCCTGTCGGAGGCAGAGGAACAAGATTTCACCCCTGGACGCACATTAATGCAAAAGAATTAATTCCGGTTGTAGATATGCTAGACGGAAGGATAAGGGCAGCTATAGATCTAGTAGTAAAAGAAGCTTATATGGCAGGCATTACTGATGCGCTTTTGATTACAGCTATCGGAAAATCAAGCATCAAAGATCATTTAACAAAACAGCAGCAAGTTGGCGAGCTTTCTAACGATATAAGACTGCATTATACCGATCAAAAAGAGCCAAAAGGATTAGGAGACGCTGTGCTGTGCGCTGAAAGCTATACGAAGCACGAGCCATTTGTAGTTTTGCTGGGAGATGATTTTCACGATAAAAATCCCATTCTGCAGATGCGCCAAGTTTATGATAAAATTGATAAGGAAAAATTCGGTGGAATTGTGATAACGCAAAAAGTAGAATTGGAAAATGCAAAACGCTATGGGGTGCTGACTGTAGCAAACGTTGGAGAGATTTTTGAAGTAAAAGCTGTTGTAGAAAAGCCAGAACATCCAGAATCACCCTATGTGATAAGCGGCCGCTATTTGCTGTCTAATTTCATTTTTGATTATATTAAAAAAACGCTTCCAGATAAGAAAGGAGAAATACAACTGACAAACGCAATAAAGTTAATGCTGGCAGATGGATACAAATTTTATGCTGTTGAATTAGAGGGCAAAAGATATGATGTAGGAGAAGCTTCTGGCTGGTTCAGAACAATAAAAGAAATCGGTTCTAATTTTTATAATGCATAATTACTTTCGTATTGTTGCTTTACTTAATTTATTTATCCAGCCATTTTTTAGCACAGCCTTTACAAATCTGTTTCTCTCATTGAAATATTCTATTTCTTCTTCAACCAAGCCAGTTTTATCCCAGATTAATCCAGTGATATACATAGCTGCAAGTGCTCCAACTATAAGGATTACAATCTGTTCAATGGCAAAACTTATATCATAAACTTTCATAAGTGTCAATCCAGCCATAACAAATGATATGGGAGAAAGCATTCTTGTAAATTGAATGTGCCCATAATCAAGGCGCTTTAACTGCGTAATTAATATTTTCTTTTCTGCGCTGATAGCTTTGCGAGTTTGTTTCGGAAGGAAGCGGTGCTTTTTAGCCATGAGTTATAGATAACGCTTTTATTTATATAACTTAGCCTATAGGTATGACAGTCGTATTAAAAATACCTTATGATGCGTCTATAGTAGAATCGCATCGTAGAGGCGCTTCTAAAGGTCCAGATGCTCTCCAAAAAGAGTTAGGTGAAAGGGGTGTCTGGAAAGATGTAGAAATAGACGAAGGGGATTTTGCTAATACCCTTGAAATTATTAGAAAAACTGCGAAGAAAGAATACGATAAAAATAATTTCGTAATTGGTTTAGGCGGCGATCACTCTATCTCTTATGGATTGGTAAAAGCTTTCTTGGAAAAGCATCCTAAAGGTGGTTTAATTGTATTTGATGCACACTTTGACTGTATGGATAACTTTTATCCGCCGACTCACGAGGATTGGTTGAGAGTTTTGATAGAAAAAGATAAGTTCAGCCAGATTTTGCTTCTCGGTGCAAGAAAAAGCCACAAGATAGAAAGAGAATTTGCCAAATCTGTCAAGCTATACGTTAAAGAACCTAAGTTAGAAGCAATTAAAGATTTTATCAAGGATTTTAAAGAAATTTACGTTTCAATTGACATAGATGTCTTAGATTCTAAGTATGCACCTGGCACTGGCTGGCCAGAAAAAGGTGGCATAAGTCCAGAGAAGGCCAAAAAATTGCTTGAATTTCTGAAAAAATCTGGAAAAGTAAAGGGAATGGATTTAGTTGAGTTCTCGCCGCCAAGAGATGTTAACAATATTACAAATAAGGTCGCAGTAAGCTTGTTATCTGGCTTTTTTTAGCAAATTATATAAACCTATTGTTTGTTAAACACTATATGTTGATCGGAAATGAAAAAATAAAAGGTTCAAGGATTTTCTTGCGCGATAAGCCGATAGAATTGCTAATGTGTTTGACACGTGGAAATGCCAAAGAGAAGTATCCATCTATGCTTGCAAAAGACTCAAGATGTACTTACTCTCACACAGTCCACCTGCTCCAGAAAATGGAGAAGGCAGATTTGGTAAAGTTCGAGAAACAAGGACGATTGAAACTTGTTGCTTTGACAAAACGCGGTCAAGACGTTGCTGATTTATTCGATTCGTTGTCAAAAACATTCGAACCAAAGAAATAGCAATAATATGCGCTAAGTAAATGTAAGACTATGTTAGAAGTAACAATAAGCCAATATTTTTATTCTATTGTATTAATTTATTTTTATGTTAGGCACCACTCACCTATTGTTTGCAATTCTTTTTGGCAGCATTTATATCAAATATGTAGGAGCTCCCGAAAGCCTTTTTCTTCAAATATTCTTTGCAGCCACGCTTATGTTAGGGGCGATGCTGCCTGATTTAGATTCTAAACATTCTACAATTTCAAAACAACATCCAACGACATCCAAGATAATAAGGATTTTTAGCGGTCATAGAGGTATTATGCATTCAGTATTTATTCCAGTAGGTATTTTTCTAATAGCTAACTATATGCTGCCAGAATTATTTGGCTTGCCGCCAGAACTTTTTGTAGGATTTTTAATAGGTTATATATCTCACTTAGCTTCTGATATAATAACTATAGGTGGTTTAGAATTATTCCATCCGTTTTCATCGTATAGAATACGAGGCTTTATAAGAACGGGCGGAAAACTTGAAATGATAATAGCAAGTCTAATAGTTGTTTATTTGTTAATCTTCTGAAAGTTTATCAAGCTGTTCGGCATATTGCTTTACTCTTTCAACAGCTGGATTGACAATATATTGCAAAATAAATTCATTAATAATTGGTTGTAGTGAGCCAAATTCATTAACTCTATATCCATCGGCTGTTTTTTCTATCAGTTTCAAATCCTTTAATCTTCGTAGCTGCCGTCTTATATTTGGAGCAGAAGCTCCGGGTTTATTACTTAATTTTTGTTTAAATTGTGGAATATCTAAATGCTCTTTATTTTTTCTTGCAAGCAAAAGAGTATGAAAGATATCAACAATTATATCTCTGCTTTCACCTGGCTGTAATAAACCTATTGATAAAAGAAATTTTTTAGTAAGCTCTCTGCCAGATAGATTTGCAGGCTCTTCGTATTTTCTAAGAGTTATTTCCCGGAGCGGAGTATCTTTCAGAGCTTTTCTCATTTAGGAATGAAGCTCTCCGCCCTTTTTTAATTTGTCTCTTAAGATGTATACAGATTCAATAATCTCTTTTTCAGATTTTGCTCCAGTTATTACAATTCTTCCAGTTCCAAATAACAAGAACGTAATTTTTGCACCTGGTAATTCCGGAGGTTCAGGAAGTTTGTAAACAAGTCCAGGAAATTGTTCTGGTTCATATTCTGTATCTTCAAACTTGAAAACAATTTCATTTAAGTTTAGCTTTCCACCGACTGAGCCGGAAGCAACCATATTTTGTATTACTATGTTTGTATCACCTTTTACTTTTAATCCAATTGCACCTAATTTTCTTACTATTTCTCCAATAGCTTTTTTAGCATCTTTAAGCGATTTAGTTCCAGTGCAAATTATTTTTCCAGAACTAAATAATAATGCAGATGCTTTTACTGGTGCATCCATTTTTAGAATTAATCCAGGAAATTGTTCCGGATTGTATTCAGCTCTGTCAAGTTTTGACGCAAGTCTTTCAAGCGGCAAATCTCTATTAACAGAAGCGGAAACAACAACATTTTGTGTTTTTGCATAAACTCCAGGTATAGCTTTTCTTTTAGTTTTTATAGTACGACCAACTGATTTCATATTTTCTTTTATCATAAGAGCCTCCAAGCACGTATTTAAATCAAAAGATACATTTAAAAAGTCTTTTAAAAATATACCGGTCACAAACCTACTAAAAAGTGTTCATCTCTTATCTTCATTTCAGCTGAATGTTTCTTACTTTCTACTGGATGCTTATCTGTAAATTCTATACTTTTAGCTCCTACTTTTTTCTCAATTTCAGGTAAATAGTTCTGAAGCATACTTATGAGATTTGTACTGGCAAATACTTTTATCGGAACTATATCGCGCTTTTGCAAACCAGCTTTTTTTCTTAAAGATTGTATTGCTCTTGTAAATTCTCTTGCATACCCTGAAGCTATCATTTCTGCAGTTTCATCAGTATAAGCATAAAGTTCGTAGTTTTCTCCATCTAAATTAATTAATTTGTCTAAAAGTTTCTTTTCTATTATAAAATCGTCTTTAGAAAGCTCAAATTCTCCACCTCCGAAATTAAAAGTGTAAAAGCCTTCAATATCGAGCTGCTCAAATATTTTTTGATGGCTGCTTCGATGAAGTTTTGTTATAACTTCTGTCGTCTTTTCTTTGAATTTTGGAGCTAATTTATTATAATCTGGCTTAAGTTCGCGCGATACGCCTTCTATTTTATCGGCCGCAATTATATTAACTATATTTGTCAAATCTTTTATCAAAGATTTCCGGGATGAAATAGCTTTTTTGAGTTTCACAGATTTTGTTACAACAATTATTTCCCTAATAGGCCATCTCAAACCGCGTTTCATTTTCTCTCTCAATGCAAGTATATAAGAAATTAATTTTTGAACCAATTGTATTTCACTTTCTAATTTCAAATCAATCGATTTTTCATCTACATTTGCCCAATCGAGCAAATGAACAGATTCTTCGCTTAATTTAAATTCAGATTTAAAATTTTGATACATTTTTTCCGCCATAAAAGGTATGAGTGGAGAAGACGTCTTCAAAATATCCATAAATACCTGATAAAGAACATAAATTACATCTGTGTCATCACGTTCTCGTGTAGCTTTTATATACCATCTGCTAAGTTCAAGGAATAAATTTTCTACTTCAGCCGGAATTTCATTAAAATAATGTTTATCGAATAAATTTGTAACTTTCTTTACAATCGTATTGGATCTTGAAAGCATATACTCGTCTTCGATTTGTAGTTTGTGTGGTTTTAATTTTGATGGATTTAATTTAGCCAATTTCGCAGTTTCTATTAAGTATTTATGAGTGTTCCACAATACTAAAAGATTACTGACTTTAGCTTCTATATCTGGAAAATTATAATTTAAATCTAATCCAGGCTTACTGCCGCCAATTACATAAAACCGATATGCATCAGCTCCATATTTGTTGAATACTTCGTAAGGAGAAATTACATTACCTTCGGACTTAGACATTTTTCTGCCCTGAGCATCGTTAATAAATCCATGCATATATACTGATTTGTATGCAGGAATTTTTCTCGCCACTGTTGAAAATGAATTCAAAGAATTAAACCAACCTCTTACTTGATCTTTACCTTCGACTATAAAATCCGCAATGAATTCTTTATCTTTAGTAGATGCAAATGTTACGGAACCGGAATCCAACCAAACATCTGATACGTCTGGAACCCGAGACATTTTTCCAGTACATTTTTTGCACTTTAATGTTACAGAATCTATCCAAGGCCTATGTATATCATTCGGAACTTTTCCTCCGAGCGCCTTTAATTCGGCAGTAGATTCGACTACTATTATTTCATCGCAGATTTCACAAACCCATATCGGCAGAGGTATTCCCCAAAATCTTTGCCTTGAAATATTCCAATCTTCTAAATTTTCAAGCCAATCTTTGAATTGTCTTTTACCAGCCCAATCAGGATTCCAATAAATTTTGTTAGCATTTTTTAACATAGTTTTTCTTAATTTTTTGGTTGAAAAAAACCATTGCTCTGTAGCCCTGTAAATTATATCTGTTTTACATCTTGAACAAGTTGCATAATCGTGAATATGCGTTTGTTTAAGTGGTATTATTCCTAAATCTTCAAAAGCCTGTATAAATTTTATATCGTCTTCTCTCGCCTTAAAGCCAGTAAATTTACCCATTCTTTCAGAGTAATGACCGTGTTCGTCTAATTCATTAAATGGAGGAAGATTATTCTTTTTTCCAACTTCGAAATCTTCAGGACCGCATCCGGGCGCTCCGTGAACTAAACCAGTACCTTCTTCTGCTGTTACATATTCTTTTGAAAGTATTACTTTATGCGCATTTTTTAATTTAATTAAATCTTTCAAAGCAGGAATAAATTCAACAAGAGGATGTTTATATCTTAATCCAGCTAGTTTCTTTCCTTTAAATTTCGAAATTATTTTGTAATGCTTATCCATCGCTCCGAAAATTTTCTCTACTAAAGCGTTTGCAACTATCCAAGTTTCGTTTCCAGTTTTAACTTTGACGTAATCTAAATCCGGATGTACCATTACAAATAAATTAAATGGTATTGTCCAAGGCGTCGTTGTCCAAACTAGCAAGTATTCATCTTTCTTATTTGTCACTGGAAGTTTTACAAAAATAGAGTTATCTTTTGCACTTCGGTAAACTAATTCATGTTTAGCTATAGCAGTTGCGCATCTTGGACACCATGTATTTGATTTTAATCCTTTGTATAAATAGCCATTTTTCCAAGCCCGTTTAACTCCCCACCATGCGCCCTCTATGAATTCTTTTTTTATAGTTATGTATGGATTTTCCCAATCCATCCAGACACCAAGTCTTTTGAAATCATTTATCATCGGACCTACGTGCTCGTAGGCGTAATCTTCACATTCTTTTATGAATTTATCAACTCCGATTTTATCTACGATTTCTTTTTTGTTTGTTACTCCTAACTTTTTTTCTACTGCAGTTTCTATAGGCAAACCATGAGCATCAAAACCAGGTTGATCATGTACATTGAAACCCTTCATTCGTAAATAACGACCGTAGCAATCTTTCAGAGAATAATTCCAAGCGTGTCCTAAGTGTATTCTACCAGTTGTATAAGGCGGACCATCCATATATCTATATTTTTTACCATTAGCGACTTTCTTTCTAAGTTTACCATAAATATTCTGTTTGTTCCAGAAGTCAAGTATTTCTGGTTCCCATATAACCGGTTCAAAGTTCATAACCGAGCTAAAGAATATACCTTTAAAGAATTTAGGGTAGAGTGTATAAACCTTTTTATGAGTTTTTAGTTCAAAGAACTGATGATAGAAGTTTGGACAGAGAAATATAGGCCCAAAAAGCTTATAGAAATAGAAGGGCAGAGTACTATTACTAATAGATTGCGCGCTTTTGTCAAGTCGCAGAATTTCCCGCATTTATTATTTGCTGGGCCTGCGGGAGTTGGAAAAACTACTGCTGCTTTAGCAATTGCAAGAGAATTATTTGGTGAAGAATGGAAAGATAGTTTTTTAGAATTAAATGCATCTGATAGCAGAGGTATAGATGTAGTAAGAAATAATATTAAAGAATTTTCCAAAACAAAATCTATTCATGATGATATACCTTTCAAAATTATTTTCTTGGACGAAGCTGATGCATTGACTAAAGAAGCGCAGGATGCTTTGAGAAGAATTATGGAAGATTATGTTAGAACTGTCAGATTCATTATGTCGTGTAATTATAGTTCTAAAATAATTACGCCAATACAATCCAGATGCGCTATATTTAGATTTGAACCTTTACAAAGAGATATTGTTAAAGGTATACTTGTAAAAATAGCCGAAGCTGAGGGTTTCAAAATTAATGAAGATGCATTCGATCTTTTGTATGATGCATCCGAAGGCGATATGAGAAAGGCGGAAAACTTATTGCAGGCGTGCGCTTCTACTACAAAAGATATTACGAGAGATATAGTACGAGAAGTAGTAAGTTTTGCAGAACCAAAAGAAATAGAATTGATTGTCAAGACAGCTATAGCTGGTAATTTTCTACAGGCAAAAGAAAGACTGAATGACGTAATTGTAAGACACGGACTTTCAGGATTGGATGTAATAAAACAAATTCAGAAGGAAACGTGGAAATTAGATATTGAAGAAAAACATAAACTTGAACTTACGAGACTTTGTGGAGAGTTTGAGTTTAGAATGGTAGAAGGTAGCAATGAATTTATACAGTTAGCTGCATTGCTAGCTGAATTCACAAAAATAAAGTCTTAAACGCAGCCACAACTAGGACCGCATCCTCCACCACCACCAAAAACAGTTATCCAATCATCAAGAACTTTTACAGCTTCTTCTATTTTAAAACCGAATTTGTCTTTAAGCTCTTGTATAATTTCGCTTCTTGATATGCCTGATGAGGTGCGGCTCAATAAGTATTCATAAACTTCTTCTTTTGTAATATCTTTTGCTTTGTTTTCCATAGCAATAGACCATAGATATACTTATTTAAATTTTATCCATGTGTTTTATCTATGACGTGGGTAAAAAAATATAGTCCGAAGAAAACATCGGAAGTAATAGGGCAATATGAGAATATAAAGAAATTATATATTTTTGCAAGCCAATTTCCTAGAGTCAGAAAAAGAGCTATAATTGTCTATGGTGGTTCTGGCGTCGGAAAGACATCAGCGGCCTACGCTTTGGCAAATGAATTAAATTGGGAAATCGTAGAATTAAATGCATCTGATTTAAGAAATGAACAATCTGTAATTAGCGTATTAGGAAGCGCGGCAAAACAAGCGAGTTTATTTGGAAATAAAAAATTAATTTTAGTTGATGAAATAGATGGAATGTATGGATTAAAAGATAGAGGGGGTGTAGGTGCGGTAATTGATGTAATAAAAGAATCCAAATATCCTATTGTTATAACCGCAAATAATGTATTTTCATCTAA
>JBBSXK010000004.1:4931-15390 GCA_038045805.1 Nanobdellota archaeon | reverse complement strand
CTAGGTTGACTTCCGGTGAACACATGATCGGTGTCTTTTCCAGATTGAACCAAAACGTAATACTTTTTTCCAGATCCGCGAGTGTTAGCTCCGGATTTTCTTTTTGATGTTTTCCTCCCTGCCATTATCTCACACCTTAAAACTAAAGTCAACCGCTGTTAGTTGTATTTAAAGTCTTCGTTGCGAGTGTAAACACAACAACAAACTTTAAAACCGAAAATATATCTTAAATACATATGGGAAAACGACGAAACGAAAAAAGATTAAATAGGCATAGAAAAAGAACGGGACAAGGAAAGAGAAAACCAGTAAAAATAAGGTATAAATAATTATTTGACAATTAGTTTTTCTATTTATTCTCTATTCTCGGCGCCAATACAAAAGCCATTTGTAATTTATTTAAGCTTTTGAAATCCAGCTTTAGCGGATAATCTTTTGCAAATTGAATTACAACAGTATCTGCAAGTGCTGCTGCTCTAGCCATCTTTTTCAAATATTCAGCACTATAAATAGATCCTACTGCGCCCGCTGCAGCGACAGATAGAAGCGCATCATTTCCTTTTGTCAATTCAACAGTAACTTTACTTCCAACATCTCCACCAGATATTATGAAAATATTTTTATCGGCTTCGAATCTTATTGCATCAGCAACTGTTGATGCATCTTCAATGTAGTCTCTAAATTCTGTTGAATCTACTTCTGCAGTTGCCATAAAATCAAATGCTGGAATTTTTCTTTCCTTGGCTTCGCGCTCAAGTAATGGAATATAAAAACGCTTGACTGATTTTCCATAAACTGTTATTTTTAATTTATTTTTATCTAAGGTCAAAGCTAAGCTGTCTGTTGGTTTAATTCTCTTAAGCGCCTGTTTTAATTTATCTAAATTGACTGTAATTTCGCTGTTTGTTTCTACATTATATTCAGAAAATACTGACGGTAATAAATTCAAAATTACCATAGAAATATTTGCTGGATCCATTGCAACTAATTTTATTCCGTCTTTATCTACTGCAAAGCTCGCTTCAGTAATAAAATCGGAAATAACACTAATACAAGCGTTTAAAACCCGTGGTTCATTCAACTTCAATGCAAACATAATTTTCTAACCTCACAAAGGCTTTTATTTCTTACTCAGAGCAGGATAAAAGCTTATATATCGTGCGAAATATAATTCGCTTATGGTCGATTATAGCAAAGCCTTTGGGCGACCTTTTACAGACTGGAAAAACCTCCTAATAGGTATAGTAATATCTGCCATACCTATAGTTTGTTTGATTAGTTATGGATATATTTTGAAATCAACTGTTAAAAATCCTACAGGAAATCTTCCAGCTTGGGACGACTTTGGAGATCTATTTACAAAAGGTTTATTGGCAGCGGTTATTTCATTTCTTTACATATTACCTGCGCTAATTATACTTATGATTTTAGGTCTGCCACTAATAATAGGCATAATGAGAGGAAATCTTACCGATATAGTTGGCGGCGCAGTAGGATTAGGATTCGGAATCTTGATTGCACTACTTGTATTATCTATTGCTTATTATTTTATTCCAGCAGCACTTCTAAATTACGCTGCTAAAGGAAAATTCAATGCTGCATTCGATTTCAATGCAATTAACAAAAAAGTATTCACGGGAAAATATGCTCTCGCTTGGACAATAGGTGTGGTTTATTCAGTTTTATTAATAAGTATATTAAACGTAATTCCTTATATTGGAATAATTATTGGTGGATTTATCGGTAGCGTAACAATGTATTCTTTAATCGGACAGGCAATCAAAACTAAATAGGTTGTGAGAGATTTAATACGAATGACTATTTAAAATGTAACATAGATAAATTTTTAACTAATAATTTAACGTGAAACTAATGGAAAAATGTACTTACGAAAGTCATAAAA
The DNA here is from genome assembly GCA_038045805.1 of Nanobdellota archaeon. Lineage (GTDB taxonomy): Archaea > Nanobdellota > Nanobdellia > UBA10117 > UBA10117 > JAGVWH01. Next base: position 13,487 of record JBBSXK010000004.1, on the reverse strand, counting down.
CTGCGCAGGGAAAAATTTGGCACTTTTTAGCGCACGAAGAATCCGTTCAATCTTACGTAGTTAGTGCATTAATTGTTATCTTAATCGGTAAATTTATTTTCTTTCCGGTATTAGGAGCGGCGCTTGGTACTGATTTTCCTATAGTCGCTGTAGTTTCAAGTTCAATGCATCACAATGAAAAATTTAATGAGTGGTGGAGATTAAACGGCGCGTGGTATGAAGATAAAAATATTACAAAAGAGCAATTCCAAAAATTTTACAAAGATAACGGCTTTAATAAAGGTGATATTTTTGTTGTAAAAAATATTAAATATGCTGATATAAAAGTTGGTGATGTTTTAATTTATAAAATCGATGGCAGAAGCGATCCAATAATACACCGCGTTATTTCTATTACTGATACAATACAAACTAAAGGCGATAACAATGTCGAACAAATAGATTTTGAAAAATCTATTCACGAAAATCAAATACAAGGAAAAGCTGTATTTTGGATTCCGGCTATTGGCTGGGTGAAAGTCATATTCGTTGATTTAGTCGGATTTCTATTCAAGTAATCAAATATTCTGTTTGATATTCTCAAAAAAGACTTTACCGTATAATTCTTTATCTATTTTTGAGAAATCTTGCAGTATATCTGCCTGTATTTCCAATTCATTTTCCTGTCCCCAAACTTTTCCCATAACTCTGACAAAACTACCTTCTTTGAGCTTCTCGAATTCTCTTGGTTCATTTGTTAGGACTAAAATTTTGCTTTCGCTGTCATCGAGGATAAATGAACCAATTTCTTTATTTTTGCTTATTACTATTCCTGCTAAACAAACTCGCCCCATTTCTGATTTCAATTCTGAAATCTTATGTGGAATTGCTGGGGCTCTTCTTATGAAAACTTTTTCTTCTGCCATCTCAATTTCTTCCCCCAAGATGACCAGCTAAAAGCCTTTTTTGTTTATTTTTTAGTGCTGCCATTTTAATTTCTTCTCCAAAGATGACCAGCTAACCAGTAGGTTAAGCGCTGCCATTATGTATACTCTCGTCTTGTGAATTTACATTTCGTACATCTGAAAAACTGAGTTTCAGGTTCATCTGAACTTCTTGTCTGCTCTGTCCACCAAAATGCAAAGCCGTGCCCGCACTTAGAGCAATCGGATTCTACCATAGGCAAAGTATCAACTATTTCCTGGGTTGGCCTCTTTTTCTTTGATTTATCGTGCTGTATTTTTTCCTTTACTATTGCTTCGCTCTCTTCTTTAGAACGCTTTCCACATGCAGAGCAAAACGCTTTTCCCGTCTGTGACGGAAGCATTAATCCACCGCAATCACAAAACTCCATTGTCTCCGTTTACCAGAACATCCTAGTAAAAAAGCTTTGCTATACTCGGCTTTGTGTAAAAGTTACAGCCATTAGCGTACTTTTACGCTAATGGTCTCCAGTCGGTATGCATCACACAGATGCCCACGACTTTTTACACAAAGCAGCTATACTTTATTCAATATAGAAATTACATAGAAAAGTATTCTACTAAAGACTTATATACTAAAATATATAGCTTCTAAAAAGGAGACAAAATGGATAAACAAGGGCAAATGCATGTTGGAAGCGCATTTGATATTGTAATATTGCTATTTGGCGTATTACTTGGCGTAGCATTGGTAGTTTATGCCGTAAGACAAGATTATGTTCCACTTGAACTACTAACTGGGGTTGTACAGCAACCGTAATATTATAATTATGGCTAAGTTATCAAATAAAACTATCAAAGCTAAAGAGCTGATAACACTGGAAGAGTTGGGCTGGCTAGTTGCTGGTTTATCTTTCGGTTATCTTGCTGGACTTGGTGCACCAATATTTGTCATTGCAATTCCTATTGCGGCATTCCTAATTTGGATATTCGAATATTTCAGGAGAAAAGCACTATGGTAAATGTACGAGATTTGTTAAAACATATAAAACACGGTCCAAAAAGAGGTATGAAAGATCAGGAATTTGATTTTTATAGGTGGCTTAGCTATGTAATAATTTTAGTATTAATAGGATTCGCTTCTATGGCTTTTCCAATCTTATATTGGATATTCTTCGTAGTATTAGGTATTGGTTTCGGGGACTTTTTATGGCACAAGTTCAACAAATATACTCACGTTAGGCATTAGTAAGGCTTAAAAACCGAAATCAAGCAACAAGAATATGGAACTTAATGTTTTGTCAAAGGAAGCTGGCGAATTGAAAATACAATTTGAACATGCAGACCAAGGTTTTCTTAATCTAATAAAAGATGCTATTTGGACACAAACAGGCGTAGATATGGCTGGTTTCAAAATAGACCATCCTGAAACAGGCAGGGCAATTTTCACACTAAAAACTAAAGGCAAAGCGGCAAAAGATATTTGGAATGCGGCCTTGAAAACAGTAAGTGATGAACTTGCAGACTTTGCAAAAGCCATAAAAAGTATATAATTATTGCAACATTTCTTTAACATTAATCAAGGGTTTTTGATATAAAGATTGGTCATCTGTTATTCTCGGACAAGCTGTATTTACCCAAGCCTCTATTTGCGGGAATTGTGACAAGTCGTAAGGATTAATTAGTTCTGTAATAAAAACATAAACTTCCTTGCCCATACCTTCTAATTTCTTTTTCACTTCAGAAACATAGCCTTGCATTTCATTTTGACCGAGTTTTGTGGTAACTAACAAACCAATTACTCTGGCATCTTTTGCTTTTGCTATTCTCATTATATTTTTCTTTCGCAGTAATTCTATGTCTTCCTTGGGGGTCTCCGTAATAGAATTAGTAAAGGGATTCAAACAAAGCAGGGGTTTATTGGTTTTCAATTCAAGTGCCATTGGATGAAAATGGCCGGTACCAATATACAAAAAAGCGTCTACTTCGTCCTCTATATCGTTTGGTCCTGAAACATCACAGCCAAGTACTTGTCCTTCTCTAACTGCATGTAGTTTCGGCATTGGAGTTACTGCTGTAATTCTAAAAATCTCGAGAGCATCTTTTATTTCTTGCAGTTGATCCTGGAATTGTACAGCTGAAAATAATCCAATCTTGCTGTAATTTTTGAGCTGTTCAAGATTCTCTTCACTGAATTCAATTTTCTTAGTGCTTCTGACAGGAATAAATGCCACTTTCATAAACCAATTCTAAAATTAGTATTCTTAAACTTAAGTGCTGCCATCTCAATTTCTTCTCCGAGGATGACCAGCTAAATCCGAAGATTTAAGCGCTGCCTGTATGAATGAAACGAATACAGACCAGCTAACCATCAGGTTAAGCGCCGCCCAAATATTTCCTAATTACGTCTATAGACCAGCCTTTCTTTCTTAATGCTCCAGCAATTTGTTTTTTGCTGTAGCCCATACTCTCGGTGCTGGATATATATGATTTAACTTCCGAGTCTGAACTTCCGCCGCGTCCAAAAAAAGATTTCAAATTAAAGCCTTCCAGATCCAAGTGGTATTTGAAATAAATTACTACGCCAGCAATTACTAATAATATGAGTGCCAAACCAATCCATAATGCAGTAGAGCTTTTACAATCTTCGCCTTTTTCGCCTACATCTTTGTCGCAAACGCCGTCATTTGGTATATATTTACAAGAGCAAGAAATCGTACAAACATTAGGGCACGCTTGTGATGCTGCACCATCACACATTTCATCGCCTTCTCTAATGTTATTTCCGCAAACAGCTTCTTCAACAGATTCGTCAACGCAAGTTGTTCCAACCAATACTTTTCCCTGTGGGCATTTTATGGATTTATCTTTTCCAGTTATCTGGTCCAATATTGTTCCTTCTTCTGGAGCTTCTGGAGCTTCTGGCTGAGTAGTGGTTTGATTTGTGGTAGTTTGATTTGTAACAGTGTCATTAGTTTCTTGCGCACCTACGCTATCATCGAAATCAGGATTTGTTTCTTGTACAAATGTAGATGATATATTTGTACCCCAATTAGGTATGGTATAAACATACGTCAATGGCATATCTCCACCAACAACATAAATCTTATTGGCTATTGCTACTGCTTTACCGTAACTCTTCCCACCCGGCAATTGCTCGCCAGAAGTCCAAGTATCGCTAGCTGGATCATATATTTGCAATGTTCTTGGTGAATTTGCTCCGCCAATAACATAAATTTTCCCCGATGCTGTAACTGCTGTATGTGCATAAACTGCTATTGGAATTGGTTGCTTCGATGACCATGTCTGTGCTGATGTATCGAATACTTCGTGTGCAGAAAGTGCATTGCCCGATGCATCAGCTCCGCCCAAAACATGTATTGTAGTGGCTGTTACACCAACTGCTGCTAATCTGTCCCTGCCTGTTGGCATTTCTGGCTTTGCAAACCACTTACCACCGCCATATTCCAACATCTCAACAGTTTTTAATGCGGTTATTTGGAGTCTGCCATTTGCAAAATCCGTATGATCTCTTCCGCCGATAACATAAATTCTATCATTTCTATTTACAGCTGCGGCAGCCCATTTATATTTTGGTGCATCTACATCTACTCCCCATGTATCTGTAAGCGGACTATAATATATTGTACTGTCGCCATCAGCAAATCCGCCAATAACATAAATTCTATTATTGTGTCCTACTAATGCACCGGATGCTGCAGCGTCAATATTTTTTGGTGCAGATTTTTTTGCAGTCCACTTATCTGTAGTTGGATCATATACTTCTATTTTATCTGCTGCTGGCGATCCGCCAATCAAATAAATTTTACCCTGATGACCTACTGCCACAGGGCTGCTCTGAATAAACAAAGTAGAACCTTTTATTTCCCAAGCGCTTGCAGAAGTTCCTGATGCTTGCGCATTTGGATTGCCATAATATATGAAAAAGTCAGCTTTTTCTTTCGCATTTAAACTATAGTGGAATCTTACTGTTGTCTGCGATCCGCATGCTACAATAGAATGGGGCAGAACTTCATTACGAGGCGAGATTACTCTTATATCAGAACAGTCGGATTTAGAATTTATATTATCAATGGTTACTTCAGCAACATTATTAGAATGCAAGACCCCCGCAATTTCCTCAAAACCAACTACGGTTCGATGTTGCCAGTCCGCATTCCACCAATTATCACCAACTGCTGCGCCGCTAAAATCCAATCCAGTCAAATTAGAAATATTTCCTGCTAATTGAAAACCTAAAACAGCTAATGAAATCAAAACTACCAAAGCTCCAACAAAAACCAATGGATTAGGATTAAGTTGTTTAGCTTTTTTACGGTTAATGGCCATTCTAAAAATAGAAGAATTTTAGGTTTATATAAGTTTAGTATTCTTTGTAGCCAACATACTTATTTCCGTTTCGCTGCATCATTTTTGGTCTTACATATTTGTAATACGCTAGAACTCCTGCTACCAAAAATGCAAGCAATAATAACCACCAGAATACAGATGTACCGACTTCTTCCTCAATTACTTGGTCATCTGCATCTGCATCTAATATCTGACTAGTTATTTTTTTATTTGTCTTGCTTTCCTCGACATCGCGCGGGAATGTACCCGCATCGCCTCCAGATCCGCCTCCAGTGCCAGTTGTATCTTGTATTATGTTAGTACCTCCGCCCGTATCGGTGGTTTGATTATTTTGCGCACCTACAGTTTCTTTGCAAATATCTTCAGCTGCATCTATTTTGCCATTGCAATTATCATCAACACTATTGCCACAAACTTCCGTTTTGCTTGGATTTATATCTGCATCATTATCGTTGCAGTCGGTATCAGAATAAAATGTGTCCCTATCGCTGTCAACGTGCCATTTGCACCCTGCTTGCTTGCCACAAACTAAATCATTGGTAATTGCGCTGCAAGTTGTTGCAGTTCCTGTGCATTTTAAGCCAGGCAATCCATTTGCATTCCAAGTGCAACCTTGTTGTGAGCTGCATAATGCTTGTCCATTTGGTTCTAATTCATAAGTATTGCATCCTCTCGCATTTCCAGCACAAATTGAAGGAGGGGCTTCAGCAGTAGTTGCAATTACAATATTAGATATTGGCGACCATCGGCCATCAACTAAATATTTTACCGCCAAATAATAAGTTGTGTCTGGCTCTAATCTTGTTGGTTCAGAAGGACCTCCGCCAATTGCTTTGTCAATTACAGCTTCCTTTTCTGTTTGTTGATCTACTAGTGTACAAGCACTTATTTGTCCTGGTATAGAATTACAATATTTCGCTCCTATATACGCTGAATCCCAATTGTTAGAAATTATTGCTCCATCAGTTCGCCATCTAACTTCGTAATCACTAATAACATCACACACTGCTGATGCAGTATCTCTATTGCAAGGTAATTCAAATCCTAATGCAATTGCGCGTTGTCCAGGAGTTCCAAGAACTTGTAAATTATTTACAGCTATTAATGGCGCAGCAGTTACTGGTGGTGTAACAGGCGGCAAAACATTTTCTAAACCTCCGCCGCTAGGCAAAGATCCGCCTCCGCCACCGAATGCGACTCCGCCACTGAAAGTGAAATCAGATATACTAAAAAATGCTAAAAACACTGCTATTGTTACTAAACCAATAATAAGTGCGAAAGGAAAATATTTTTTCTCTCTAGTTGTTTTGATAACAGCCATTAATTTAACAATAAATCGATACTATATATAGCTTTTTAGTCTTCTCTACTGAATTTATTTCTAAATTTTCTGAAAGACATTTCCAAAATATCTAAATCCCAACCCGCTCTTACTAATATATTTTTAAGTTGCTCTTCGGTATAACCGCGCCTTAAAGCATTCGAAATATAATTATCAAGTTTTGACATATGTATTTGTTGTAATGGCATTGTTTGCTGTACTTGCTGAAGTGGTTGCTCTTCCGAAATATCTGAAATTAAAGTGCGTTTGTATAAATAAAGCAATATGCCTGTAAGAATTACTGACACTATTATTATAATTATAGGCATTATATTTGCTTTTATAGTTTGAACTACTTTATCTTTGCTCGATTGTAAGTCTAAACTTGTTAATTGCTGTTGTGATTTTGGTGGTTGTTGTGGTATTCCGACTAATTCTGTTTCAGCATCAGGGCCGCTTGGAACATTTATTGATTCGTCAACAAACCCTCCTCCAGAACTTCCTCCGGAATCTTCAGCAGATGATGGTGTTATATCTCCTCCAGAACCTTCTTCTCCTCCAGAACCTCCCACTCCAGTATCTTGGCCGAAATCTTCGCCATCGCTAACTACAAAACCATTGTCTACTGTTCCATCGCAGTCATTATCTAATCCATCTTGTATCTCTGCACCATTATTTGTTGTGCTACATTCATACTCGCAACCATTTTCAACAAGATCATCTCTGTCATAAAAACCAGTCTCGCAACTTTGGAAGCCGCACTGTCCTAATTCACACGTATGCAAAGCGACATTTGGATAATTGCAAACGTTTCCGCATGTACCGCAATTATTTGAATCGCTTATAACATTAAAATCTTCATCTATTGTTCCGTCGCAGTCATCGTCTTGATTATTACAAATTTCTGTTTGCGGTGAGCAAACTACATCGCCAATGCAATCTTGATCCTCTACGTCTGTTTTACCATCACAATCATTGTCAAAAGTATCTGCGCATAATGTTTCTTTATTTGGTTCGTATCTTAATTCAGCGCTTCCATAATTGCACGATGTTGGCAGTCCAACCGAACAGCCGCGCTGCGTTCCGGCGCAAACACCCTGTTGCAGCGGACAAAGTTCTAGGATTTGTTCATCGATAAACTCATCGCAGTCATTATCTACACCGTCGCAAATTTCAGCTCCGCTTGGTATACAAGCTACAATAGTTGTTGCAGAAGGAGAATTTGAAAATAAAGAATCTCCGCGGGTTGAATGAGTATACTTTACCGCAAACCAATATTTAGTGCCCGACTCCAAACCGGAAACAGTTCGCGTAAATGGTACTCCTTCATCTGATGCTAAACAAATTACGCCAGGAGAACAGTAAGTTGCGCCGACTTGTGTTCCGAGAATAGTATTATCTGTTATTGCGCCACCAGTGCTATACCTGATTTGGAAATCATTAATAACATTAGATTCGCAAATATCAGGATCGCCATTACACGGAAGTGTAAACGTCAATGATACAGAATCTTTCGTAGTACCAACAATTTGTAAATTTGTTACAGCTTCCAATGGATCTAAAGTTACTGGTGGTGTAACAGGCGGCAAAACATTTTCTAAACCTCCATCAGCTCCGCCTCCAAATCCTGGACCGCTAATTATTGCCGCACCTGTTGAATTAGTGTAGAGATAACTTACTGCGATTCCTGCAGAAATAACTAAAACAAATAACATGAGAACCATATTTATCTTTAATATAGGTTTCATAAATAAAGTAGACTTCATACGTTTGTTAGGTAAATTATATTTAAATAAACTCCTATGTAAATCAAATTTTATTGGCTTATAGTGATATTTCGGTAAAGTAAATTTAGGTAAGGTGTATTTAGGTAATGTAAACTTTGGTAGTTTGTACTTTGGCAATGTATATTTCGGTAAAGTAAATTTAGGTAAGGTGTATTTAGGTAATGTAAACTTTGGT
>JBBSXK010000004.1:905-4831 GCA_038045805.1 Nanobdellota archaeon | reverse complement strand
AGTTTGTACTTTGGCAATGTATATTTCGGTAAAGTAAATTTAGGCTTTGGCAATAAAGTCTTCTTATGTGTATTAAATAAATCAAATTTTACAGGCGTATGATGAATAGGCTGTTTATTAAATAAATTAAATTTCTCAGATTGGACTTTAGGTTTATTTACTACTGAAATCTTAGGCTTATCAAATAATTTATTAAATGACTCAAACTTCTCAGGTATATAGTGCTTTGTAAGCCAGATGAATTCTAACTTAAGGATATAGAAATAGTACAGCAGAGATTCCATAAATTATATGTTAATTTAGCTGTATTTAATATTTTTCAAGTCAAATAAATCAGATTTTAGAAAAAATAAAATAAAAGAATAGCAAGTTTTACTTCAACTTGCTAAATACTTGTATAGCCATCGCAATAGCACCAATAAGTACTAGGATAAACGCAATGACTAGGAATATTACTGTAATCCAGTCAACTGCTGTTCCAATTGATGGGATAGCTGAGCTGACTGGCTCAAGTGTAGCTGCTAATATCAGAAACACTGCGCCAACGCCAACGTAGCCCAATTCTTTTTTCAACTGGTCGACGTATCCACTGTACTTCAACAGTGCTAGTCCGACTAAGATGCCTACACCGGTTCCAATTACTCCTTCCAAAAAGGCCATTTTAGTTTTTACCTCCTACGAACTAGGAATACTTAGACAAACTAATAGACGTATATAAATGTTGCGTGGCGAAAATAATTACTGACGATTAGTAAAACCGAGCTAAAATGATTTCAGCTGGGCAGAAAAATAATAATTAATAAAAATTAATAAGAATTTTACTTGCGTTTAGATTTTGGCTTTGTTATAAATGCAACAACTGCCCAAAGTGCTCCAATTAGTATGAATATAAATCCGAGCAATTGCCAGACGAAACTCAGCCATCCTGAAACTGTTTCACCAAGCATATTAGCAATTCCAAGACTTGTTGCAGCATCAATGAAATAAAACATTGTACCCGCTGCAATAAAGCCTGCAGGAACTTTTACCTTATCCATTAAGTCGCTGTATTTCAAGAGTACTAGGCCAGCCAAAATTCCAATTGCGATTCCTAATGTTCCTTCGAGGAATACCATAGAACAAATCTATAAGTCTGCATATATAAAATTATTCCCGTCTGTCAGTCCATTTTCGGAAAACAACATGACCGAAATTAATTAGCAAATCAAATTTCAAATCTTTCAAATACCACGGATAATCGCAACCGCCAAAATTCGAACCCATCCATAAATAAAACTCTGCTTCCAACTTTTCCTTTTTCGTTAGTGCTTCAAGTTCCCTGACTATTTGCAATGCATTCATTTTCAATCCATCTGGCAGCTGCAAACATACTTTCGCAGTTCCTTCTTTGTTGAGCTTCTTTATTTCCTCAATTACTCTTGGCAGTTCCAAATCGTAATCCAGCTGCATATCTGTATCCATAATGCTTTAAAGCGCTAGATTTTCGTTTAAAAACTTATGGAAGCTGACAAAAAAATTGTTACAAAAGAGCGCTTGGATAAAGAATTCGCAAGAATAAAAGAAGCACTTGAAGAAACAGAAATGCGTGATGATTTAGATGAAAGTCAGTTAAAAGGTGCTGTTGAGTGCCTTGATACCGCCACAACATATACGAAAGATGCGGAATATTTCGCAGAGAAGGGGGACTTTGCAACTGCATTCGGCGCATTGAATTATGCTTTTGGTTTCATTGACGCTGGATTAAAACTGCAAGTCTTTGTGAAAAAGCAATGATTGTCGGCGACATATATTTATCGAAATCAAATATTAATATCAACCAAATAAAGAAACAATTCCCTTACATCAAAACCATTTGCAAAATTTCTGGCATTTCTGGGGAGTTTAGAAAACCGAAAATAAAAAAACTATTTGGTGAGTCTACAATTACGACGCATAAGGAACACGGAATTTCTTACAACTTGGATGTTTCAAAAATAATGTTTTCGCAGGGAAATCATTTTGAGAAAAAAAGACTAACAAGTTTAGTCGAGCTGAATGAAGTAGTAATTGATATGTTTGCTGGCATTGGCTATTTCACACTCCCAATTGCAAAAAAAGTAAAGCACGTTTACGCGATAGAAAAAAATCCAGAGTCTTATAGCTTTTTAGAGAAAAACATAAGGCTGAATTATATTTCAAATGTAACTGCGATAAAAGGTGACTGCAGAAAACAAAGTGGAAAACTTGGAAAGATTGCGGATAGAATAATTATGGGTTATTTTCCCGGCACAAAGAAATTCCTACCTGCTGCATTAAAACTCGCGAAGAAGAACTGCGTAATTCATTATCACGAAATTGGTGAAAATGAAAAAGAAATTCTAGAGCAGCTGCCTAAATATGCTAAATTGCTGAAAATGAGAAAAGTAAAGAGTTATTCTCCTAATAAAAATCATTACGTTGTGGATTTCAAGCTATAAGCTGTTTCTTATCATTATATTTGAACGTGTCAAGAAAATCTTTTCCTGCTTGCTTATTCTTAGATACGAGCCAAGTATAAACGCGTTCGTTATAACATCCAGGACAGACAGCTGTATTAGATTCTACTCTACAATAAGTGCAGCTTAATTTGTTATAACGTCTTACATTATCTAGAAAAGCTCTAATTTCGTTTCTGAATTCTTTGATTGTTGCAACGCGATTTCGGTCTATCCAACTTTCAACTTTATCAGTTTGGCACAGTGCACATACAGGCTGCTGCATCACTTCATCGCATAATACACAAACGTTTTTGTTGACGTGATTTACCACTTTGGATGTAAAGATGAAGTTTTTGTTTTAAAATAATTGTGGTCATAAAAGCCTTAGAAGTTCGTAAGGCTCGAGTTTATCTACTGGAGCTGGCTCTTGCGGCGATGGTCTGTTTTCCTCTTCTGGAGCTTCTGGCTGAGGTTGTGATGATGGCTTAACATTCTGTTCTTCTGGCAATTTAGGCATCGCATGGGCCGCAACAACTTTTTTAGTGCTCTGTAACAGAAATAGTCTATTCTTCTACATTCCCCATTCGATATCTTGCTGATGGTATAAATGCTCATTAACTCTAAGCAAAAGTTCTGACAATATTTTTAGCTCTCTGTCAGTCAGCAACTCGCCTTCTTTACTTTCTTTCGGAACATTCTTCTTTACAATTTTGCTGCTAAACAAATCTTTTGCAAGCATCCAAGGCTGTTCATTCTTATAGTTTCCAACAATTTGTCTAGTATCTTTTTGTAACAGAACTTTTGATGGGCTAAAATTCCTAATGGCGAAACTCATACCTAGTCCCCAAATCGCCTCGAGGGCAATAGTAGAATCATCTTTCAAATATGCAAAACCAGATTTCTCTGCATTGACTTGCCTCTGCACAATTAAAGCGATATCTGTATCTTCATATGAAATATTATTATCATTTCTATATTTTATTGCTTCAGGCGAAAATAATGATGCCCAAAATTCTAAAACTCCTCTTGTAACTTTTTGCGAGCCGGTAAGATTCAAAACTGCGTAGGAGAAAGATGAATTTATTGCCGAGCTTCTTATTGCAACTGTTGCTGAGTCTCTTCCTGAACTTATGAAAGCAGATATTGGGGCATTTCTAAGCTCTTCAGCAACATCGATATAGGAATAAAACTCATCTACTTCATTTAGCAATTCAGCTGACAGCGAACTAAAAAGAAACAAATTCTGGATTTCTTGAGAAACTTTTACTAAATTTGCATCTGTTATGGTCTTAAGTTTAGCTAATATTTTACTATCTATATCTCTGGCTTTGACAAAATCTTTGTAAGCTTCAGATGTAATTACAAAACCATTTGGAACTGGAAATTTAGCTTTATGCAAATCTGCTAATGTTGCTGCTTTCCTGCCGACTATAGATTCATCAGCGTAAGTTATGTCTTTAAACCACTTGC
>JBBSXK010000004.1:0-895 GCA_038045805.1 Nanobdellota archaeon | reverse complement strand
CCATTAAAAAAATAACTCTATAAAAGTATTAATATATTTGGCTTATAGTGTAATCTCTTTTTTAGTTTTATTATCAAGAAGTCTCATAGCGCATCTCATTGGCATTTTTGAACTTGCTTTTCTTGCTGCTTCTCTTGCAGTTGGTATGAAATCTTTTTCTACATAAAAAGAGAATAAAATTGTTCCAGGTTTGACCTGAACGGCATGACCTGATGGCGAACCAAAACTAAGCGCCATACCTTGCGAAAATCGGTCGGCTCCGGCTGCAGTTGCTACTGCTTTTTCTCTAAGAATTTGATGAGGAACTGATCTTATCTTTAAAGCCCAGCCTGTTTTTCCTTTCTTTTCAAGTGTTCTTACTGCTGATTGCCTTGCTGCTTCCAAAGCATTATCTCTTACTTGTATTTCTCTTGCAGATACTAATTGTAATTCATAAGGTAAATTTTGTACGTTTGTTCTGTCACCCATATCAAATTGTACAACTTTGACATTTGGAGCGCCTTTTACATATGCTAATGCTCTTCTTCTGCTTGTTCTTGTATATGCGCGCTTTACCATTCTATAGGCGCTTGCGGCTTTAAGTCGTGCCATTGTATAAAGAATGTCTTTAGTCGATTTTTAAGGTTTGCTGCTATTGCTAAATAGTTAGATATAAATACTAAAAATGTATAGTCTCAAGTGATGGTTTACAAACATAAGCATTTACAATTAATGCTATTTGGAGCCGCACTTACACCTATAGCTGCAATTCAACTTATTTCTATAAGCAGTTCTACACTAATATTGATGTTAACTGCATTTCTTGTTTTGATAGCTGGAGTGGCCCTTCCGATGGGTATTTTCGAGCATATGCGCTATAGTCACAGACACAAATAAGTTTAAGAAATCTAATTTT
>JBBSXK010000003.1:0-32123 GCA_038045805.1 Nanobdellota archaeon | reverse complement strand
TTCAACTGCACCTCCGCCGGCTACATATTTTCCTACAGTTATAGCCGCGGCAATGTCGCCGATAGCATCAGTCATAGCTCTTTCAACTTCCGTTACGACGTGTTTTGTTCCACCTCTTAAAATTATAGAAACAGCTTTCGGATTTTTACAGTTTTCAACAAATGTCATTTCTTCTTTATGCAGTTTTCTTTCTTCAACTAATCCTGCATAACCTAAATCATCAGAAGTTAAATCATTAATATTCGCAATTACTTTTGCATCGGTAGCTTTTGATAAAGCTGTAATATCGCTGTCTTTAACACGTCTCAAAGCATAGATTCCTTTTTTGGCTAAATAATGCTGCGCCATATCATCAATGCCTTTCTGGCAGAAAACTACATTTGCACCGCTGGCAATTACTTTTCCAACCATATCTTTTAGGGCGCGCTCTTCGTGCTCCAAGAAAGCTTGTAATTGTCTTGGATCTGTAAGTTGTATTTTAGCATCAGTTTCGGTTTCTCTTGCTTCAATAGCGCATTCAAGCAAGGCTATTTTCGCATCTTTAATTGAACGAGGCATTCCTGAATGGACTCGCTCTTTGTCTAAAACTATTCCTTGAACTGACTGCGAGGCGGTTACGCCCGCTCCTTCTTTCTTTACTATTTTTATATTATCAGTATCAATTATGATTCCATCTTTTTGGTCTGCCACTCTAAGAACTGCATCAACCGCAATCTGAGCAAGTTTTTCTCTTGCCATTTCAACATTCTTCCCAGTCATAGCAGTTATCGCAATATTTGTGAGTACGCTTTTATCTTCTATAGTTACGCTTTTACTGAGTTTTGGCAGAATTTCCTGCGCTTTTTCTGCTGCTAATTTGTAACCATTTGCAATTACAGCAGGATGAATATTTTTTTCCAAAAGCTCTTCAGCTTTTTTTAACAGCTCGCCGCCAATTATTACTGCTGAAGTTGTACCATCGCCAATTTCGTTTTCCTGGACTTTCGCGATTTCAAGCATCATTTTTGCAGCAGGATGTTCGATTTCCATTTCGTCAAGAATTGTTACGCCGTCATTTGTAATTACGACATCGCCCATAGAATCAACGAGCATTTTATCCATGCCTTTTGGGCCAAGAGTACTCCTTACAGTTTCGGCAGCAGCTCTTGCAGCAGCTATATTTGCGCGCTGAGCGGACTTGCCAGTATTTCGTGTAGTGCCTTCAGGCAGAATAAATATCGGCTGCATTTGATTATTGTTCATTTGCGAACTCCATATAATTAAAATGATTAGCTAGTTTTGCAATGCACATTTTAAAACGTATGAAAGCAATTAATAAAGTCTTAAAAGTCTTGTTATAGTGTAAGAAAAGTCGATGCTTTTTGTATTAATTATACAAATCTTTCAATTCTTTTCTAATATCGGCTAGTATAACCGCCAAAACAAGAATAGTTATGCTAATAAAAGCTGTAAAGATAGCTTGCAAAGATTCCCACGTTATAGAACTTAATATAGGTAGAGTCATAGCTCTTGCCAAAAGCCAAATAGTAGTTGTCGTCCAAATAATTAAAACACCAAGTGTTGCAATTTCCAATAAATCTGGAGTTCTTGTTTTTGTATGGTGCAATATATGCTTCATATTCTCAAAGATAGTTTACAGTATATAAATGTATTTGTAATTTATATGGCAAAGGTTTTTATTCAGCTGATAGAGTGTAAAATAACATATGGCGACCGAAATAAACGTACTCGATGGAGAAAAAGTAGCGTACGAGGGTATATTTGATTTAGGCGAATTTTATTCTCATTTGCATGACTGGTTTGAAGCAAGAAAGTTTATCGTCTCAGAAAAAGAATATAAAGAGAAAATTAAAGGCGACACTAAAGATATTAATATAGAGTGGTCGGCAGCCAAAGATGTAGACGAGTATTCTGAATATAAAATCTATACTATATTTGAGTTATCTAGAATAACTGATGTTGAAGTGGAAGTAGACGGAGAGAAAAAAACAATGCAAAAGGGTAAACTTAAGATTGAAGTAACAGCAACAATAAAATTAGATAAAGAAGATAAATGGGAAGTAACGCCAGTGCTGAAATTTCTAAAAGCATTCTACGAAAAATATTTGTACAATCAAGTTTTGGATAAAACCAAAGCTGACGCATGGAAGTACGGATGGGCATATCTAAACGAAACTAAAGCTTATTTGAATCTTTATAGATTTTAAATAAAACTACTATAATTATTGTTACTAATGCAACTATGAACAGAAACATAGAAACTTTTATTGTATCTGGTTTTTGTTCTAACACTTTTTCTATTTTATTCGGTTGTAGATTTGACGATTGCACTACTTCTTTAGTTTGATTTTCTTCAGTAGTAAAACTAATATTTACTTCGCTTTCGTGTGTTTCTAGTTCGTCTATAATAGCGTTGGCTTCTTCTCCGCTATTTTCTTCAGCAATAATGATTTCATCATCGGTTTGATTTACTTGTCCGGCTACAGAAACTTCACTGCAAAAATAATCGTTATCTGGATTATCATCATTCGTAGTGGTTGAAATGATTTTAGCGCAAATAGAAAACAATCCAGTATCATCTGGAGTCCATTGCCTGCTTATTGTCCGCTGTTTTTTCAAATCGTTAGTTGTAGTTTTTGGATAGCCGCTAATTAATTCGTCAGCAGGATTCGAAATCCAATATTCAATTGTAAAATTGATATATTCCGGAGCAGTTCCATTCATATTTTTTACAATTAATTTGTATTCGTTTGATTCATCCGAAAAGAAATTTCCAGCAATTATAGAGAGTTCTAAATCGTCAGCATAAGCTATCTGAACAATTAGCAGAATAAATAACAGAACTATTAACCTCATCCCCACATAGAAGTGAATAATATATAAAAGCTAAACTATACTGGTTAGGCTATGGAATTGTTTAAAAGAAAGATAGCGGAATCAGAAGATAAATTTCCATCTTTACCACCTCTTCCAGCTTTACCAGATTCAGATGATGCGGAATTATCGCCTTTTCCAAAGATGGCGCGTACCAAGCCTATAATTATTAAGCAAGTTAAGCCGCAGACTAAGCAAATAAGTCCTGCAGAAAAAACAACTGTTTTTATAAAAATCAAAAAGTACAAAGATATTGTACGAACTATAGATGATATGCAGACAAAAATCGATGAGCTGAAAAATACGCTCGATAAAATTTCTCAAATTAAAACTAAAGAAGCAGAAATAATAGAAGGCTGGAATGCTTTACTCCAAGAAGCGCAAGAAAAAGTTGCAGATGTCGAATCTAAACTTACAACTCCAGACGAAAGTTAAACCCTATCTAATTGATTTCGTAATTCGTCAAGATTTTTTTGTAAATTCATAAGAGCGTCTTTATTTACCAATTTAGTTATTTTTTTCTCTTTTGGAGAAGCATCAGAAGTTTTGTTACTAGCTTTTTCCGCTCCAAATAAGTCTTTCATAAACATAGAATTAAGTTCTTGAATATGTGTTTTGATATCAAGTATTATTTTTTTAGCTACGTTCGCTTCTTTTTGTTTTTCATTGCACAATTTTTGTAAATCTTCTACGTCACTGCTGCACTCTTTTAGGTCTTTTAAGATTAATTTAATCTCTCCAATCAAACCATCATAATCTTCGAACTGGACATACTCAAATTTATTTGCTCCATTAGCCATAATAAGACCAACTGTAAGATATTTATATACTTTATTATATGTAACTCCCCCATGAAACGAAATTTCAAAGTTCCTCACTCATCGGACCGAACACATAATGTCTATCGTAGGTTTCACTATACTCCTAAGATTAGATTAGATGTAATTACTGCTGTCGCTTTAGCGTTGGCATTTATTGGAATTTATATAATCATACCGACTCCATCAGATGCGGTAGAGGTAGCAGCTCTGTCTGGTTTTTTTATAAGCATATTTGATATTTCATTTAGAGTTAGTTTGATTTATGCATTAGTATTTTACAAAGCAATTGGCGTCGCTCTATTGGTAGCAGGTCTTTTATTCGGCGGCATAGTTGTAAGAACCGCAATCGAAAAAAGAGTAGGAGATTTAGTAGACAAAATCAAAACTTAGATTTAAAAAAGCAGTTTTAGTCTTTTTATGAGGGCCCATGGTCTAGCCCGGTATGACACATCCTTGACGTGGATGGGATCGTAGGTTCAAATCCTGCTGGGCCCACTAGCGATGCGGGAATAGTTAAACCATAAGGGTTTTAGCTGGTCTGCATTCGTTTCACTCATGCGGGGATGGCAGAGCGGTCAAATGCGATAGACTCAAGATAGCAAAAGTTTGCTCTTGCTGAGTATCTCTATCGAGATATCTATTGACTTAGTGTCTTCGGAGGTTCGAATCCTCTTCCCCGCATTTTAATATAATTTTTTTATAGAATTACATACTAAGCTAGCGGTCTAGAAATTTCATATGTTTCTATAAAGCAAATTTTATATATGTAAGAAAGCTTCTCGGAGCATGAATGAATCTATTACGATAGGCCCTAGTCATCACAATAAAATCTATAATTGGAAAATTATTTTAGCTATTGTAGTATTAGGAGCTATAGCAGGGATAGCACTTTTAGGACAAGCAACACCAACGGGCTTCTTTACGTCGTTACCAGGCGCAATAGCGGGAGAGAAAACAATACAGATGACAGCGACTTTTGATAGATTGCCTATATCTGCAAAAGGAACGTACGAAGAATTAGTTTTGATTTACGATTCGCCAAATTCTGTTTTGAAAATAGATAAAAGTCAACTCGATGTAATAGGCGAACAGACATTAGAGTTGCGGATAGTTAATTTCAAAGGAAAAATATCTCTCGATTCATTGAATCCAAAATTAGTTTCGCTTGAGGGCGAGGCATCAAAATTTTACATTAATGGAATTGGACAGACGAGCGACAAGACTGTTGATTTGACAGCTCACGGATTAGAAGTACGAAGTTTAATTTTATCCGGCGCAAATTTACCATCATTCTCTGGAACAGATATGACTGGTAGTGTTTCATTTAACAATGGAAAAGTTACATTTAATTTGGATGCAGAATCTTTTGAATTCGGACCATTCGTTGGAATAGTCCGCGTTTTGGAAACAGGACAAGTACAGCTCGAAGGTATAACCAATTATGCAAAAGCTAAAGGTTTGAACATTGGAGACGAATTAAATCAAGGTACTAGCACAGAGACCACAACTGAGCCCCAAACAATCGGAGAGTTAAATATGCCATTACCAATAATAATACCGCAAGAAGTAGAATCACAGACTTTAGACAACACAACAGAGACAGAAACTCAAACATCAGATGAAGGAATGAAATATACTATAGAAGGACACAGTAATGAAGAAGTACAAAGAGAGTGCATAGATGTTGGTCTGTCAAAGGGCGAGTGTGAAGACTTTTTAGGTGTAGAATGATATGTCTGATAAAATTAAGTTAAAAATAAGACCTTCGAGAATCGGCTTCCTGGGCAATTATATTCTCGCAGGAATTTTTGGCGGAGCTTATAGCGGTTTTACATTCTTCTCTGGATTTAATATTTTAATAACTATTTTAGTTATAGCAGGAATTGTGATGCTTTTGCTCGAAACCGAAATATTTTTGCTGTCGAAAAGATGGCATATAACGCCGGAACAGATTTATTTCATTGATGGTATTGTAAAGAAAAGCCGCTCTGGAATTTTCTTATCTACTATGACAAATGTAGAAGTTAGGCAAAGCGGCCTTGAGCGTTTTTTGAACGTTGGTAAGATAGAAATGCACGGCTTCCAAAAAGATGGTCCTATTGTAATTCCCGGAGTCAAAAATCCAGAATTCATAGCGAATCAAATCGAAAAGATAGCTAGAGGCCAGTCAAAAGCGCCTAATACATAAATTTAGCCTCATTTGTATCTGATCTATTTATAACTAATTATTTATACTAATAAATAGAGTTTCAGATATGCTTCCAAAAGTTTCAAATACTCCTGAGTTTTTAGGTAAGATAAGAGCGCTCGTAATATTGGTAGTTGCGATACTTACGATAGGTGTGTTAAGTTCAATAATAATATTTGACGAAACACCAACAGGAGCATTGGCGCTAACTGTATCGATACTTGCAGGCTCTGGAAAAGTTAGTAGCGGAACTGTAGATCAGGCACTCGGAACGTGGGGATTGGTAATGAAGTTCTTCGGTGCACTTATTATATGGTTCGCATTATGGACTACGTTCGGACTGGCAATTGAAGGAAAGTTCAGCGATTATTATAAGGAGGTAAAGGAAACGAAACATATTAGGGCTTTGCACGGACATTATATTGTCTGCGGAGCTGGCAGAGTAGGAAAGCCAATAGGAGATAGATTAAAAAATTCAGGCGAAGAAGTCGTCTTCATAGAGAAAGATAAAGAAACCATAGCTAAGTTGAAAGAACAGGGCTATTATGTTATTGAATCAGAAGCCTTAGATGAGAATGTTCTAATTAAAGCAGGTATAAATAATGCTACTGGAATTGCAGTTGCAATTGGAGATGACAGCAAGAATTTGCTTGCTGTTCTGACAGCAAAGGAATTGAATACAGCTTTGAAAGTTGCTGTAAGAATATCAGATTCAAAATTAATTCCAAAATTCAAAAAAGCAGGTGCAAATTATATAATATTGCCAGAGGCTATAGGCGGAACGAAATTAGCGGATGCCTTGCGCGGCTATGTAGATGAAGATCATATATTTGTAAATGATTAAAATGAAAATAGAACCTTCAAAATTAATAGTTGGCGTTATATTGTTGTTAGCTATTTTGACAGCAGCAATAAATACTGAACATATATCTGGCGCAGTTATTGCCACTTCATCTAATTGCGTACCTGTTACTCTGACTGCAGGACAAAGTAAAATAGTGCATGGCCAGCTAGTACAATTAACTGATGTAATAGGAGCAGGAGAAGTATCCTTAAAGATTAATGAGTTAATGGTTATAGCTACTATAGGAAATACACCGACAATAGAAGATATTTCGGTAGAAGTTGTTGATACGCGCTTTACTCCAAACATACAAAACAGAGTTGCTAATCTTATGATTTGCGAAAGTACTTATACGACATATAGCTATTAGTTTTATTATTTGCGAGGATGGTGGAAAAAATGATTGAACTCAACAAGTCTGCTTTCATTTTGGTATCTGTTTTAATTTTGGCTTTGTGCGCAGCAGCAATTGAAACAGGAACTATTACCGGAGCGGCTGGTACAAGTTGTTCAACAAGAATGCTACCTATTGGACAAACTTATAATAAAGATGGCAAGGCCATAACTCTTGATAAGATTATTACTACTAATTCGAGATCGAGCGGGACGGTAGCTGTAACCGTTGATGGCGCAAAACATATCGTATATGGGAGCAGTACTATACCCAGTACCACTTTAACTGAAGTAATTATTAGCGTAGTAAGTACTGAGACTTCCAGCGCAAAATTAATTATGTGTGTAAAAACATTACCACCACCACTAACTTGTACCAGAGTAAATCTTAAGGCAGGCCAATCTACAACGTATAAGGGAAAAACAGTATCGTTTATAGGCCTTATATCTGAGCCTAATTTGCCTGTTCTAATAGATATTTCGGGCAAAAGATTTACTTATGCTCCTACTAATATGCCAAATCAAAAAGAATCCAATAATGGAGTTTCTGTTACTGCACTTAATGTGATTGGAGGTTTGGCAGTTCAGCCAGGTGGACCTAATATTGCAGACCCTCGTACAACCACATTGTTAGAGATCTGCGCTTAACTATCGTCTCTAAAATAGAAATTCTTAATATAGTTTCTAATAGAATAGTTACAAGGATAAACGTATGGCGATGCCAAAAATAACTCCAGAATATGTTACAGACATAGTTAGACGATTTGGACCGCTTCTACCGATAGAGTTAGCTAAGAAAATAAGCATGGATAGTTTCATAGCAAAAGCATTTCTTTCGCAAATGCTCGAAGCCAATCAAATTAAGATAACTAATGAGCGAGTTGGCAATGAATTCTTATATTACGTTTCAGGACAAGAAGCGGCTGCCAGAGCCAGACTCCAATCATTTGGCTTAAACAAGCAAAGTGAAGTACGAGTAGCTCCAACAAAACAAAATGTCTCAGTAGGCAAAGTAGAAGTAAAAGTATCAACGTATGGAACTCCTCCACCAATAACTCCAGTGCAATCTGAGTATGACTTAGCTGCACCTCGCATCAAAGATACCAAAGAATTACAAAAAAAGCAAGAGCAGTTTCTGCAAAGGCTGCGCGAAATAGAAGAACGAGAAGTAAAGCAAAAAAAACTCAAAGCTGTTTTACCAATAACTGTCGAAGACATTAAAAGTTTATTTGTAGAAAAACCAGTCGCGGTTGGCGGTGAAATATTATCGAAATTAAAAAATATGAATATAGAGTCAGATGTAGTCGAAGAAGTAAAAGAATTAATCGAGGAACAGATTGGCATGATGCCACAGGAACTTGATGAAGTAGACGAATCAAAATTAAAGTCTAAATTGAGCAAAACTAAAACCAAAGTAAAAGAAATTATAAAACCAAAGACAGAATCAAAAGTTAAAAAATTAAATTATGTATTGTCAACTGAACAAGAAGAGCCAATTAAATCTACACAGCTAAAAATGTATGATGAAGGTAATTGTGTAATACAAGCAGTAGGCTATTTGACTGGAATTGGCGGTGTAATTATTTCCAAAGAATTGCAGAAAAAAGGCAAAGATGCAGAAATAATAGTAGAATTAGAGTCCGCAATCGGACCACTGAAAATGCTTGCAATAGTAAGAGATAAAAAAATAATTAACGATGCAGATTTGAATATGGCTTATAATACTGGCTTGGATAAAAAAATACCAGTTCTTTTTTTGACAAAAGGTAAATTAACAAAAAAAGCAGAAGAATATCATAAGAGTATACATTCTTTAACAGTCAAACATATAGGCGAGTAAAGGCTTATAAATCGTTTTCTAAAGCATAAGAATATAGCGAGGTAGAGCAGCCTGGAGTGCTCGATGGGCTCATATCGCAAAGTTCTTTTGCAGAACCAAGCGTTGGTAACCCGTAGGTCGTTGGTTCAAATCCAACCCTCGCTATTGTATTATGAAAATATGTGGTATTGACGAAGCTGGCAGAGGCCCTGTAATAGGTCCTTTAGTTATAGCTGGAGCGTGTTTTGATGAAAAAGATTTACCAGAATTAGTCCGGCTTAATGTCAGAGATTCTAAATTAGTTCCAGAAAAAAAGCGGAAAGAATTGTTTAATGAGATAATAAAGCTGGCTCACAGCTATAAAATTATTATTGTGCCGGCCGATGAAATTGATAGTACGAATGCAAAAGGAATTAATCTGAATCACCTAGAAGCAATTAAGGCAGCAGAAATTATTAGTGAATTAAAACCCGATGTAGTTTATGTTGACTCGCCTACTTCGCCCGATGCAAAAACATTTGCGAAATACATCCGCGATCATTTGGATTTCCTGCCAAAAGATATACATGCGGAACACAAGGCAGACGTCAATCACCGGGAAGCGAGTGCCGCAAGTATTTTAGCAAAAGTTACAAGAGATGCTGAAATCGAGAAAATTAAGAAAGAAGTCAAATTAGATTTCGGTTCAGGCTACTCTGCTGATCCAATAACAAAAAAATTTGTAGAAGAGCACTGGGAAAATACATTAGCAAAATATATCAGGCATTCTTGGGGAAATATAAAGAAACTTAAGCATTTGAAAGCCCAGCAAAAATTAAATTTTCAAAATTAGAAAACTTTCTCGTTCTGCAAATATAAACCTGTTAAACCTATACCGACTAAAACTAACAAAGTCATTAAGAAATAATCAGATGAAACCGCAGTAATTGCTGCAGTTGCAGCACCGCTTCCAGTAAATACTCCATTACCAGTTCCAAATAAGCCAAGTAAGCCGACTACAGCCACGACAGAGACGAGCGCTATAGCTACAAATGAATTTCTTTCAGTATTTTCACCTTTAGCTTTTCGTTTCTTTACCATATTAGTAGTTTATTTGACAGGTATTTAAAGTTTGTTAACCTTTAAATATTGATAGACTCTTTTTAAATTATGAAACGCTCTTATAGCAAAGATATACAAAAAGCAAAAGTCGGAAGTGCCGTTGAGCTTGCTGGCTGGGCGGCTGTCATAAAAGTTCTAGGAAAAATAGCATTTGTTAAATTGAGAGACAGAGAAGGAGAAGTCCAGTTAGTAGCATCAAATAAGAAACTCATAAATTCATTAAAAGATCTCACGCACGAATCTGTAATTTATGCAAAGGGAAAAGTCCGTGAATCGAAATTAAAATCTGGCGGAAATGAAGTAGAACTTCAGAAATTCGAAATTTTGTCAAAAGCCGATGCAAATTTACCAATAGATATGTCGGGCAAAATAGCAACAGATTTGAGTAAAAGACTAAACTGGAGAGTTTTGGATTTAAGAAGCGCAAAAAAATATGCAATTTTCAAACTACGTTCATCGATAAATTATTACATAAGAGAATATTTACAGCAGAATGGTTTTATAGAGATGCAAACTCCAAAGATTGTCGGTAGCGGAGCAGAAGGCGGCGCAACATTGTTCTCGCTCGACTATTATGGAAAGAAAGCTTACTTAAGCCAGAGCCAGCAATTATACAAACAAATGCTTCTTGCAGCCGGATTGGATAAAGTTTACGAAATTGGTCCTACTTTCAGAGCTGAAAAGTCTCATACGATGAGACATCTCGCGGAATTCACCCAATTTGATTTCGAAATAGCATTCATTAAAGATGAAAATGATATTATGAAAATAATAGAAGATATGTTTGTGTATGTTTTGAAGAAATTAAATACGAATAATAAATATGAATTAGAAAAATTAGGATTAAATCTGGCAGCGCCAAAAATTCCTTTCCCAAAAGTAACTTATGAAAATGCATTAAAATTACTAGCCAAGGAAGGAATAAAAATTAAGAAAGGAGATGACATCGGAACAGAGGATGAAAAGAAACTTGGTGATTTAATAGAAAAGAAATATAAAACTAAAGCATACTTTATTACTAAATTTCCTTTTAGCATAAAGCCTTTTTACATTATGAAAGATGGAAAGATTTACAGCAAAGCTTTTGATTTCGAATACAATGGCGAAGAATTAGCATCTGGCGGACAAAGAGAACATAATTATGAAAAACTAGCCAGCCAGATAAAAGAGAAAGGCTTGAACGTTAAAGATTTTGAAGATTATTTAAACACTTTCAAATTCGGCACGCCAGCACATGGTGGTTTTGGGTTAGGAATAGATAGAATGGTAAAAAATATCCTAAATTTAGATAACATAAGGGAAGCTGTCCTTTTCCCAAGGGATCCAGAGAGATTAAGTCCTTGATTGACTCTAGAAACGCTATGTTTATAAGTAATTAAATACCCTCACTAAGAATGCCAGTTACTTATCTAAAACAGCTTCAAATGCGTGGTTTCAAATCATTTAATCGCAAGACTGTTTTCGACCTCAGTAATGGCCTAAATATTTGCATCGGACCTAATGGCTCGGGCAAATCAAATGTTCTCGATTCACTTTGCTTTGTTCTTGGACGGATGAGTTCCAAGGATTTGCGGGCAGACAATTTTGCAGAGCTTTTATTCAGAAGAAAAAGTAATGTTGCTTCCGAA
This sequence comes from Nanobdellota archaeon, assembly GCA_038045805.1. Classification (GTDB taxonomy): domain Archaea; phylum Nanobdellota; class Nanobdellia; order UBA10117; family UBA10117; genus JAGVWH01. Next base: position 20,455 of record JBBSXK010000003.1, on the reverse strand, counting down.
GGTGAAGTAGTTTTAACACTCGACAATGAAGCAAAAGTTTTTCCCTACAATACAAAAGAAGTAGAACTCAAAAGAAAAATAAAACGAAGCGGACAAACCCAATACAAAATAAACGATAAGAATGTTACAAGGCAGCAAGCTCTCGAATTGCTATCAAAAGCAAAAATATTTCCAGATGGCCATAATATAATTCTACAAGGAGATATAGCTAGATTTGTAGATATGAAGCCAATACACAAACGGCAGGTAATCGAAGAGATTGCTGGAATAGGTTTCTACGAAGACAGAAAAAATAAAGCACTACAAGAACTTGCCAAAGTTGATGAGAGATTGAAAGAAGTTGATATTATCCTTTCTGAAAAAGGAGTTTATATGAAAAATCTTGAAAAGGAAAAAGCCGATGCAGAAAAATACAGAGATATAGAAAAACAGCTTAAGTCGGCTCAAGCAACAGAAGTCAATATTAGAAAAAATTACGCATTAGAGAAAAAAGAAAAAGTAGATGATGATATTAGCAGTAAAAATAATGAACTCGAAAACCTAAAACTTGAAATACAAATCTCTAAACAAAAGATTTTGGATTTGACTGGTTCAATTAAGAAACTCGATAAGCAAATAGAAGAAAAAGGCGGTCCAGAACTCACTCAATTACAGAAAGATATGGAAGAATTGAGGATTGAATCAGAAAAATCACGTAATTTAATCGCGAGTTCGTTAAATGAAATCGATCGAATCGAAGTACGAAAAGTAGATTTAGATAAAAATCTCAGCAGTATACAGCGAAAAATTTCAGAAAAGCAAAATGAAAAAAGCGAACTTGAAAAGAGAGAAAAAGAACTTTCTAAAAAATTAACATCTTTTAAGCGTAAAGTTGAAGAAACAGATTTGAAGACGCTTGAAGATCAAGCAAGTGCACTCGAAGGAAATATCGAAACTCTTGCTAAAGAACGCCAGAAGTTAAATGAGCAAAGACACGAAATGCTGGCAGAAATAAAAATTCTTGAAAGTCAAATACAAACAACAATCGAACGACTGGCTGATTTTACAAAATCTGGAACATCGCAAAAAACAGGAAAAGTAAGCTATGATGATATTATAAAAGAAATAAACAAACTCGCAAACGAAGATTCAAAATTAGCCTTACAAATCGGTAATTTAAGAAAAGAACTGATTAAGAAAGAATCCGAAGCCGGAAGTATTAGGATAAAATCAGGGGCGCATGAGGTTCTTTTACAGGATAGAGCAATCGGACTTTTGAAGCGGAGCAATAATAAGAATATTTTAGGGACTGTTGCGGAGCTTGGACAAGTAGATCCAGAATATTCTGTTGCATTAAGAGTTGCAGCAGGTGCAAGGCTAAAAAATATAGTTGTTGAAAATACAACTACAGCAATAAAATGCTTACAGGATTTGAAAAATGCAAAAGCAGGAATTGCAACACTTTTACCGCTTGATAAAATAAAAACTCCAGATACAAGTTCAATACCAAAAATAGTTTTAAGTAACAAAGATGTTTTCGGTTTAGCGTCAGATTTAATTAATTGCCAGTCAAAATACAAGAAAATTTTCCAATATATTTTCGGAAATACATTGATTATCAAAGATGTAAATACTGCAAAAAGTTTAGGCATTACAGCATATAGAATGGTAACGCTTGACGGAGATGTTTTTGATAAAAGCGGAGCTATAACTGGAGGCTACAGACCAAAAAGCTCAGGCTTAGAGTTTGAAGATACGCGAGCACAGGGCGCTCTTGTAAAAATAGAATCAGATTTAGAAGCAATAAGATCTGAAATGGAAAGTTCAGAAAGACGAAGATTGGAATTAGATTCACAAGTAACTATGTTAAGGGCGCAGAAGGCTGATTTAGGAGATGAAAGAAGCGCAAAAGATAAAATAAGATTAATTAATGATTTGCAATCTGCGAGCAAAGAAAACGAACATAAAATAAAATTATTTAACTCTAGTGTTGGAAGATTGGAAAAAGAATTAAATAATTTAGATGGTGCTCTTGAAGAAAAAGCAGAAGAGAAAAATTCTGTACGCTCTAGACTAAGAGAATTGCAGTTTGGCGAGCAAAGCAAAGAGCTTTCAAGTTTGAATGAAGAGAAAAATCAAATTGACAGCCAACTTGCAGCACTTATAGCAACTTTAGAAAACGGACTTCTACCAGAGCAGGAAAATATAATTAAAGTTTTATCAGGACTTGAAAAGGAAAGGAAAACTTTTGAGAGACAAGCAAAAGATACAGAAATTTTAGTTGAAAAATTAGATAAAAAACTTGAATCAAGAGAAAAAGAATCAGAAAAGTTCCATGGAGCGCTGCGAAAACTTACCGATACAAAAACAAAACTTTCATCAGAGCTGCGCGAAGCTGAAAATAACGGACATAAATTTGAATTTCATATAGGAGCAGTAGAAAAAGATAAACATCAATTGTTGATAAATAAAGCAGAAATTTCCGCACAAATAACAGTACTTGAAGAAGAAATGGAAGATTACAAAGGCGCAGAAATTCTATCAGATATAAGGAATTTAGAAGAGGCAAAGAAAGAAATTAGAAATTATTCAGCATCTTTAACAAGATTGGGCAATGTAAATATGCGGGCACTAGAAATTTTTGAATCTGTTGAAAAGGAATATGAAGAGCTTGCATCAAAATCGTCTAAACTCGCAGATGAAAAAAATCACGTTCTTGGTATGATTGATGACGTAGAGAAAAGAAAGAAAGAGTCATTTATGAAAACTTATGATGAAGTCGCAAAGAATTTTGAACAACTACATGCAAAAATCGCAGATAAGAATTTCGCGAAGTTGGAGCTCGAAAATAGGGAAAAGCCATTTGAAGGTGGCGTATCTGTAGATGTAAAAGACCTGAAAGGTAAACGTATGTCTCTCGCATCTTTATCCGGCGGAGAAAAAGTTCTTGTAGCTCTATCGTTTATTTTTGCAATTCAAGATTTTGAGCCAGCCCCATTTTACCTTTTAGATGAAATCGATGCAGCTTTAGATAAAGTAAATTCAGAAAAAGTTGGCAAGCTCTTAAAAGAATACAGCAAACGCGCGCAAGTAATAATGATAAGTCATAATGATAATGTAATTTCGGAAGCTGATAATATCTATGGAATTAGTATGGCAAAAACCGGAGAATCCAACGCAGTTGGTTTGAAGATATAATATGTCGAAATATAATTTTTCATTGGAAGAAGTACAGCACATTGCTATTGCAACTATAGCACTTGCATTTGCTTTTTCACTTATTCTTAATAGCGATGTAGTTTTCGGCGGAAATGTTTTCTTTCAAGGCTACAAATTAAGTTACTTTACTGATGCTCTTGTTGCAGTTGGTTTAGCATTTATTTTACACGAATTAGCACATAAATTTGTAGCACAAAAAAAAGGATTGTGGGCAGAGTTTAGAGCTTGGCCAGTTGGTTTGCTTCTGGCTGTTGGCTTAGCAATAATAACTAAAGGCGGATTTGTCTTCGCCGCACCAGGCGCTACTATGATATCGAACGTAAGAAAATCTCCTTTTGGATTTTCCGCTAGATCAATAGATTTGAAAGATATGGGTATAATTGGAATTTCAGGTCCAATAATAAATGTAATTTTAACTGCTATAGCTTTACCATTCGCTGCTATGGGATTTCAATTAGCAATAGTTACAGCACAAGTAAATGCCTGGCTGGCAATATTCAATATGATTCCTATGTCTTTATTAGATGGTGCAAAAGTCTGGCAATGGAGCAAATCAATTTGGCTAGGATTTTTCGCACTATGCATAAGTATGTTCGCAATTACTTTGATGGTTTGATATGGTAAAAATAAAAGCAAAAACACATATTCAAAATATAAATGATATTGAAGTAGAAACTCCAAAAATAGATAGTACCGATCAAGTATACGATTTAATTTTCAAAGAAGACGATGTTACGTGGCGAACTATAATTATAGATTTGGCTAAAAGCGGTAAAATAGATCCATGGGATGTTGAAATTTCTACATTAGCACAGGAATATTTGAAGATTGTAAGCAAATTAAAAGAAACGAATTTTAGATTATCTGGTAAAGTAATCTCGGCCGCGGCTTTGCTATTGAGGTTGAAAGCAGACAGAATGGGAATGAAAGAATTTTTGCAGCTTACAAATCCAGATGAATCTGAAGAGCAATTTGATGAAGATGGTTTTGATTTGGAAGGAGAAAAGCGCTTTTCCAAAGCAGGATTGCAGCCAAGAATTCCTGGCATAAGAAAAAGAAAAGTTACTGTATTTGAATTGATAGACGCTTTAAAGCAAGCTCTCGAAGTCGATCAGAGAAGAGAAATTAGATTAAGAGACTACGGACGCGATGTTATAAGACCAGTACAGGAAATTAAACGAACGGATTGGGTTGAAAAAATACAAGCTGTATTTGATACTCTTCGCAATTATGTTACTAAGTTTAAGCGAACAACAGCAGAATTTACAGATATAATACCATCAGGAAGTAAAGAAGATAAAATTTGGACGTTTCTTTCACTTTTGCATTTGGCAAACGAAGGTAAAGTAGGATTACGCCAAGAAGAGCCATTCGGAAAAATTTATGTAGATATAAATGAAGAGGAATTAAGCAAGAAATTAAAACGTGAAGAGATTGAAGAAGCAGTTAAACCTCAGGAAATTATTAAAGAACAACTTCCTGATATTAAAATTAAATCCCAGAAAATAAGGAGTAAAAATGATAAAAACATCAGAAAGTCAGCCAAAACAACCAGAAAAAAACGCAAGTAAAATCCAAAATACTAGTGATTTGAAAGCTAAGCTAGAGGCAATATTATTTTGTATGCCGGAAGGAGTAAGCATACAAGTTTTAGCTCATAAAGTAAATCTAGGCTTTACATCAACTGTTAAGAACGCACTTCAGGAGCTGCAATCAGATTATTCAAAGCGCGGTGCAGGCTTACAATTATTAGATACTGGCGATATCTGGAAACTCAGAATTAAAGATGAGCACACAATAATTGTAAAAGAAGCAGCAGAACCAGAATTCGATAGAGCGGTTTTAGAAACTTTAGCTTATATTGCGTGGAGAGGCGGTTCAAGACAATGCGATGTTGTAAGAGTGCGCTCAAACAAAGCCTATGTGCATATTAAATCTCTAATGGAAAAAGGATACATAGAATCAAGCAAATCTGGTTTAAGTAAATGGCTTAAGCCAACTAAGAAATTCTATGAATATTTTGATATGAAACAGGGCGAGAAGCTTAAAACTCCGCAGGCGTTTGTAGAAGCCGCTGCAGACTTGCCTGGAGTAATAGATATTAACTACTCAGAGTAACGGAATAACATTTTAATACCTAATTATAGCTTATTTACACCATGGTTAGAAAAGTTTCGCTTAGGAAAACCAAACTAAGTAAGCTTGAATCTGATGTAGCAAATATATGGAATGAAATAAAGATTTTAAGCGAACAGACAGTTAAGCAAGAGAATCTTCATAAGAAGTTTTTACAGGAACTTGCTATTAAGATAGATGAGTCGCACGAACATGCTAAGAAGTCTTCAAAAGAAATTTTGAAAGCAAATAAATTTATGCAAAATTTGAGTACTAAAGCAGTAGATATCGAAGAAACACAAAGAGAAGTTAAGCAATCTACAGCGGAAGTAGAAGATACAGCAAAGATTTTTGTAAAAAGGTTTGATGAAATTAATGATAAGACTAACGCATATATTAGTAAGCTAGTTGATGTAATGAATCAAGTCGAAGCGCTCGAATCAAAAATGTCGCAGCTAAGCGATGCGCCAACTAAACTTAACGAAATACATTCGCAAGTTAGTAAGCACGAGGAACATTTGCAGGAAGTTAAGGAAGCTCTAGATTCAATTCAGCAGTTTAAAAATAAGCACGGTAGGACTATAATTATTGATTAGATTTTCTCCATTTTGTATATTTAGTTACAGATTTTTGATGTTCTCTGCGCGATATAAACCACTTCAAAGCTAAAATTCCAGTTAGTATTATAATAGAAACTAAGAAGAAATATCCCGGTGATAATAATATATCGCGCGAGCAATCTGCAGGACAGTTGAATAGAGTTTCAGTTTTTTCACAAATGTTGTTTCCGCATAAATTTGTTTCTCTGCAAACAGTTCCGATACAATATTGATTTACTGGACAGCCGGCATCGATACAGCAGTTTGCTGACGTCTCTCCATCTTGCTGTTCACCGTCACCACATATTGGATTTTGAATACTTATTGTTTCAGTTTTATTATCGCCAACTATTGCAAACGTGTGAAAATCGCCGGATTGGAATACACTTTGGTAATAATTATATTTGCTATCTTCGTAAGTTTTGACAGCTGAAATAGATTCCCATTCTTCTGCTGATTTCAGATAAACTAAATCAATAGTTTCTTGTTTTATTTGTTTATTTGCTATCCAGTTTTTATCTATCTTATATGCTATAGTGTAACGCGCAATATGTGTGCTATTTAAACTTGGCGCGAAAGTTGATGTATTGAAATATTCATAAATTACGCCCTTCGGTTTTTTCACTTTATCAATTGCAGTTAAATTCGGATCAAAATGTATTGTAACATTTTTTGTATCTTTTAGCATTTTGAATGAAAGGGAAATTAATGGAAATTGCGTTTGAGAACTATTTATGAAGTATACTTTATTCACATTTAATTTATCAAGAAATATAGTTTCTCTATAATTTGGAACGTCTGTTCTATCTCTTGTATTTTCAGGACATTCACATGTAGATTTACATCTATCTACACATAGCTCTGAATCTAAACCATCACATTGCTCTCCTAATTCTTTTTCATTATTTCCGCAGACCGCACTAGGGTCTACTGTATTAGCAGAAATGGGAATTACGATAAGAGCAATCGCTATTAGTATGATTATGAACTTTAGTGGCCACATATTTTATTATAACTTCTTCGGATTTTAAAGGCTTTTATAGTAATTTGCCGTATAAATTTTATGGCTTTGACGACAGCGAAAGCAAAGGAATTTATATCGCCATCGAAAGAAGAGGAAAAGAAAATATATAATATAGTTTCAGAGGTTTTGCAAGATGTTTCAAAGAGTTTGAAAAAACATAATATCCGAGCTAAAATATTAATTGGAGGTTCAGTTGGAAAACATACTTGGCTTTCTGGCACAAGCGATATCGATTTTTTTATAGCGTTTAATTATATATCATATAAAGATAAATCTGCTGAACTAGCGGATTACGCTGAGAAGGTTTTACTTAAATATAAACCAACGAGATTGAAAGGCAGTAGAGATTATTTTTCTGCTAAATACAAGGGTTTTGATTTGGAATTTGTTCCGGTTTTAGAAATTAATGATATTGGCAAAGCGTTGAATATTACTGATGCAAGCCCATTGCATGTTTATTATGTTGCTGATAAAATTGCAGAGAATAAAAATTTAGCAGCAGAAATAAGATTAGCAAAACAATTTTTCAAAAGTGCAGATGCATATGGCGCAGAGTCTTATATTTCAGGATTTTCCGGATATGTAATAGAGATTTTAATTCTACATTACAAAAGTTTTGATAAATTAATCAAGGCCGCAAGTAAATGGAAGCACCGCGGAATTATAGATATAGAAAAACATCACAAAAATGCAGTCAAAAGTTTGAATACCGCTAAACTTGATAGTCCTTTAATTGTTGTTGATCCAATAGATTATTATAGAAATGCTGCAGCAGCATTAAGGAATAGAAGATTCGCAAATATAATAACCCATAGTAAGTCATATTTAAAGAAACCCAGTCTTAGGTTTTTTGAAGTAAAACATTTCTCGCCGTCTAAACTAAAGAGAGAAAATACAATTATATTAAGTACTAAACCTATTAAAAAAACTCGGGCAGTCGCTGGCGATGTAATTGTAAGCAAATTTAATAAAATAAGAAGAGCTTTTTTGGAACACGATTTTGATTTAAACAGCGCCGACTGGTATTGGAACGGTAACGTAAATGAAAATGCATATTACGTTTTTAGATTTTCAGAAATTAACTTGCCAAAGAAAAGAAGGATTGTAGGTCCGCCGAAACGTGTGCATAAAAAATATATCGCTGCATTTACACGTAAATGGCGCGGAGCGAAGTTAATTAATGACAGATATTTTGCAGAAACAAAAAGAAAGTATACAAATGTAAATAAATTTTTAAAAGTAATATTAAAAGATAAAACTATAAGGAAAGTATGATGCTAAATATAGATTCGCAAATAACTGCATTTATGCCGGAAGCAAATATTAGTTATGATATAATTAGTTTTTCCGTTTATGTTATATTGTTTGGAGCAATCGCTTTTTTTATTTATAAAAAGAACATCTCTAAAATTTTCCAAATAGCTGGTGGAGCAGCCATAGCTTTTTTAGCAGCCCAAATTACAAAAATAATAGTAAGCAGAGAGCGGCCAAATGGATTTGATGTAAGATCTTTTCCATCGCAGCATACAGCATTCGCATTTTTTCTTGCTTCGGTTTTGCCCGTAACTAAAAAAGAAGAGCGAATTGCATTATATGGCTGGGCTATTCTAGTAGGTCTTAGTAGAATGGTTTTACTAGAACATTGGTTTACAGATGTTTTAGTCGGAGCAGTAATAGGATTAGGAGCAGGATACTTAGTTAAATCTAAATTTAATAAAAGAAAAAGCGAATTTAGCTAATCACTTTGCTCATAGGCGGTTCGCAAAATGATAAATCAAAAAAAGCGCTGCAGAAAAAAATTCTAAATTCTAGATTTTGCAGCACTTTCTGTTTTTGGCAAAACAATATGTTTAGCTATAACTTTTATGCGCTTTTCATATGTAATTTTCTTTATTTCGTTATCAGATTCACTGCCTAATGCAACTGCATAAACGCCATCTATATTCTCGAGTGTATCTGCAAGCTCATCTTTTGGAACTTTTCCAAGAACATTTAAGCCTCTGTCAAGTATGACAGCTTCATTTTCTGAAAGTTTGTTAGCAATTTCGGAAATTGCTGGATTTGTATATTCACGTCTCTCATAACTTTGTGTTCTCGAATCATTTCTATCATATCTAGGTGGTCCTCGAGAGTCGTGCCTTTCAAATCGCCTTGGTCTTTCATCTCTGCTTCTATCATCTCTCGAATAAGAAGGTTTTCTAGTTTCTACTTCAATTGGTTTTACTTCGCGTACGACTGTAGAAACATTTGTATTTTTAGTTTTAGCTTCTGCCCATGGGATTCTCATTCTTAGAGCTTTCAAAATTTCTTTTTGTGTCAGCTCTTCAACTTCTTTTCCGTCTGGAGCAATCGCAACAAAATTCATTTGGGTGAGTTCGGCAACTTTTTTTATTATTAATTCTCCGCCTCTATCACCATCTACAAATAAAGTCGCAGATTTTTTCTTTGCTAAATCAATTACTGTCTGCGGAATGTTTGTTCCTTGTAATGCAATAGCGTTCTTAATTCCATAGCGCAGTAAGTTTAATACATCCGCTCTTCCTTCAACAACAATTATTTCGTCAGAAGTTTCAACTTCTGGACCTGCAACAATTTTATCTTTGCCAATTTCAATCATTTCAGAAGTTCTGGAATTTTCATTCAGCAAATTTGTAAATTCTTGCGAGTCTGGCATATCTGCAACAAGAGTTTTCAAAAGCTCTTGCGCCCTATCTCTTACGAAATCTCGCTTAGAAACTCGAACGTCATCTATGCCTGTTATTTTTATTTTCGCTTCGCAAGGTCCAACCCTTTCGATTGTTTCGAGAGAAGCTCCAATTATAGCAGTTTCAGTTTTACCCATAGAACTTGGCAAAATTATTTCGCCAAATGTCTTTCCATCTTTATTTTCAGTATTTACATCTATTCTGCCAATTCTTCCGGATTTTTGTAACTCTCTTAATTCAAGATTTGAACCAAGTAAGCCTTCAGTTTGTCCGAAGATAGCTCCGATTATGTCTGGTTTTTCTGCAATTCCGCTAAGTTCAAACTTAGCATGTATTACGTATTTTATTGATACGGGACTAATTTTTCCCATTTATTTTCTCCTAGAAGTCCTATATTATTACAGAACGTAAGTCTTCGATGTGGCGTCTATTAGCCAATTTGAGTAGCTTTTCGCCGTCTTTATTGACTTTTACGCCGAGGCTTTGCAAGTATGCTATTATTTTTTTTGATAGTTCCTTGCCTTTTTGATCCGCATCTAACATTAATATCGCTTCGTTAAAGTTTGAAGCAATGTGTTCTGCACTTTCGTATAGGCTTCTTTTTTGATTTGCTAACGAGAAGATTTCAGCACCGGGAAGGAGTCGTTTTAAAGTAAAACTATCTCGTTTTCCCTCTACTATTAGGATTGACCGCTCTTTTAGAGCTAGTTTCTCCAGTAAACTCCGAATTTCGGAGCGGTGATGGTCAGTTGTGATTGTCTTCAAGCACCTGTCTTCTTGTTATTACTTTACTATATAGTATAGTAGTTTATAAAGATTGTGTTATTCCAGGCTTTGTAAAATAAGTCCTTAAAGGAGGTTACTTTTTTTACAAAAGATACTTATTTTACAAAGCCGTTATTCCACTATAAAGAAAAGCTCAGTTTCGAAATCTTTAGATTTTTAATAAAACATATAAAGCTCTCTATTCAGCCAAATTTATGGCAGAACTACCACTTATCAAAGCGCGAATTATTATAGAGGTAGCGGGCTGGCCAGAAGAACATATTACTAGTACACTTAATTTAGTGAAAGAAAAGTTCGGCGGTGAAAATGTTGGCATAGCTGTCAAGAAAGCAACCATCCGCGAACCTAAAAAGATTTCAGATAGAGCTTATTCTGGTTTTGTAGAATTTGAATTTACAGCCAAAAGAATGACAGATCTAGTAGGTGTGGTCTTTGATTGGATGCCCTCGTCTGTCGAAATAATTGAACCAGTGGATTTACTCGATACAAATGCGAATTTTTCAGATCTTTTGAATGACCTGAGTGCAAAATTGCATCAATATGACGCTCTTATTAAGAAATTGAAATCTGCCAATATTTTGCTTCAGAGAGATGTGAAAAGATTGGATAGTAAAATTCTGTCGGCAAATGAGGAAATCAAAGAGCTAAAGAAAGAACTGAAGAATTCTGAATAGCTCTAAAAGAGCTATCTTGTATTTTATACAATAATACTCTTTATGCAATTACTACTAATCTTACTTTGTTCTTGAGTTCTGGACTAGCCCACTGGCATAGATTTTCCAATGTGACATCGCTTAGTTCATTACACTTGACATGTATTTTTGTCCCGACCTTATCAACGTTGCAGTAGTCTGGTTTTTCTATTACAGACGTGCCAAGTCCGGTAGTCAAACCTAAGTGATTGCCGACAAAAAATCCGACGCCAAGAGTCACTAACATACCAATCATTACAATGGCTACTAAGTGTCCCATCACAAGCTCGTATTTCTTTTCTTCTATCATTTTTTATCCTCGTCCTCTTTTTTCCATTTAATAGCAACTTTAGTGTTCAGGAATTTTAGGAGATTGAATTTGTCAACTTCATATTTTACTTCTCTGCCATCAGTTTCACGTTTTATTAGCCCTTCATCTTCAAGTTCTTTGATTTGTTTAGAAGTAAATGATTTATCGGTGTCCAGAACCTTAGACAATTCTTTGTTCTGATGATTTCCTAACATAATAGCAGTAAGAATTTTCATTCTTCTTACGAGATTATTTAACTCTCGTCGGCCTTGGTCAAGCTCCTCAGGAGTTTTAGTTAAAATATCGTGAGCGGTAAGAACTTTTGTATCTTTATTACTGCTCATTTCAGGTTGTTTGTAAACTACATCAGTGTGCTGTTTAGTTTCGAAATCGTCTTCCTTTTTCGGTATTTTTAATACTAATTTAATAGATTTTGAAGGGGTTTTAGCTTTACGCTTACGTTTGGGTTTGTACTTAGTATTATCCTCAACCATATGATAGAACTGCTGACGACATCTTTTAATGGTTTATATAACAGGGTATTCACTTCTCTATGGTAATTATTACATAGTGACTTAATTGACCACAATACATTTAAACAAAATCTCAAGTTCTTTAACATTAACAAAGGAGAACAAAATGCAAGACGGATTTGTATTAAAAGCAAAAGGCGCAATGCGCAGAGTAGCCGCAGTTTCATCAACTGCAGTTATGATGGGCGCAACAATGTTCGGTGCCGCTGCTGCAGCCGATTTGGCTGACTATCCAGCTCCATTTATTACAAATGGACAATGGGTAGGTTTGATCGTTGTTGGAGCTGACGCAGCCCCAGCAGATATCATAGGCGCAACTGACATTGCTGTAACATTAGCACAAAGTGCCACGACTTCCGCAGGCGGCGGATCAACTGTAACTGTCGGCGGAGAAACCCAGGAAATTTCATTGGGTAATTACGTAGGTAACGTAACTCCAAGTGGATTCGACGGTGAATTAGAAGACGATGATATAAGTGGTCTAAAAGACAGCTCAATAACTTTCCAATCCAAGAGCTATGACTACCACGATTCAATCGTATTTCAGAACGGAACAACATCTGAATTAGGTCCAAGAGTAGTTACTTCTTTAGTAGCATCTGAAGATGACTATAAATCTGGAGTATTTGCAGAAGTTGACAGAGGCGTATTAGGTTACTACTATGTTTTTGACAGCTCTATAAATATAAGTGCATCTACAACTGCTGACCCATTAACTATAAACTTTTTGGGCAGAAAGGTAAAAATTACATCTGTAACAGATGATGATACCTTTACCGCAAGAGTTGGAGAAGAAGTCTTCATGAATGTTGGAGACACTGCAACCGTATCTGGAAAAAAGATTACATTGAAGAATGTAGGTTCAGCCACAACAAATACACCAGTTATAATTGATGTTGACGGCGTACAGGAAACTGTAACAGGAACTGAAACTGTAAATGGTCTAGAAGTTAATGTAGCAGAAACTTTCTACTCTGAAAATTTAGCAGAGAGAGCAGCTACATTGGTTGTAGGTGCTGAAGCACTTGAAACGTACAACGACGGTGATAAATTCATCGAACCTTGTGCGACTGCTTGGAAGACTGCAAACTGTAAGAAAGAAGACCCAGATTGGGTATGGGATGCAGATGGTTTGGTCTTAAATGCAGCCGGAGAATTAATTGATAACAATGGTGCAGCAGGAACAGGACCAACACTTGGTGTAATTAATGACTACGTCATTAATGACGACTCAGACGGTCCAATCACAGTAGGCGGTAAATATGACTTGCCACTTGGTGGATTCGAATTGAGATTTGACGGCTTAACTGTACCTGACAACAAATATGCAGAACTTACTGTAAAGTATGAATCATCTGCAGATTTCAGTGATGCAGCAGGTTTCACAACACAGACTGCTGAACCAGCATTTATCATTGAATCGTCCGTATCGGACTCGTTGTTGGTTACTGTCGGCGGAACTAATAAGAAAACAAACAGAATTTACATTAGCATCGACGATATTAGAGCTAACGACACAAATGTATTTTACCGAAACCCAAGCGATGGTAAGATTACCTTTGCTGGAAACGGAACATTCCATACTGGAAACGCAACAATTGGTAACTCTACCGCAAAGATTGCTGAAGTATCATACGATGATACCAAGAGCACAAATGTTGTAATCGGTACAAGCGGTGGACAAATGGGTACTGGTAACGTAGCTGCAAACGTGCTTAATTTGACATTTGATGTCATTGACGACAATAGCTATTTGTTAGATAAGAGCGACGATTTGCACATATGGTTAGGACACGGCGCCGGAGCGGATTTCACTGGACTTGGTTCAACAGTATCGCTTGAACAAGCAAATGAAATCTTCTGGGGAACTGGTTACCCAACCAACTTGTCTTTAGGTACAAAAGATGAAGACCACAGAACAAGATATGGAATTGTAATCAAGGATCCAAAAGGCAATGGTCCAAGCGACAGAGTAAAATTATTGATACCAGCAGACTCTGTAAAAGCAAAGATTACTGTTGCAGGTCCGGAAACAACCACAACTACAAGCGGTGGAGCAGTTGCAGTAAGTTCTATAGCTGGAGTTCCAATCGCAAAATTGGACACAGAAGTAACAGACAAGACTGCGTTCGACCAAATCATTGTAGGTGGACCAGCAGTTAATAGATTAGCAGCGCAAGCTTTGGGCTTAAGCTACCCAGCATACGGTGCAGCATCTGGCGTACCACAAGACGCAGGTTTGATCAAGTTGGTCGAAAATGCATTCGGTGGAACAAAAGTTGCAGTAATAGTAGCTGGATGGGAAGCACAGAACACAAGAGATGCAGCAGCTGTATTGAAGGACTATACCGCATATGGCTTGTCCGGAGACGCAGTTAAAGTAAGCAGTTCAGCAGGCATAATAACTGTTGGACCTCTTGCCGTAGCAGCATCAGCTGAAGCAGCAAGTGCCGAACCAGTAGCTGAAGAACCAGCCGCATAATTAGGGGTTTAAACCCCTTTCTTTTTCTTTATTTTTTCTTTATTTAATATAATGAATTGTCGAAACTTTTATATCGCTTCTCAGTAAGTCGATTATATGGCGTTGCCTAATATTGGTATTGATTGGCATAAAGATGATAAACAGGAAGAAAAAAAAGAAAATAACCAAGAAAATCTTCAATCTCAAACTCCAGAGAAAAAAAGTTTACTACCAAAATTCGAATTTAAAATAGCAGATAAGCCAAGAGAAGCAATACGTTTGAAAGAACGGAAGGAAAAGACAACGAACAAAACCAAGCAAATAATAGTTTGGTTTACGGTTTTAATATTAGTAGGTAGTACAATAGGTTTCTTTGGAATATCGTATCTCACAGGAGCCGCGACCGGATTGCCAAATAACGCATTTAGAGTTGGCGATTACGTGTTTTACAGCCTTGAAGATAGCACTTTTGGAACGCTAATAAAGCACGGCGGAAAAGACATACCTATTCTTTTTAGATTAGATCCTAGGTATGCTGAAGGAATACCTTTGGAACAGCCAGCAATACAAAGAATTTTAGGTTCGCAGAAAATTTATTTAGTATTGGATCCAAATGCAGAGGAGATAGCTAAGTACGTAGTTGCAGCAACAGAAATTGCGAGAATAACAGCACTCTATGGAATCGAAACTATTACTGCTTATACGCGTGACTCAAATCCAGTCCAGCAGAATATACCAATAAAAGACTGCGATGCGGTTGATGCTACAACAGGTGTAATAAGATTTCAACTCGGAACTACTGGAATTACAGTGGAAAATGGATGCGTACTTATAGCAGGAGATACTCCAGATGAATTAATATTGGCTGCAGATAAGCTCGGTTACAATTTAGTTGGGATAGCTATCTAAAAATGTTAGAAATTTTCGCTTACAAATTAGTTCTTTACGCAAGTTCATTTATTAGTTTATTTATGGCTATTTTTTGGATTAGTGTCTTATTTCTGGAAGAAGGAAATTTAGAAGAACCAAAATGGGACAGAAAATATGCGCCTTTAGTTAGTATTTTGATTCCAGCTCACAACGAAGAAGATGTTATAGCAGCCACAATAGATAGTGCGCTGCAAGTCGATTATCCAAAGACGAAAAGAGAAATTATCGTACTCGCTAATGCTTGTACCGATAGAACCGAAGAAATTGTGAAAAGCTATAAAGAAAAAGGCGTAAAATTGATTTCGATCAAAGAGCCGGGAAAAGGACATGCTATAAATATAGGTTTGGAAAAATTAAAGGGTGAATTCACTGTAATATTGGATGCAGATTCTATTGCAACTCAAAATCTTTTGGAAGTTTTATTGCCAAAGTTTAACGATATTAAAGTTGGAGGCGTTAAAACAAGTATAAAAGTTTGGAAGCCGGAAAATTTCTTGGAAAAGTTACAATGGTTTGAATATCTTAGTGTAGGTTTAGTGCACAAGTTAATGTCAGTTTTGGATGTCCTGCATTTAACTCCAGGAGTTTTCAGTATTTATAGAACAGACGCATTAAAAAAAGTTGGCGGATTCGATGAAAATATTCTGACAGAAGATATAGAAATAGCTGTCAGGCTTCTGCATAATGGGTATAAAATAAAATCTAGTCTAGCGGCAATGCCTTTTACAAAAGTTCCGAAAACACTGAAAGGTTATCACGGCCAGAGATTGCGATGGGCACGTGGATTTTTTACAACTATGCTTAAGCATAAGGATATGTTTTTCAAAAAAGAATTTGGCTTGCTCGGATTATTCATAATGCCAATTAGTTTCATAATGCCAATTTTAATTATATTAAGCACATTAATAGTATTTTATACTATTGCAGGCTTCATACTTTATACTTCACTTAATGGTTTATTAACTGGTAAAATATTTCAAGGCGCAACCATTCTTTTAGTAGACTTCAGTGCTCTTTTTTGGACGAGTGTATTGGTTATGTGTGGTATTTATGTATTGTATAAGTCTGTAAGAATATTCAGAGAAAAAGCATCTTATCCGTTAGCAGGACTTATGTTTTTTATCGCTTATCCTTTTGTGAAATCTTTTTATTGGTTTCTTGGCGCTATGTATGAACTATTAGGAGTAAAAAAAGTCTGGAGAGGAGATGCAAGATGGTAGCAGAGAAATATAAGAAATATTTACTCGTAACAACACTAATAATCACTATATTTGTATTCGCCGCGGGAATCTTAGTTGGAAGCACATTTGATACATACCAAACTGATGAGCTTTTGCTCAGTATAAGGCAGAATGAACTCGAGGCGCAATCGTTCTTAGTTGAACAGCAATTCGTAGAGACTTTTGGTGGCCAGTGCGATAGTATGATATCGAGAGTAGAAAATGTACAAAAATCAATTGCTGATACTGGAAGAAAACTTACTTTGTTAGAGAATAGCCGTAAATATGAAGGTGCTGAAGATTTCGAATACCTGAAAAATAAACATTTAATTTCAAAAATCCAATTTTTCACTTTGTTAAAAAATTTTGAAGAAACGTGCGGAGTGAATTACGATATAATTTTATTTTTCTACCAGGTAAATCATTCCGAAAGCATAACGCAAGGATTTTCTCTTGATGAGCTTGCAGATAAAAATCCCGATGTAGTAATTCTGTCTATAGACAAAGATTATGAAAAAGAACCGCTAGTTAGTTTGCTTGTTGTACGTTATAATGTAGAGAAAGCTCCAACTTTGATAATTAACGATGAAAAAATAGAAGGATTTACGTCAACAGCCAATATTGAAAGTTATATCAACTAAATAAATATTTGATTAATTCTGTTGCATAAGCGCCTTTATCCAAACTGAATGTTATTTTTGTTTTGTATCGTCCTTTATTTAATTCATCTTTCTCAAGTTTTCCAATTTTCAAAGTCTTAGGTTTGACAAATGCTTTTCTTTCTGTACCCTCTGAACTTAATTCAGGAATTCGTTTGGAAGAGAAATCTTGCAGTGTAACCTTTTCCTTTTTAAGAAGTAATACTATAGCTTTGGAAAATTTATCCTTACTTAATTTAGTATCTGTACCTGGAATTGGAAGTTCTGGATTTCCTTTAAGACTAGGTGCACATTTTTCAAGAGCTTTATTCCAAATCTCGCTTTGATAGGCGTGTACATACATACGTCTCATAGTTTTTGGAATTACTCTTAGCGCACCACCGAAATCAGTCGGATGTTGAATTAACCAATTTAAAACAGCTTTTTCCAAATCCATATAATGCGGAAATTTTACAATAATGTCTTTCCAATTGCCCCAATTTTTCAATGCAAATTCCTTAGCAATTTTTGTATCCTTGTTAGAACCTTCAGAATAAGTAATGATTAATTTTATAGCCTCTTCTAGATTTCCTTTGAGGATTTCTTTTCCTACTAAATGCGTATTGCCATAACCGAATCTCTGCTCACCAAAATAATTTGGAAAACCTTTTGATTTTAACTTAGCTAACTTTTTAGAATTAACTTTTGCTTTTAAATCTCGTACGATTATAGTAAAATGATTGCCGCGTAATGTACCTAATGAAATAGGAATATTACCTTTGCCAATAACATTTATTTCAATATCTTTTATCATAATACGCTTTAACTGTTCGGGAGAAATTTTGAAAGCTGAAATAGCTTGTTTTGTAATTGCATTTCTATCTTTATTCCCAGCAAATTTAAACCGCCTCATACTAGTATGACAGCGTTGAGCAATTGTAGATACGGCTTTACCAGTCGTCCAATTCTTTTTAGTTAGCCAGAAATAAGTCTGCTCGCCGTTTTCATTAAGCTCTAAATCTATTAGCTCTTCTACTACAAAATCTTCAGGGATTTGTTTGATTAACATCTTATAATTATACTATTTGGGCAAGGTTTTTAAACATGGCAGAAGCGAATTCTCTATGGCACATATATTGCTTACATTAAAGATACTTCCAAAACATCCTGAAGTAGATATGGAACAATTGAAGAAGCAGACTGAATTAATTGTGGATGAATTCGGAGCTAAACTTTTGAAAACAGAAGAGGAGCCAGTGGCATTCGGATTAAAAGCTTTGAAAATCATTATTACGTTTAAAGAAGAAGACAACCCAAATGTAGATATTCTTGAAGAGAAATTGCAGGCACTTGAAATGGTGAGCTCAACAGATGTCGTAGATATACGAAGAGCTTTCGGTTAAACTCATGGGCGTTAATCTCAAGGATTTAGCAATAAAGCACAATTTGGAACTTAAGGATTTAGCCGGCAAAAAAATTGCAATTGATGCTTACAATGTTATCTATCAGTTTTTGTCTACTATAAGACAATACGATGGAACTCCATTAATGGATAAGAATGGAAATGTAACTTCGCACTTGTCAGGATTATTTTACAGAACTGTTAATTTAATGGAAGCAGGAATTTTTCCCACTTTTGTTTTTGATGGCAAGGCGCCTATTGAGAAACAGGCCGTTCAAGAAGCACGCAGAGAGATCAGAGAGACTGCGCGAGAAAAATACAAGGAAGCTTTGGAACGAGGCGATAAAGAAGAAGCCAGAAAATATGCGCAACAGACATCGCGATTAACTCCCGCGATGATACAGGAATCTAAAGAGCTGATTAGGGCGATGGGTTTGCCGTGGGTGCAGGCACTTTCAGAGGGGGAAGCGCAGGCAGCTTATATGTGTAATAAGGGAGATGTTTGGGCAGTTGCGAGCCAGGATTATGATACGCTTTTGTTTGCAGCTCCAAGATTAATTAGAAATTTATCAATATCAAGAAAGAAAGATGTCAACATAGAAATAATTGATTTGATTGAAACTCTAAACCACTTGCATTTGGATATTTCCGGCTTGGTTGATATTGGACTTTTGGTTGGAACAGATTATAATGTCGGTGGTGTTTCCGGAATTGGTCCAAAGAATGCATTAAAGATTGTGCAGGAACATAAATTTAATCAGTATAAAAATAAAATTATTAGTTACACTACTCTTAAGAATTTGTTTTTGCAGCCAATAGTAAATAAAGATTACGAATTAGTTTGGAATTCTCCAGATGCAAGAAAGATAAAAGAAATATTAGTTGATAGGCATGGCTTTACAGAGGACAGAATTGATGCAGCAATAAAGAGAATGACATGCAGAGATGTGAAGCAGAAAGGCCTTGGTGATTTTATCTAAGGAATTTATTTACTTTACTTGCAGCCTTCTTTTTAGCAGCTTGATGCTTCTTTAGGAATGCATTTATCTTATCTATCGTGTATTGTTTTAATTCGCTTGTTAGAAGCTTGCCTGATTTATAATTGTCATGAATTTGCTTGAGCTTCTTATCATTAGGCTCAAAAAAGAATCTCAAATACTGAAAGCTTACATCTATATCAGGATTTCCGCCGTGTTTCTTGTGTTCCGCTAAACTAATTCCACCGCCGGAAAAAGCATAACTTTTGATTTTCGTTTCAACTTCTTTTGGAGTATCAGTCATAGCTATGTAAGACATTTCATCGCTGCTGCTCATTTTTCCGCCTTTCAGTCCAGGCATAAACATATGATACGTAGAGCTTAACTGCTTGAAATTATGATCTTTGTATCTTTTTCCTATATCTCTTGCTAATCTCAAATGAGGATCCTGATCTATACCGACGGGAACTACTACGTGGCTTAGACCTTCAAATTCTGGCAGCTGTGCGTGAAACATATCTGCAGCTTGTATTAGAGAAGCATTCATTTTGCCCGGTGTAATTTCTCCATAAACTGCTTTAAATTCATTAAATGTTGCGTGCCGTGAGAAATTTGATGCTAATCTATAATATGCATTTGATTTTTTAGCATCTCTTGATCTATCGCTTTGGAAATAGAAATCAACATTTTTTGGGCTTAATCCAAGAGCTATATAATTTTGTAAGTATTGTTCAAGTGCAGTTTTTCTTAATTCGCTTAAAGATTTATCACGCGCATTGTAGGCTTCCAGATCCGCAACAGCGATGTAAAGTTTAGCTCCTAATTTTTGATAAAATAACATTTGCTGAGCTAAAATCATATGGCC
>JBBSXK010000002.1:0-5932 GCA_038045805.1 Nanobdellota archaeon | reverse complement strand
CAAGACATCCAGCTTTAGCCAACCAATTTATTGCAACTTTAGCTTTCAATTCTCTACTTTGAGGCATCATTATTTCCACCTCTCGCTTTTTTCAAGATAGTCTTTTGCATCCTGCAGCGCCATTACAAC
The DNA here is from genome assembly GCA_038045805.1 of Nanobdellota archaeon. GTDB lineage: Archaea > Nanobdellota > Nanobdellia > UBA10117 > UBA10117 > JAGVWH01. The sequence goes on along the minus strand of JBBSXK010000002.1, from coordinate 5,803 downwards.
AGGGTCGGTTTCATCAATACCATTTGCTTTTGCAAGAGTGATAAGATGCTGAGCAACTATAGGCTTTCCTATAGTTGTTAAAGGATCTTCAATAATATGAGCAAGTGTTAAGCGCCTATCTAGTATAGGTAAATTATACATTTTTTCTATATCAGAAATTGCGTTTTGAACTAATTTTATTGAGTATGCCATTATTCTTTTACCTCTGCTTTGTTAATTATTCCGAGAAATCCTGCAAAAACATCTCTCAAGTCTGTTAAGTCTGTAACATTTATATTGTCTTTATCCAAGCCAAGAATATTTGCTGAACGTTTAAAGTCTAATTCTGCAAAATCTTCTAAAAACTGTTTACCGTAATTCAACCTAAACGTTTCATTAGAAGCTTTGTAAGCATTGTAGTATTTTGTTAATTTATTAAACATTTCATTACAATATTCGTCTTTAAATTCAGTAGCCTCTCTAGTATAGACTGCCTCTTTGTTACTATGATTAGATTTTCGCATAGTTGTCATGTTGTTCACATACATAGGTAATGTATGTCTTTACTATATAGACAACAATAGCTTATATAAAGCTTTCTATATGGTAATGAATTAATTAGTGGTATTTCCTACTTTTAGGGTAAATCTATATTTATTGTTCATAAAGTAAGGCTTTTATATAGACTTGCAAAAGCAAGAGCATGGCAACGGCTAAAACAACAGTTGAAAAAATTCAGGAATTAATGAGGTATCCTGAGCAAATCCGCAATATTGGAACTGTTGCTCATATCGATCACGGAAAAACTACACTTTCTGACAATTTGATAGCTGGAGCAGGTATGATGTCTGAAGAGCTGGCGGGAGAACAAAGGGTTCTTGACTATGATCCGCAGGAAGCAGCCAGAGGAATTACAATCAATGCCGCAAATATTTCTATGATTCACAGCTATAATGATAAAGATTTTCTTATAAATTTGATTGATACGCCTGGCCACGTTGATTTTAGCGGGGAGGTTACGAGAGCTATGCGAGCAATTGACTGTGCAATTGTTTTAGTAGATGCTGTTGAAGGAATTATGCCACAAACTGAAACAGTTCTCCGACAAAGTTTGAAAGAAGGAGTAAAACCAGTTTTATTCATAAATAAAGTTGACAGATTAATCAAAGAATTACAGCTACCGCCAGATAAAATGCAGGAACGTTTTATTGCTATAATTGGTGATGTAAATAGAATTATCGAAAGTCTTGCACCAAAACAATTCAAACAATCATGGCAAGTTAATGTTCAAAATGGTTCTGTATGTTTCGGCTCTGCAAAACATAAATGGGCTCTTTCAATACCTATGATGAAGAAGAAAAATATTTCTTTGAAACATATTATTGATGCGTATCAAGGAGATGATGATAGCTGGAAGCAATTAGGACGAACTGCAACTCTGCACGAAGCAGTTTTGGATATGGTAATTCAACACGGTCCAAATCCAAAGAAAGCGCAGGAATATAGAATTCCAATAATTTGGAAAGGCGAATTAGAATCTGAAACTGGAAAGAACTTGCTTAATGCAAATCCAAATTCAGATATGATTTTCGTAGTTACAAAAGTTATAATTGATCCGCAGGCAGGCGAAGTATTTACTGGCAGAGTATTTGCAGGAACGCTCAAGAAAGGACAGGAAGTCGTTCTTAATACCGCAAAATCAAATGAAAGAATTCAGCAAGTTACAATTTACAAAGGTGCAAATAGACTGCTTATTGATGATGCGCCTCCGGGAAATATTGTCGGCGTAGTTGGATTAAAGAATGCCGGCTCGGGAGAAACAGTTTCAGAAAAAGCCGTAACTCCATTTGAATCTATTAAGCATTTATTTGATCCAGTTGTTACCATCGCAATTGAGCCAAAAAATCCACAGGATTTACCAAAACTTATTGACGTTCTCAAAGGAATAGCAAAACAGGATCCTACTATAGCAATAAGCATTAATGAAGAAACAGGAGAAAATCTTTTCTCAGGTCTTGGAGAATTGCATATCGAAATTTGGATGTATAGAATACAGCACGATAAACATTTAGAAGTTATACAAAGTCCGCCAATTGTAGTTTATAGAGAAGCAATTATTAAAAAATTCGGACCAGTAGAAGGCAAATCTCCGAATAGACATAATAAATTATATGTAACAGTTGAGCCGCTAGATAAAAATATTGTTGATGCAATACAATCTGGAGCAATTCCAGAAGGCAAGATGAAGAAAAAGAAAGACGATGTTGTAAATGCATTTATAGAAGCTGGAATGGACAGAGACGAAGCAAAGAGTGTTGTATATGTTCACAAAGGAAATATTTTAGTTGAGGCAACAAGGGGTCTCGTGCATTTGAATGAAATAATTGAAATGATCATGGATGGTTTCAAAATGACAATGGATTCTGGTCCGATTGTAAAAGAACCTTGCAGAGGTTTGAAAATAATTTTAAATGATGCAAAACTTCACGAAGATTCTATTCATCGAGGTCCTGGACAAATGATCCCTTGTATTAGACAGTCAATCTCTAACGCATTATTATTGAGTGGTGTAACTTTATTTGAACCAATACAAACAATTAGGCTTGATACGCCGGCAGAATATTTGAGTGCAGTTACAAAATTAATAATCGGAAGACGCGGACAATTATTGGAAACAACACAAGAAGGCGATCATGCAACTATCAAAGCAAAAGTTCCAGTTGCAGAAATGTTTGGCTTTACATCTGCATTAAGAAGTTCTACTTCCGGCAGAGCTGCTTGGTTCCTGCAAGATCAGGACTTTGAAAAACTTCCAAGCTCATTGCAAAACGACGTAGTCAGCAAATTGAGAAAGAGAAAGGGCTTGCCGGCAGATTTGCCAAGACCAATTTTAGATTAGTATGGTTAACATAGATGAATACGAGGGACAGCTGAAAGGCAGACAATTCTACGGTCCAGGTTCAATATCAGAAAAAGAATTGAACGATCCGAATTCAATAACGTATGCTCTTGCCAATGGTATCTATAAATCCACAGGTTATACTTTAGGTGCAGGTTTTATTAGAGCTGCAGCAATGCACAAAGTAGTATCGGAAATGACGGATTTTAAAAATCTTCCAGAGTATACTCAATTTGCGCTTTTACGTCTTTATGAACGCAGAAGAGAAATGTCGGCAGAGGATTTTACTAACTATAAAAAAGAAATTGTAATGGATTTAACTGATTTATTCTATCTAAATATGCACAAAAATGATACAAAAATAACAGCTAAATTGATAGCTACTACTTATATAGAAACAAGCTTGGCGTTAGAGCAGCAAGTTTTGGCTACGAGTTACTAGAACGACGTAAGTCGATTTTTAAGAAGCAAAAACCTTTTAAACGCTGGGTTTAAGGTCAATCTATTATGGCTGACAAAAAACCACATATCAACCTTGTAGTCATCGGTCATGTAGACCACGGTAAATCTACAACTGTAGGTAGAATTCTATTCGATACTGGTGCAGTAACTCAGCAGGAATTAGATAAATTGAAAGCAAGAGCCTCTGAATTAGGAAAGGCTGGTTTTGAATTCGCTTTCATTATGGATAAGGTTAAAGAGGAACAAGAAAGGGGAGTAACAATAGACCTTTCTTATAAAGAGTTCCAAACACAGAAATTCTATATAACTATCATTGATGCACCTGGTCACAAAGACTTCGTTAAGAATATGATTACAGGAACATCTCAAGCAGACGCAGCTTTGCTTGTAGTTTCTGCAAATCCGGGCGAAGGTATAATGGAGCAGACTAAAGAGCATATTAATTTAGCAAAAACACTTGGTGTGCCGCAGATTCTTGTTGGTATAAACAAGATGGATATGGCAAACTATGACGAAAAGAGATTCAATGAAGTAAAAGAAGAAGTACAGAAATATTTGAAAGGCGTAGGCTACAAGATTGAGGAAGTTTCAATAATTCCAATTTCTTCTTGGAAGGGCGAAAATATAACAAAAGCATCACCACAAATGTCTTGGTACAAGGGAAAAACTCTAGTAGCAAGTTTTGATGATTTTAAGATTCCTGAAAAGCCAGTCAATAAGCCATTAAGAATGCCGATCCAGGATGTTTATACAATTACAGGTATCGGAACAGTTCCAGTAGGAAGAATTGAAACTGGTGTAATGAAAGTAAATCAGCAAATTATAGTAATGCCATCTGGCAAAGTTGGTGAAGTAAAATCTATTGAAATGCATCACGAACAAATACCAACAGCTGAACCTGGTGACAATGTAGGTATTAACTTAAGAGGTATAGGTAAAGAAGATATGAGACGTGGTGACGTAATCGGTCCATTAGATAATCCACCTCCAGTTGTAAAAGAATTTACAGCAAAGATGATTGTATTGAACCATCCAACTGTTATAACAGAAGGTTACTGTCCTGTATTCCACGTACATACAGCACAAGTATCATGTAAGATTAAAGAAATCAAAGCAAAGCTTGATCCAAGAACAGGTCAGGCAATTCCAGGTAAGCCAGACTTTCTAAAGGCTGGTGATACTGCGGAAGTAGTTATTGAGCCATTACAGCCACTTGTAATTGAGAAACAAGCAGATAATCCAAGATTATCTAAGTTTGCTATCAGAGACATGGGTAGAACAGTAGCAGCTGGTATGTGTACAGATTACGTAAAGAGGCAGTAAACCTCCAGGAGTTTTTATGGTAAGTTTTTATGGAATTATTTCATTTGGTTTATCATTCATTAAACAGCAAATAAGCAAAATGCTAACGTTATAACTACTTTACATCTGCAAATAATTTTCCGTCTTTCTGTTTCAAATTTAGAATTTTCAAATCTACAAGAGCCGGGCCTCTAAGAACTTTTCCAGTTTTGATATCGAATTGTGCTGAATGCCAAGGACAGATTAATGTATTGCCTTCGATTGTTCCTTCCCAAAGCGGGCCTTGATTGTGGGTGCAGTTACCCCGTAAGCAATAAAAGTTTCCTTTAAGTTTTACAATAGCATAGTTTTTATTGTTTATGACAGCAAGTTTCAACTGTCCTTCTTTGAAAGAGCTTAGTTCTCCTATTTCAATTAACATATAATTACATATCTGTTCAATAATAAATTACTTTCCTCATACAACAAGTTTTTAAATAGACTTTTGAATTGATTAATGTTGTTTATCGCATTGCGGTAACCAATAACGGTTTGTTAACCGTGTAGGTATTAAATGCCAAAAGCAAGAATTAAGTTATACAGCACAGACATAAAGAAATTGAATAAAATAGTTAGCCAGATAACTGATATTGCAAAGAAGGTAGGCATAACTTACGCAGGACCTATTAATTTACCAACTAAAAAGCTAGTCATAAGTACAAGAAAATCGCCCGATGGCGAAGGTACAGAAACTTACGACCGATGGGAAATGAGAATTCATAAACGGCTTATTGATATAGCTGCTGATGAAAGAGCTCTGCATTTAGTAATGAGGGTGCCAATACCCCAAGACGTAAATATAGAAATTCGTGTTATAGACTAAATTTCTAATCTGCTTATTCTGATGCATTTACATATAGAGATTAGAGTCATTGAGTAGTTTTATCTTAATTTAAAATCTTGGTCTAAAATAATCTGGATGGTCAGAAAGTTTACTAATCATTTCTTTTGCTAAACTTACAGACTTCCATCGCAAATCTGTCCGTTGTTGAATAGCAGCAATTAACGTTTCTAATTTATCTGTATCGTATTCGAAAATGTCTTGATGATTTTTGCCAGCGCACAAATATGTAGAATGTATAGCCTTTAATACATCTTCATCACTTTTTATACAAGTGTCTT
>JBBSXK010000001.1:0-19178 GCA_038045805.1 Nanobdellota archaeon | reverse complement strand
TTTCATCGCCTTTAGATACTAAGTAATCGCGAGGTTTGTTTAACATAACATAAATTTTCCTATCAGTCATTGAAACCAAATACCCATCGAGTTCAACTTTATCTTTGTCAGCAACTTTCATTCCTAAATTAGCAACAAAACTATTTACTCTAACTCGGCCTTCTCTAATTAAGTCTTCGCATTTTCGCCTTGAGCCATAACCGCTTCTTGCTAAATAAACTTGTAATCTCATAAAAAGCTTTTATAATTGATAGAATATAAACCTTATACATGAATAAACTTGAATTAATTAAGCGCAATACAGTTGAAATAATCACAGAAGATGAATTATTAAATTTATTAAAAACTAAAAAAAATCCTATCGTATATTGCGGTTATGAACCAAGCGGTCCTTTGCATCTAGGACATATGGTTACGATTACAAAACTAAAAGACTTGCAGGAAGCTGGTTTCAAAATCAAAATTCTATTAGCAGACGTACATGCTTATTTAAACAAAAAAGGTAATTGGAAATTCCTTGATGAGCAATGCGAAATTTGGAAAAAATCTATCAAAGCAATTGGACTAAATGCTGAATTTATAAAAGGTTCAAGTTTCCAATACGATAAAAATTATTGGAATGACGTTCTTACTATTTCTTTAAAGACGACGATACAAAGAGGTCTAAGAAGTATGACAGAAATAGCAAGAGATCCGGAAAATGCTTCTATTTCGCAGGCAATTTATCCAGTTATGCAAACAGTTGATATGAAAGCTCTCAAAGTAGATATTGGTTTGGGTGGAATGGAGCAAAGAAAAGTTCAAATGCTTGCTAGAGAAACTCTTTCTCTGGTAAATTATAAACCAATTATTGCAATTCATACTCCTTTAATTTCAAGTCTTAAAGGCGCTGGAAAAATGAGTTCGTCTATCCCTGGTTCAATGATTTCAGTTATAGATTCGCCTACAGAAATCAGAAACGCTGTTAAAGGCGCGCATTGCCCTGCAAAAATTGTAAAAGATAATCCAGTAATGCAAATAGCACAATTAATTGTATTTCCAAATCTAACTGGATTTTTCAAAATCGTACGTCCGGATAAATTCGGAGGAAATTTGCAATTCTCGAGCTATGAAGAACTTGAGCGAGCATACGTAGAAGGAAAATTGCATCCCGCGGATTTGAAGTCTGGCGTAGCAGATACATTAGTAGAAATTCTTGGGCCAATTGGCAAAAAGTTTCATAAGTAAATTATCACAATATATCTATAACAAAGTTCTATAGCGAAGCCTTAAAAGTAACTAACGCCTAAAGGACTGCCTCGCGTGTTCAAATGATAGAGTACAAACTAAAACCAGATACAGATGAAGAAATATATGCTTTACTTAATCCGATTATTCGAGATTGGTTTAGGAAAAAGTTCAGGAATTTCTCTCCTCCACAGACATTTGCAGTAAAAGAAATTCATAACAGAAATAATATTTTAGTTTCTGCTCCAACTGGAAGTGGTAAAACTCTTACTGCTTTTTTATCTGTTCTAAATGAACTAATAATTCTTTCTGAAAAAGGTGAATTAGAAGATAAAGTTTATTGCATTTATATTTCTCCATTAAAAGCTCTTGCAAATGACGTAGAAAAGAATTTGCTTGAACCGTTAAAAGAAATGGCGGAAATGACAGAACATAAATTTGGCATTAGAGTCGCTCTAAGAACAGGTGATACAACTGCTTATGAAAGAACAAAAATGCTTACAAAAGCACCTCATATTATAGTTACAACTCCGGAAAGTCTTGCACTTATGCTCGTTGCTCCAAAATTTAGATCGCTTTTGAAAGATGTCAAATGGACTATAATTGATGAAATTCATGCATTAGCATCAAATAAAAGAGGAACACATTTGGCTCTTTCAATTGAAAGATTACAAAACTTAGCCGGTGTATTTACACGAATTGGTTTGTCTGCAACAGTTGCACCTCTTGATGAAGTTGCAAAATATTTAGTTGGTGTAAATAACGATGGCAAAGGGCGCGACTGCGTAATTGTAAATGCGCAGTTTGATAAGAAATTAGATTTGAAAGTTTTATGTCCTGTCGATAATTTAGTTGATGTTACGCAAGCCAGATTGGATAAAACTACTTATAGAATGCTTCACGAATTAATTCAGGAACATAAAACAACTTTAATTTTCACGAATACAAGAGCTGCAACCGAACGAGTAATTCATAATCTAAAAGAACGTTATCCAAAAGATTACAATTTAAATATAGAAGCACATCACAGCTCACTTTCTAAAGAAAGCAGGCTAAAAACAGAGGAGAGATTAAAAAATGGTGAACTGAAGTGCGTTGTTTGTTCTACTTCTCTTGAGCTTGGAATAGATATTGGTTATGTTGATTTAGTTATTTTATTAGGAAGTCCCAAATCTGTTTCGCGTGGTTTGCAAAGAATCGGCAGAAGCGGACATAAATTACACGATAGTATCAAGGGCAGATTTTTAGTTTTAGATAGAGATGATTTACTTGAAGATGCTTTAATTCTAAAAAATGCAATTGAAAAACAAATAGATAATATTTACATTCCTGAAAATTGCTTAGACGTTCTGGCGCAACATATATACGGCATGGCAATTGAGCAAATAGACCACATAGAAAATATTTATGCGACTATAAAACGATGTTATTCTTATCGCAACTTGCCGAAAGATGATTTCTTGAATGTCATAAAATATCTTACTGGAGACTATGCTGAATTAGAGCTTAGACATGTTTATGCAAAAATTTGGCACGATGTAGAAACTGGAAACATAGGCAAAAAAGGAAAATTAGCAAGAGTTTTGTATGCAACAAATATCGGAACAATTCCAGACGAGAGTCACGTAATTGTAAAAGTCGGTGAACAACCTATCGGAAAAATTGATGAAGATTTTCTTTACAGAATGAGACGCGGTGATGTTTTTGTATTAGGCGGTAATACTTATCAATATAATTTCAGCAGAGGTATGGTAGCACAAGTAATTGCTGCTCCTGGTAAGGTGCCAACAATTCCGAGCTGGTTTTCAGATATGCTCCCTTTGAATTACGAATTAGCTATGTCTATTCAAAAATTTAGAAAATTAGTTGGAGAATTGTTCAGCAAATACAAATCAAAAGATGAAATTTTAAATTTCATCAAAAGCTATCTTTATGTTGAAGGCTCTACGGCAGATGCTATTTACAATTATTTTGAAGAGCAATTTAATTACGCTGAAATACCGACAGCAGACAGAATTATAGCAGAAAACCTACATTTTGAAGGAAAACATTATTTAATATTCCATAGTTGTTTCGGCAGAAGAGTAAATGATGTTTTATCAAGGAGTTTAGCTTATATTTACTCTAAAATATATCACACCAATATACTCGTATCAATTACAGATCACAATTTCTATTTGCAAAGTACACAAAAACTTAGCGCTAAAGAAGGAATCGAACAATTAAAGAAAGAAAATTTGCAAAAACTTATGGAATTAGCAGTAGATAAAACAGATATATTAAAAAGACGATTCAGACACTGCGCTGGCAGAAGCTTAATGATTTTAAGAACTTATAAAGGCTACAGAAAAGCTGTCGGCAGACAGCAAGTTTCATCTCAAATATTAATCAATGCTGCCAAACGAATTTCAAATGATTTTCCTATCTTGAAAGAAGCGCGAAGAGAAGTTTTAGAAGACTTGATGGACGTAAAAAATGCTGATGAAATTTTACAGCAAATAAAAACCGGCAAAACTTATGTAAAAGAAATTGAAACAAAAATACCAAGTCCATTCGCATTAAATTTGATAGCTCGTGGCTACTCAGATATAATAAAAATGGAAGATCGCCTTGAGTTTATCAAACGTATGCATCAAATGACACTGGCAAAAATAGGACAGCAACATGCAACAAATTTATCCCGGATTAAGTATAATTGATTTAGGCTTATATCTAGAGAAAGAGAAAATTCTCGTATTTAGTGATTTTCATTTTGGTTACGAAGAAGCTATGGCGCGAAGTGGAGTTCTAATTCCGAGATACCAATTCAAAGATACTGAAGAACGCCTTGAAAAAATATTTGAAAAAATTGGTGAAAAATTAAATGCGATTGTAATTACAGGAGATTTAAAGCATGAATTCGGTACTATAAATAGACAAGAATGGCGCGATGTAAACGCAATTTTAAATTTGTTTAACAAATATACGAATAAAATAATTCTTCTGAAAGGCAATCATGATCCGCTTTTGCCTTCAATCGTAAAAAGAAAAGGTTTGACAATAAAAAATACATATGGTATTAAAAAAATATTAATGATGCACGGAGATATTCTACCGACAAAAGAAGTTAAGCAGGATGTTATAATAATTGGTCACGAACACCCAGCTATTTCTCTATCTGATGGTATTACAACTGAAAAAGTAAAGAGTTTCATTATAGGTAAATGGAACGGCAAAACAATCATTGTTCTTCCAAGTTTTAATATCATTACAGAAGGAACTAATGTTGTTTCCGATAAACTTCTTTCGCCATTCCTAACAGATATTCAAAATTTTGAAGCTTACGCGATACCAGAGTTTGATAAAGTAATGTATTTTGGCAAAATAAAAGATTTACATTTGAAAATTAAAGGGTTTCAATATTAAGACCCTACAAACATAAGTTGTACACTTTGCTTGTTCTCAAATTCATCTGAATTTAAAGTTATGTCGCAAGTAACGTCTGTATTTGGAATAGTAGTTGCAGTGAATTTCAAATTATAAAATACAAAATTATCGCTAGTAGATTGTATTGGATTTACATTGTTAAATGTATTTTTAGTATCATCATCTGTGAAATAATCCTTAAACATTATACCTTCCATTTCCTCTCCGTCTCTTACAGATGTAACGTCTGTTTTGCAAAGTAAACTAGAAGTTATAATGTCAGATGAAGTTTCACCGACATTTGATATCTTTGTAGTAACTTTTGCTCCGCTTTTAGTTATTTTGAACTTATTGTCTCCGATTTTTGTGCAACCTTCTTCAGAACCACAGATGTATGTATTTTCTTCGGTTGTCTCTGCATCTTCAGTTGCGTGAACTATCAAGTACGATGAACACAATCTTCCGCAGTCATTAATGCAAGCTGTCTGTATAGCTCCTGCTTCGCACCTTTCTCCGTCTTCGCATTTATTATTGCCACAACAATTTAGTATAGTTTCATATTCGCACTTGCCAGTCAATTCATTAAATATGTCTTTAGTACAAATATTATCATCGCCACAAGATGTTTTTATTTCAGTCTTCTCTTTTACGTTTTCTTTTTCTTTAATTATAGGTAGGGTATCTTTTGCACCGAAATAGGCGCAACCAGAAATTACTATAACTGCAATTAACATTACCGACAAAAGTAACCCTTTATTCATAAAATAAAGTCTATGTACGCCTATTTATTAGTTTCTACTGGAATAGTATAGAAATAATTATAAAGCTGTCTTATGTCATTTTTATATGACTGAAGGCATCGAAGAGGAAAAGAAAGTTACATTTACTCTTTCTAAGAGCACCGTATGGATGATATTATCTATAGTATTGGCAATTTCACTAATTGGAACTTTAGTATTTACCGGCGTGCTAGGCGGAATAACTGGTACAAGTGGTTCTACTTTAGATTTCCAAAATGATGGCGGCATCCAAAAATTAAAAGTTACTGCTCCGACTGATGCGCATACTAAAGGAAGTGCAGATGCTCCTATTACTATAATAGAATTTTCAGATTTCGAATGTCCATTTTGCAGCCGATTTTACACTGATACTTTACCAAGCTTACAATCAGATTGGATTGATACAGGCAAAGCAAAATTAATGTACAGACAATATCCATTAAGTTTTCATCCTCAAGCTATGCCTGCAGCAAGAGCTTCTGAATGCGCTGCAGACCAAGGAAAATTTTGGGAGTATCACAATAAAATATTTGATAATCAAGCTTCTTTGGCGACACCAGGAATATTTAGCCAATGGGCACAAGAACTTGAATTAAACGTAGAAGACTTTGACACTTGCTATGAATCAAATAAACATGATGGAAGAATAAACAAAGATACAGCTGATGGAAATACTGTTGGCGTATCTGGCACACCAAGTTTTCTAATTGGAAATGATAAAGACGGCTATCAACTTGTAGTTGGAGCACAGCCATATGTTGTATTCAAGCAAGTTCTAGAATCACAATAAAATGAAAGTTTATTTGTTGCCAGTATTATTAATCAGTATAATATTAGTAAGCGGATGTACTTTACCGTTTATTAACAGCGGAACAGATCCAGGTCCAAATGCACTTTATAACAAATTTAATCCTACTAAATATTTGAAGGATTGGGAGCTCGTAATAGTCAATAAACAGGTTTCCGATATGCCTACAGACATTAGAAAAGATCTTTTGCTTGAAGGCGTTACAGATGCCGCCTTTTGGGAATTCAAGAAAAAAGACAGCGAAGAAATTGTCCGAATCTGGACAAAACATATTGATGATTCTGAACAGTTCAATCAAACACAATTAAGGAATTATATAAGCACTGGCAGCTGGAGAAGTGAAACTATTCTCATTTATGCGGATGTTGGTATAGTTGGTGTAAGAAAAGTAAATAATGCAAATGATCCACTTATGATTTACATATCGAAAGGACAAGATATGCTTTATATTTTCTATTATAATAGAATCAGTGATATAAATGGCCAGCCTGCTTATAATGGCACTAATCAGGGAACAGATCAATTATTTTTAATCCATCTTACTAAAGATATTGCTGGAATAAAAAATAATGTTGTAACTGACGCGCCTGAAATCTAAATAATTTATAAAACATTAAAAAAATAAATAAGTAGAGTAATTACTCTACTTTAACTTCTGCTTCAACACCATCTCGCTCTTCGGTATCAGATTCATTAGTGTCTTTTTCTTCCATCATATCATCTGTTTTATCTTCAACTTCTTTGTCATCTAATTGATTCTCTTCTCTCTCGCCTGTTTCATCTTCTGTTGATTTATCGCTTCTATTTTCCAACATATTTAGCAAGTGGTTCGCTTCTATTGCAATTCTTCCAGCAGCAGTTGCCAATCCATAAGCCTCGCCATATTTCTTTGCTTCTAATGCAGCTTTAGCTTCTGCTAAATGTCTCTCAGCATTAGCAATTACTCTATTGGCTTTCTCTAACTCAAGGCCTTTATCTTTAAGCATTTGAGCTTTTTCTTTCACTTGTTCTAAGAAATTACTAACTCGCTCAATTCGCTGCTCAACTTTATCCATTTTATCTGTTACTATGTCTTTTCTCTTTTCGATTTTGTCGCGCAGCTCATCTATTTCCGCATCAGTTTTGTGTGTGCGCTCTTTTATTTTAGCTCTCGTTAGTAAAATTTTCTTAGCCGCTTCTTCGCGTGTTTTGCCCGAATCTTCGGATAACGCATCAAGGAGCTTGTCTAATTTTGCTTTCTGTTCATCAGTTAATCTATCTCTATATTTAGTACGTATTTCGCTATCTAAATCCAAAACAGTATTTTCCTGCTCTTGTATTTCAGCTTCAAAAGTTACATCACTTTCTAATTCAGTTTCAGGATTGTCTGATCTTTCTTCACTGACTCTTTTTTTAACAATATCGAGATATTTTTTGTGCTCTTCCCTTGCCCGTTCGGCTGCATCAAGTCGTTCTTTCGCTACCATCTTTCGGACTTCTGAAAGGCGCTCTTTTGCAAATTTAGATCTTAATTTAGTTTTGACTTCTTCATCTCCTGTTAAAGAGATTTGCAAATTCTCAACAGCCAAATCAAGGCCGTATAAGGCGCTATCCGGATCGACAGTAGATTCTGGTAATTCAGCATCTAATGTTACGTCTGTTTCTGCACTTACTTCATGCGTACCAATCAGACTTAACAAAAATAGCGCTGTTACCAAAATGGTAAAAATTTTTCCAATATCCATAATACATCACCAATGTAATAATTTTAAAAGCCGTATGGTATATTAAACTTAATGGTGCTTTCAAAAGAGAAAAACCTTGAATTAGATATTAGAAAATTCTCACTTGCTAACGCATACTTGCACGAAGGACGGGCTCAAACCGGAGCTGTTCTCGGCAAAATTTTGAATGAAAGGCCACATTTGAAATTACATATTCATTTAATATTGCCATTAATTAACAAAACTATAAAAGATATAGGAACATTAAATGTCTCTGAACAAGAAATCGAATTAAGAGAAATTTATAACGAATTTTTTGACCGGCCAATTGTACATGAAAAAACTCTTCCTGAACTGCAAAATACAGTATACGGCAAAGTGATTACAAGATTTGCACCTTCGCCATCTGGACCATTACATATCGGACATGTTTATGTTATGAATTTAAATGCAGAATATGCAAAAAAATATGGCGGCAAATTTATTCTAAGAATAGAAGATACAAATCCAGAAAATATTCAAATAGATGCTTACAAAATGATTCCTGAAGATGCAAAATGGGCAACAAATAACCATGTATCAAAAGTTATTGTGCAATCTTCAAGAATGAATAAATATTACAAATGGGCTAAAGAACTTTTTATAAGAGAGCATGCTTATGTGTGTTTTTGCAGTCCAAATAAATGGAAGAACTTAGTTACATTAGGAGAAGGCTGTCCGGAAAGAAATGTTAATGGAAAAGCACAATTAAAATTCTGGAAAGAAATGCTTAATGGAAAAATAAAGCAAGGACAAGCTATCGTTAGATTAAAAACAAATATGTCTGATAAGAATCCTGCTATGCGAGATTTTGCAATTCTTAGAATAAATAATTCAGTTCATCCTAAAGTAGGTAAGAAGTACAGAGTTTGGCCATTGATGAATTTAGCAGTTGCAGTTGATGACCACGAACTTAGCATTACCCATTCCATTAGAGGAAAAGATCATAGAGATAATGCTAAAAAGCAGGAAATAATACAAAAATATCTGGGCTGGAAAATTCCGGTTGCATTATTTGTTGGCAGGATAAACTTCAAAGATTTTAATGTAAGTACAACCGAAACGAGAAAAGCTATACAAAAAAAGAGATACAGCGGTTGGAACGATGTCAGACTTCCATTTCTTAAAGCACTAAAAAGACGCGGATATAAATCTCAAGCACTTGCGAAATTTGTAATTGAAATGGGAATTAATGAAAATGACAAGCTCGTTTCACTTGATGAATTTTTTGAGAATTTAAATTCGTATAACAGAAATATAATTGATAAATCTGCAAACAGATATTGGTTTGTTCCTGATCCAGTAAAAATTTCTGTTAAAAACGCGCCAAAAATAAAAAATGTGAAAGTTAAACTGCACCCTGATAAAAATCAAACAAGACTAATTAACACGAGCAAAACTCTTTACATTCCAAAATACGACATGAAAACATATGGAAATACAGAAGTAAGGCTAATGCATTTATATAATGTAAACTTAAAGACAAATGCGGAATTAACAAGCAAAGAAAATAAAAGTATACAAAAAATTCAGTGGCTTCCAAGCAATAATATTAAAACAGAAGTTCTTATGCCAAACGGTAAAGTTGTAAAGGGTTTGGGTGAAATGGCTCTTAAAAAATTAAAGCTTGGCGAAACAATACAATTTGAAAGATTTGGCTTTGTTACGCTTGATAAGCGAGATAATAAGCTTACTTTTGCATTTCTGCACGTATAGACGCTTCTAACTCTGACTTTTCTAACTCAATTAGATGTGGAAACTTTTTTTCCATACTCAATTTGATGCCCGACATTACTCTTAATTTAGGTCTAATTTTATATAATAAACTATTTATCATAATCATACTTTCAACCATTGCTTGATTAGCCTCTTCGCTTCCAAGAAGAAGATTATAATCCAAATGTTCATCTAATGTGTATGTACCGCAAACTTGTTCTCCCAGTGCCAAATAAGGTACAATTAAACTATAAACTTCACGTCTCACTAATCTATGTCCTGACTCCAAATCAGCTTCATTTACGCGCATAATTGCATTTCCACTTCTAAATTTTAACATCATTTTGGCTAAGAATATCGCTTTATAAAATTATGCGGGTTTTCGATATGTTTTTAAATGCAACTTTTAAGTTTTTAGTATCCGATGATTACCATCGCTATACAAAAGAGGATAATTAAAAATGCAGGGAAAATTCGACGTACCTAAGGAATTAAGCGATAAAGTTCTCGCACTTATTCAGGATGCTAGAACAGACGGCAAAATCCGAAAGGGAACCAACGAAGCTACTAAATCTATTGAAAGATCTGAAGCTAAATTAGTTATTATTGCGGGCGATGTAAGTCCGCCAGAAATCATAATGCATATGCCTTTATTATGTTCTGAAAAGAAAATTCCTTATGTTTTTGTTCCATCAAAATCTGAACTGGGCGCTGCTGCCGGATTGCCAGTAGCAACGAGCGCTATAGCAATTACCAAATCCGGAGATGAAAAAAGACTCAATCAAATCATTACTGAAATTTCAAATATTACAGGAGAGAAAAAAGATTCTGTAAAAGTGAATGCAAATAAAACTGCAGAAGAAGTTACAACTCAATAAATTCTAGTCAATGGCTAAAGACGCTAAACAAAAGGAAAAAGAAATTAGTGAAGAACAATCCGGACCATATCCAGCACGAGTTATGGAAATAGTTGGTTCTATGGGAACAAGAGAAGGCGGAAAACAGGCACGAGTTAAAGTGCTTGCTGGAAGAGATAACGGAAAGATAATCAGACGAAATGTTCTTGGTCCAGTTAAAATTGGCGATATATTAATGCTTAACGAAACTGAAATTGAAGCGAGTCCTCTTAAGGGCAGGAAGAGATAAGATGCCAAAATGTTCTTACTGTAATAAAGAATTTGACAGAGCAAGCGGAATAATGCTAATACAAAACACTGGTAAAATTCTTTGGTTTCATTCGCGCAAGTGCGAGAAATATATGTTAAAACTCAAGCGAAATCCAAAAAGATTGAAGTGGACTAAAGGCGCAAATGCTGTAAAAGCTGAGTAATTATAGTAGTAAACTATTTATTTTACCTATGTACGTTAATTATGAGGTAAATATGGTTAAACGCAAAACTAAGCGAAAAACAGCACAGAAACGACCAGCCAGAAGAAAAGCTGTTAAGAAGAATGTCAAACGAAAAGCAAAAGTGAAATCTATAAAAAAACCTTCTAAAACTCAATTAAGAAGCAAAAATTTAGTCGGAACTGTTACACATTTCTTCGATAACATTTCTGTTGCAGTAATTGATGTGAAAAAACCAATAAGCGTAGGTGATACAATTTCAATAGAAGGACCAAAAACAAATTTCAAGCAGCCTATAAAGTCAATGCAAGTTGAGCATACCACAATAAAGACTGCAAAACGCGGCGATAATATAGGTATGAAAACAAATAAACCTGCAAGAGCGCGAGATTTAGTCTATAAAATATAAACAAGCTTTTTTCTATTAATTTTATTGTAATTACTTACAGTTATCCTTTTAATTGCAAAATTTAGCTCAAACATATGACAATACAAATAAGTAGGCATAAAGATAATGATAAATATAAAATTTTTAATGCCGATGATATGACGGCGCGCGGCAAGGCTCTTATTAACGGCTATGAAGTTATAAAAGAATTTACACCAATAGAAGAAGTAAAGCTGCCAGCCGATATTAGCAGGAATGATTTAATCGCGCTATTAGAATTGCACAAAACAAATTATGTTTCGAGACTAGAAATTGCTAAAAAAATAAATGGTTCAATAACTAGCATAGCAGCTGACAAATTCGCTTTGAAGGGTATAGATGATATATTAGAAGATTTATATGAGACCTCTACAGAGTAGATTTTTAAATAGGTGTACGTTATATTACTAACACAATGGCAAAAATACAGCCTTCTTCTAAGGAGCGAAAACGTTATATAAGGATAAAAGTCGATTCTACTCAAAGAGTCGAGAAAGGTGATTTAGAAAGAACAGTCATTCAGGCTGGTCTAAAATTTCTCGGTGAGTTAAACATGGCTCGCGCAGGAGTACAATTATTATCGGATACGTGGGATGGGAAACACGCCATAGTCCGAACAGGACACAAATACATTGACGATACAATTGCAGCACTTGCATTAGTTAAAGATATAGAAGGTCATAAAGCAACAATATCTTCAATAAAAGTATCTGGTGCTGTTAACAAATTAAAGGAGTTAAGAAAATGAGTAATCTATTACCGCAACAAGCGATGGGATATGATCGCGCAATTACAGTATTTAGTCCAGATGGAAGACTTTTACAAGTAGAATATGCAAAGAAAGCTGTAAGTCTTGGCGTACTTACACTCGGTATAGTTCACAAAGATGGGATTATTTTAATGTCAGACCGAAGATTAACTGAAAAATTATTAGTTGCCGAATCAGTAAGAAAGATTTCTGAAATAGACGACCACATAATTTCATCTTTCTCTGGATATATGAATGATGCAAGAGTTATAATCAAACGTTCACGAGTTTTCGCACAGCAGTACAAATTAACATACGGCGAACCGCCTGCAGTCGAAGACATTGTTAAATATATCTCAGATATAGAACAGCAATATACTCAATATGGAGGAATAAGACCTTTTGGTGTAAGTTTCCTTTTTGGCGGAGTGGATAAAACTGGAATACGTTTGTTTGAAACAGACCCATCCGGAATATACACTCAATACTATGCGAAAGCTATCGGCGGCGGAGCTCCTGAAGCAAATGTACTTTTGGAAAAGAAATGGAAACAAAATATGACTGCTGAAGATGCTCAAAAACTTGCACTTGATATTTTCAAGGAGATTCTTGGAAAAGAATTTTCACTTGAAAGATTAGAAGCCATGTCTGTAAAAGTACAAGACAAAGCCCAAAAGATCGAACTAAAATAAATGGCTTTCAGAACACAAAATATAAGCAGAGACAGAACAGACCCAATAACTATTGCTAAGATTAGAAAAGGCGGAGTTATTTTCGAAATCGTATTAAGAGATTCTGATTTAGCTCTTGAATTTAGATCGGGAAAAAATATTGATTTAAAAGATATTCTTGAAACGCCAAAAATATTTTCAGATGCGAAAAGAGGAGAACTTGCAGCCCACACAGATATGAAAAAATGGCTTGGCACAGATAATGAAAAAGAAGTTGCAACAATAATCTTAAGGAAAGGAGAACTTTCTCTTACGCAAGAACAAAGAAAACGAATGTTTGAAGCTAAAAAATCTAAAATAATTGATTACATTCAAACCAATGCTGCGGATCCAAAAACAAAATTGCCGCATCCAAGAGTTAGAATAGAAAATGCGATGCAGCAGGCAAAAATTCAAATTGATGCTTACAAATCTGTTGAAGAACAATTAGATGGAATAATTGAAAGCTTAAGAGTTATACTTCCTATAAGTTTAGAGAAGGTAAAGTTTATAATCACACTTCCGGCCAAATATGCTGGTAGTGCATATTCAGCATTAAAAGGAAAATACAAATTTACCAGTGAAAAATGGAACAACGATGGTTCTGTTGAAATAAAAGTTCAAATTGCCGCGGGATTAAAAATTGATTTTTTTAATCTTGCTAACGGACTTACTTCTGGTGAAGTTATAATTGAAGAGGAAAAATAATGGAAATTTCAAAAAAGTTTATAGTTGAGAACATGAGGTTTTTATAATGACAGAAAAAATACATATAAAAGATAAAGATATAGTAGTTCCTGGCGCTCTTTTAGCAGAGGGACTCGAATATTTGCCTTCGGGACGAGCATTCCGAGACGGCGAGAACATATATGCGGCCACAATCGGATTAATCTCCGTAAAAGGCAGAGTAATAAAAGTAATACCATTAGCAGGCAAATACTCGCCAAAAAGAGGCGATGTAATTATTGCGAAAATAAATGGCTTTGGAAAATTTGGATGGAATTTAGAAATAGATAGTCCATATAAAATTGACTTAAACGTTGGAGAAATTTCTATGAATTATGTTGATTTGAAAAATAGCAAACTTGCGGATTATTTCAAAATTGGCGATTACGTATTTGGAGAAATAACAGATATAAGCGAATCTGGATATATTTCTTTGTCGGCAAAAAGACGCCCATACAGAAAACTAATTGGTGGAAATATCATAAAAGTCGGACCTACAAAAATTCCTAGAATAATCGGAAAGCAAGGCTCTATGATAAAAACATTAAAAGATCTATCGGGCTGCGAAATATTAATCGGACAAAACGGCTTAGCGTGGATACAAGGAAATGCCGAAAAAGAAGCAAAAGTTGCGAAAGCAATCAAATTAATTGAAAAAGAAAGTCATTTATCTGGCTTGACTGAGAAAGTCAAAGCTATGTTAGAGGAGAAGAACTAAATGGGAAGTAAAGTAGGAGCACCAGAAAAACTTATCGTCAACGGAAAAAGACTTGATGGTAGAAAAGCAAATGAAATGCGAGAAATGGAAATAGAAGTTGGCGTAATACCAAATGCAGATGGTTCATCTATGGTTACTCTAGGAGGAACTAAAGTTATATGTTCTGTATATGGCCCAAAAGAAGTTTTGCCAAGAAGAAATCTTGATACCGAACAGGCATTTCTGAATTGCGTTTATGGAATGGCCTCATTTTCAACATCAGAAAGAATTAGACCAGGACCAAACCGAAGAAGTACTGAAATTTCAAAAGTAATTGCGGATGCATTAGCGCCAGCAATATTTATGGAAAAATATGCCGGCATGGAGATAACAGTAATTATGGAAATTATAAATGCAAATGCTGGAACGAGAACTGCAGCAATAAATGCAGCCTCTGTCGCACTTGCCGATGCTGGAATAGAAATGAAGGATTTAATCTGTTCAATCGCATCTGGAAAAGCCGATGGAACGCTTATGTTAGATTTGTTCGAACCAGAAGATAATTTTGGCGAAGTTGATATGCCACTTGCAATTCTTCCACGAACAAAAGAAATAACTTTGTTGCAAATGGATGGTATGCTTACAAAAGCTGAATCAAAGAAACTAATAGATATGAGCATAAAAGCCTGCGAAGAAATATACGAACTGCAGAAAAAAGCTTTGCAAAAAAAATACGCAACTGAAACTCAACAGGAGACTGAATAAAATGCCAATGTTAAAACCATATATGACTGAATTACTCGCAAAAGGAAAACGCGAGGACGGAAGAAAATCTTTTGATTACAGAGATATAAAAGTAGAAACTGGCGTTATAGCACGAGCTAACGGCTCAGCGAGAGTTCTAATCGGAAAAACAGAAGTTCTTGTTGGAGTTAAATTAGACGTTGGAGAACCTTTTCCAGATTCGCCTGAGAGCGGAGTTTTAATGGTAAATGCAGAATTGCTTCCATTAGCAAGTCCAAATTTTGAATTTGGTCCGCCAAGCAAAGATTCAATTGAACTTTCAAGAGTAATTGACAGAGGTATTCGCGAATGTCATGCTATTGATTTAGACAAACTTTGTATTAAACCAAAAGAAAAAGTTTGGATGGTTTTCGTAGACATTTATCCAATAAATGACGATGGCAATTTACTCGATGCAGGTGCTCTTGGTGCAATAGCTGCACTCAAAACAACCCTATTGCCTAAATACGATGAAGATGAAGAAAAAGTTTTACATAAAGAACTAACAAAAACAAAACTTCCACTTCAGAAAATT
This sequence comes from Nanobdellota archaeon, assembly GCA_038045805.1. Taxonomy (GTDB): domain Archaea; phylum Nanobdellota; class Nanobdellia; order UBA10117; family UBA10117; genus JAGVWH01. The sequence goes on along the minus strand of JBBSXK010000001.1, from coordinate 3,527 downwards.
CCAATACTTACAACTTTTGGAAAATTAAGTGGCAATCTTTTTGTTGATGCAACAATGCGCGAAGAAAAAGAGCTTGATGCCAGATTATCTATAGCAACAGTTGAGGATGGAACAATATCTGCTATGCAAAAAGGCGGTTCTGGACCGCTTACAGCCGAAGAAGTAATTGAACTTACAGAAAAAGCTGCCGAGTTAGGCAAAAAACTAAGAAAGCTTATTCCTTCGAAATAATAGAGTTACAAAAGTTTAAAAGGCGAGATTAGGCTTTAAATACGCAATGGCAAACGAATTTACTAAATATGAAATTGCTCGAATTATAGGTGCGAGAGCTTTGCAAATTTCTATGGGCGCACCGCTTTTGATAAAAAGGCCTAAAGATGTATACAATACTATAACAATCGCAAAAGAAGAATTAAAAGCCGGAGTATTGCCTATAAATATCAAAAGACCACAGCCAGTTAAAATCGAGGAGGACTAATGGAACAAACACAGACAGATATTAAACAAACTTTAGTACCACTAGATCAGTTAATTTCTTCAGGCATACATATAGGAACAAAATTCAGAACAAAACATATGGCTAAATATATCTACAAAATAAATCCAAATGGTTTGTGTGTTCTTGACGTAGAAAAGGTAAATGACGGATTAAAAGTTGCAGCTGAAAAATTAGCGAAATATGATGCTCAAGATATTGTTATAATTTCAAGGCGTGAAAATGGCTGGATACCAGTTAAAGCATTTGCAAAAGCAACTGGAGTCAAGCATGTTTTTGCTGGACGATACCCTGCTGGTACAGTAACAAATCCTAATTTAGATACGTTTTTTGAACCAAAAATTATGTTAGTTGTAGATCCATTTCCAGATAAAAATGCTGTCAAAGATGGATTAAATATCGGTATTCCTATAATCGGACTTTGTGATTCTAATAACACTACTGAAAACATCGATATAATAGTTCCATGCAACAACAAAGGTGCAAAATCTCTTGGACTTATTTTCTGGATACTTGCAAATGAATATCTAAAAGCGAAAGGCCTTTTGAAAGATTCTGAGAATTTACAAATATCAGTTGACGATTTTACTAGCGTTTAAATCTTTTTCTTAATTGTTTTCTTTGTTTCGCCGCATAACGTCGTAACATTTTATTATGCGTTACTCTTAATCTCAAAGCTATAAGTCTGATTATTCTTTGTCCCAATTTCATACCGCGTAATGTTTTTAAAATTTTAACTTCTTTGATTATCTGGCTCTCGCGCAGGCCGGCAATCGTATGGAAAACTTCCTGTACGTCTGCTCCGCCTATAAATTGGGCAAATCCTAGATACGTTCTTGTCAATAAGTAAAATGGAAATACTGCTAATATATCCAGCCAATAAAATTTGAAAAACTTTTTCAAATTATGAACATGACGCCATTTGAATCCTAAATCTACTACGAAAAGCGAAATTATAAAATAATCAGCAATAGTAGCATAAGGTTCATAATCCTCTAAATGAAGAAAAAAGCTTCCAATGACTAAAAAAGCTAAAAGCAATGTGGCGGGAAATACTAATATATCTACAATATCCTCTGCTTTTTCCAGAAATTTATCTAATTTTCTGTTCTTTAATTTTGTCATATAGCTGCTATAAACTATAATTCTGGGTTTTTATATGTTAGGATAAACTTAAATCTAAATCGTATAATAAAAAAGAATGCTCCTTAGTATATCCAGAGAATTAGAATTTTACATAAAAAATCGAGAGCAAGTAGCTAAAAAATTTATCCTTAGTTACATAAATATAAATAAAACTGTATATTTTTCTGAACTCCACAAGGCATTATATTACGCTTCTGCCATTTTCAGATATAGTGATTTTAGTGACTTTGGATTTGAAGATTATTTCGATGATAATTTAGAAAATGATAACGATTATCCAAAAAATGAGCTCATACATGCAATGTTAATTCGATTGAAAGAAACAGGTTTAATAGAAATATTAGCTAATAGTGAAAAAGTTATAACTTTAACAAAAAAGGGCGAAAGACTCATAAAAGATGGATTATTAGATAAATCTGTTTTACAAAACGCTATAAATGAAGCTTTAGGCCCGCACCCAATTGATTCCATTCCTGACTAATATATCTATTATATTTTTTCTTTGAAGGCTATTCATGCCTTTCCAATCTAAGACCGCTTGCTCTGGCTTCGGAATAGTTTTGTTAATCATTTCTAATATCATTTTATCATTTAAATTATCGAGTTTGTGTTTAGGACAGATGTGTCCGAAGGCATAGTTTTGTGTTTCAATCATTTTTTGAAATTTTGGCGAATAATGATTGCCGCCAAAACCAATTGCACTTATTCCTTTCTCAAGTTTTTTTGTAACTAAATCATAAACGACATCTGCTAAAACATCTGCAGCAAGTTTATCATTCCAAGCTTTTTCATTTGAGCCTATCTCAATAAAAATTACTAAATAATTAAATGTAGGGCTATGGTGTGTAGCTTCAATAGTTATTTGGTATTCCATACATCCCCGTCTTTTTGCGTGTTTGTGTATTCCTATCAAACCAGTACGCAAATACAATGCAGGAGCAATTGAAAGTTCTGTTTTGTTGCCTCCCAAATCATTAGTATCAAAATTTCCTGTTGGATGAACGCTAAATGAATCAACGTTTGCTTTTGATGCATGGCTTGATAATACTATAATTATTTCCGGCTTAAGCTCATCAAACTTTTTCTTATATTTATCTAAATCCAAAATATCTGCATCTAATTCCAATATTTTAACAGAATCTGGCAGCTCAGAATAATTACTTTTCAAAGCTTTTCCAATATTAGTGCTTGCGGTATTTTTGTTGCAAATAACAATTAATTTCATTGATTAAAATTTTCTGAAACAACTTCTAAAGCAGTATGGTCTTTTATTCCATACATTTCAGTACTATAATGAATAGTTATTCCTTCTACTTCATTTTCATATCTGTCAAAAATTTCCTGATAAAATTCGCCCTCTATTTGCTGTGTTACTTTCAAAGGTGTATAATGCGGCGGGGATGGATCAGTATTCACTCCAAAACCGCCTAAAACTATATCTGTTACACCGAAAGCAGACGTAACTAATCGTGCTCTTTCTATGTAATCTTTAATTAATGGATGGTAACTTGGTAATGTATCTGTAGCCGGATAAACACTAATCAAAATATAGTCCAAATCTCCTACTTCATAATAATCTCTATTTTTTACAAATTTATCGTACGTAAATCCCGAGCCAATTCTTCCATCATAATATGGTTTAATTGACTCAATAGTTATATTTTCTATAGCTCTGTTTATTTCAGAAGTTTTATACGAACCAAAATTAAATTCGCTATCTATTTGTTCGTAGAGTGTAAATTGATAAAACTGATATTCGTCTGCAAATTTTGCGAGTTCGGTAAATAATTTTTTATTCTTCGACAAATGATTATTATAATCTGATACAGGTGCTAATCTTGTTCCTAGAACGCTAACAGTTCTAAGCTCAGTATGCAAGCCATTT